>DALV01000111.1 GCA_002496905.1 Euryarchaeota archaeon UBA105 | reverse complement strand
TGGTAATGTTGCTAAGTCATATCTTGGAGAGGACAACTCAGCTGTAATTATGGCAACATCAGGCGCTCGTGGTTCAATGGATAACCTAGCTATGATGGCTGGTTCAATCGGCCAACCAAAGGTCCGTGGAAAGCGTCTAGAGCGAGGATACCAAGACAGAGTCCTTTCCCACTTCCCTCGTGGAGTGAAAGGTGCGGAAGAAAAGGGATTCGTTTCGTCTTCGTTTAAGCAAGGGCTTGAGCCTACTGAATTCTTCATGCTATCAGTATCTGGACGGGAGTCCCTAGTCGATACAGCGGTTCGTACCTCTAAGTCAGGATATATGCAACGCCGCCTAATCAACGCAATGGACGACCTCAAGGTGTCCGAAGATGGAAACGGCTCGGTTCGAAATACTGCAAATAGGATTATCCAATTCGAGTATGGTGAAGATGGAACTGACCCCGCTAGAAGTCGAAAGGGTATGCCATTCGACATCACCAAGGTTCTCGACGATGCTCTAGGAGGTGATGAGTGATGGTGGTCAAGAGTGCAACTAAGAAGAAGCTAATGGATCTCGGAATCGCAGAGGAATATGCTCACCGCCTCGCCGATGATCGCAAGTGGGATGACGTGAAGGTACTTACCGCTGGAGAAATCGCACAAATTTGCGCCACAGATTCTGGAACGGCACAGAAAGTATCTGAAGTAATTCAAGGCTCTACCAAGGCCGCTCAAAAGGCAACAGCAACCCAGAAGACTTTGATCCGACGCCGTGTTGCTACAAGACGCAGAAAGAAGAGCAGTCTTCCTCTGCAAGAATATGACTCGGAAGACAAGATGCGTCAAATCCACCGTGATTTAGATCTTGAGAACCCAATGTTCAACAGTCTTTCAGACGCAGCTGCAAAGGCAGATATTCGAATCACTCCCAAGACAATCAATGATTTAGTCAATGGCCTTCTCTCAAGAGGGAAGAAGAAACTTACCGCCGCTGAAGCCCGTAAGGTCGTAACATGTGCGGCTTCAGACATGGAAATGTCTAGAGTTGATCCACACGAGGCAGTGGGGATAACCACAGCTCAATCAATTGGCGAACCTGGAACCCAGATGACAATGCGTACTTTCCACTATGCGGGTGTAGCTACGGTTAACGTAACTCAAGGACTTCCTAGGGTAATTGAAATTGTTGACGCTAGGAAGGTTCCAAAAACACCAACAATGCTTGTTTACCTAGATGAAAATGACTCGAAAAAGAAGCCGCTTCGTACCAATGAGAAGAAAGTTCAGGCAATTGCAGCAGCAATTGAAACAACAACAACTCGAGATATTGCGTCCATCGATGTTGATGTTGCCCAAAGGCATCTTAAACTTGAACTCAAGCCTTCTAATCTACGATTGAAGAAAATGAATGGTGCAGAGGTTAGAGACAAGTTGCAAAAAGCTCTTCGACTTTACATCCAGGTAGATGATGAAGACAAGCCTAAGGTTCTGACAATAATCCCTGGTGTGACAAAAGAAGATGATTTAGCCACATTAGCCAGTGACCCACCAACTTACACCGCTCTATTGCAACTTGAGGACAAAATCAAGAAACTTAGATTGAAGGGATTGCCAGATATAGTACGAGCGAATGTTCAGGGTCCAAACAAGGATACCGGCGAGTATTACATCGCCACAATTGGATCAAATCTATCAAAGGTCAGTTTATTCGCAGGTGTTGACAGAGCCAGAACTTACACAAACAATATCAATGAAATTTACCAATATCTAGGCGTCGAAGCGGCAAGGCAAGCAATCGTCAATGAGATGAAAGATACTCTTGAAGGGGCAGGTTTGGAGGTTGACACTAGACACCTAATCACTGTGGCCGACGTAATGACTAGCGAAGGTCAAGTTCGGGCGATTGGACGACATGGAGTTAGCGGTACGAAACACAGTATTCTGGCAAGGTCAGCCTTCGAAGTATCTGTTAACCACTTACTTCGTGCTGGTATAATTGGTGAAAGAGACCACCTAAGAGGTGTAACTGAGAATATCATCGTTGGTCAACCAGTAGCCCTGGGAACAGGTAGTGTAGATTTGTATTACATACCTGAAGGTGTAGATGCTTGATGGAGGGTTTCTAATGGATTTAGCAAGACAACTAAAACAAGGAATTAGCACAGGAAATGTACTATTTGGCCAACGCCAAACGACAAGTGCATGCAATAAAGGAGATGCCAGATTGGTATTGGTGGCGGCAAACTGTCCGGAGGATTACATATCCAGTTTGACAACTAGCCATCCTGATATTACTGTTCATCGAGTTACGATGGTAAACAGGCAGTTGGGTGCGGCTTGTGCCAAACCATTCCCAGTTAGTGCATTGTGTGTTATAGATCCAGGTCAGTCCGACCTTCTAACCCTAAGCACAAATATTTGATGGCGTAGAATATTTACCTTAATTTTCGCTTTCAACTCATACTTTGTAGGGATTGCCTTCAAGGTATAAACGACTACCGAAGACATGGATAATACCGTCGGGGATTTACTCAATCTTCGCGGAGTTAAATTATCTCAGGCTAGTAACGTAGTCGAAACAGTTGGTTTCCGGTGCCTTGGAGTTGCCGAGAAAATTCCTGAATTAGAAGAGGACACAGGCTCTTCTGTACATGTTTGGCATATACCTAAAGCGATCCTTCCAGTAAGTGTTGCAGAAGCTGAAAGATGGCTTGTAGATGCTCCTAGTAGCTCACACTGGATTTTGAGTGAAAGAGAATTCGAAGAACAGGCAAAAGAAATATTATCTTCGAAACTGAAGATTGAACTTTGGAGTCCTGATGTCTTTAGCCGTTGGATTGGAGAAGCTGTTTTACGTGGAGATTTAGAAGCTAAAATCCCTAAGATAATCCGTAATGAAGAAATTATTGAAGAAATTATTGAAGAAAACCTTCCAAATAAGTTAGTCATTTTACCTCCAATAATTGACCTTGATGAATGGTGTATACAAAGAGGAATAGAATATGTTGATGCTAAACCTATACTTCTTCAATCTCGTATATGGAACATAAATGGTGCATTAGTCAGTCCTGATGGAGAGAGGGAAGAGGGTAATTGGAGTGTATTAGAAGACCCGTGGGCTAATCGTTTGGAGGCCCATGATTCAGAACAAATTCTGAATAATGCCCCACATCTAAGGTTAATTGTCGCAAGAGAAAATAAATTGTTGACAGATGCCGATTTGAGAGTTATGTTGGTAGGGATTTTAGAGTCCAGAAGACAAAAACAAGAAGAAGCCATTGAAGGAAGTTCGGTAAGAAGCACCATGTTAGAAAGATGGTCATTCGATTCCGATGGGGCTATACTAGAAGAAATCCCTTCTGCTATTCCAGGCTGGCTACTTGACTACGAGGGTGGAATTGAGCTACTTCATTCTAGGAATGGGCGAACTTACGAAATCAATTCCTCTGAAGCGCCATGATTTCGTCAGTAGATAGTGTGTCTCCAGACATTAGTCGGGTCATCAGATCAGCAACTTCGACTTGCTCATCATCCTCTGCAATACCGCCTTCTCTAGTTTTTAATGCCTTTAGTAAATCTTGCATGGAATGTATACACCTCAACGATACAATGTATCTTCCATGAAGCGAATCTGCTTCTCTTTTTGCCCGAGTGACTCCTGACTGAGCAGAATTTGCCTTCTCACGTAATCTATCGACCTCTTCAGATAATTCAGCCATCAAGTCATGTGCTTCTTGAGCTCCGATGACTGCTCGCTTCACCTTCTTGTGAGCGTTTTCTTGTTTCTTTTCGGCATCTCTTAATTGAATCTTTAATTCTCTAATTCCACCATCAGATTTCTTTTCCTTGGCTTCCCTTAGTTCTTGATGTAACTTTTTCATTTTAGCGACGAACTCTTTTTCCTTTTTACCAAGAAATCGACCTTCGTTGTATTGCTTTTCCAAACGGTCTATTTCTGTTCTAATTCTACCAGGTGAACGAGTTTTATCTTGTTTCTCTTGTCTTTCTTCTTGGGAGCCACTTCCGGCTATTTTCTCCCTAAAATCAGTCCTAATTTCTCTTAGTGTCTCAGTCATTTCAGCCCGAATTTCTTTTAATTCTCTAACAGTTTGATTTGCATCATCTCGTAGGGCTTTCTGATTCTGCACCTCTGTGATTAATTCCTTAACTTGTCGATTTAACTCGTTGCGTTCATCGAGTAATTTACGAACTTTCGAATTCCACTGATCTCTTTCTTCCCGATTGTAGGAAATCTGTTCTTGAATATCATCACAGAGTGGTTGAAGGATTTCGCGAATTTCACCACTTTCCACCTTCATACAATCATACCCCTTGAATTAACGTCCTAACTTTACCATATAAGTTCATTTGAAGTGATCTTTTTTCATTCTCTCCGACTAGCGGAGCTTCCCTTTCTTGGTCCGCCCCTAGTAACCCCTAGTCTTCGCTTTCCTTTCTTTCCAGTTCTACCTTTCTTAGGCGAGTTTGATTTAGTAGAATCCGGTTTGTTTGCTTCACTTGTGATTCCTGTCAAGCTGCCTGAATCTAGTAATGCAGATAATTCATTGGCGTTTAGTGAACCCCCTGTACTAGCTCTCTCTTTTACATCTGTTAGACGGATTTTTTCCCCTCTCCCTGAGGTGATTTTTTGATAAGATCGGACTCTACCGGCCTCCCTTCGAAATTTCTTACGTTGTGATTTAATAGCTTCTAACCGCTTATCTATGCCGCTAATTCGCTTGCTCATTTTCCTAATTTCACTACGAGTTATGTTGTCTGGTTTCATTTCATTATTTTCTGTGACTGAATCTGCAGCTTCCTTTCCAGCCTTCCTTGTTGCGTCTAATTTGGATGTAACTTTTCGTAAATCCTCTATTTGCACTACATATTGTGCATGAGCATCTTCTGCCTCACGCTTACGTACTACAGCAGCTTGTAATTCGAAAAATCTTCGAAATGAATCTAACTCCCGATTAATTGTGGGGACTGCTGTAAGGTCGTTATCTATCGTGGTTAACTTAGTGTGCGTGTCTGCCATCCATTCCTCCAATACAGAAGCAGGTGGCGGAATAGATAGGTTGACTCTGTCCCGTAATACTCTTTGCTTGTCTGCCTTCTTCTTTATTTCATGAAATTCACTCAACAGCATGCGCCTCTCAGAATTCACCTCTTGAATTCCATCGAATGCTCCTCTCAATGATTTTATAATTTCTACCTGGTTTCGTCTTTCTTGACGCAGCGAGTTGAATTCTTCCTCTAATGAGCGTAAATCACGGTCTAATTGTTTGACCATATCTTCGATTTCTTCATGAGGTAATGCCTCAAGATCATCGAACAATCCATCGTTCATTCCTCTTCACCTCTTGATTCTGAGATATTTCGCTTCTTGTCCTGATTTTTTTTCTTTGAATTTTGTTTGTTTTTCTTCTGCCTCTTAGCGAAACTAGAGTCTCCACCATCTTGGACTTGAATCATGTCTCTAAGGAGGTCAGGGAATCCCAATCCTAATTCTCGATACCCATCCTTTAATCGGCGTTGCCAATGTTCTATTGCTTGGTCAGATTGAGACAGTAATTCTTTGGCTCTATCCAATTGTCTTCTGACGTCTCTTATTTCTGCCTCCATCGCTACTTTTTTCTCATGCAACGGTTGTGCCTTTTCCACGGCTTTGATCATGTTTCTATGAGCCTTGTTGGCAATTGTAAATTGGTAAGACATCTCTCTTCTAGAATCGATGTAATCTGCCATTTCTGGGTTAGAATCTCTTCTTTCCTTGAGCCATTTTTCATTTTGTTGAATCAATTTTTTCCTACGTTCAATCATCTTTTTCTCGGCTTTGTGATCTAACGCCGAAGTCTGGATATTTTCTTCGATTTCATCTAATTCTTCAAACAACTTTTCTTTTTTCCAATCTGGGTCCAGGTTTACCATCCCACCGGATTCCACCAATATATTACGATGGTCCTTGACCTTCGGAATCAGGCTACGGGCTTCGATTTGTGCTTGGTCACGTTCCACTTTCAACTTAGCAACTATCTTATTTGCCTGTGTGTGATTATCTACCGAACGAGAGACCTTTGGAGCAAGATGCTGTTCCTCGGCCTCCAGTGTACGAATGACAGTGGGTAATTGCTCCTTCAGCAAAACTCTCCTGTCTAACAAAGCCTGCGCCAATTGGTCAGGCGTCACTGCTAGCAGGCCATCAGACTCCATATGCAAACGGCGGAAATTAGGGCCCATCATAAAGGTCACTACGTGACCTAGAATTGGGGTTTCCTTGATACACTGACCTACCCCGAGGGTCAGACAATGAATACAGGCGTTCGTCGTCACAAATTGCTTGTGATAACTGCCTCTGTGGTTTTTGTAACCATAATATCCCTAAATGTTAGTGCACAGGATAGATTCAGTATAGAAAATTCAGCAGATTGGGATAATACAATCGTCGATGGTACAACCTCCCTTCCTTCGGTAAATTCATCCGCCTTTGCAGGGGACCGAATTCAATTATCCATCGAGGTATCAAATAGTGATACTACAGCTGGACATGATGAGTGGTGGTTTGTGATGGAATTGGACGGTCAAACCACTCCTGAACTTACTGGTTTCCTCGAGGGTTCAGATTCGATTGTAATAGTCAACATTTCATTTGGTCCATTGCCTGAAGGAGTTTTGAACCTAATTTTTGGAATTGATTCTTCGGGTCAGAGTGAAAGTCTTACTTTACTAGTAGAACCCAATCCACTGAACCTGACTGCTGCTAGCTCTTCCGAAATAGCACTTATTGGAGAGCCTGCCCATGTCGGGGATTCACTAACTGCTTCAATATTGGTTCATAATCAAGGTCAGAATCCTGAATCCGTTAGTTTGGTAATATCACCTGAGGGTTCAGACCCAATTAATGGCCAAGCCATACTGATTAATCCCGGCTCGAGTAGAGAGGTTTCCGCATCATTTACCCCCTCCTCTTCAGGCTCAATCAGTCTAGATTGGAAGGTTCATTCCAGCAATGGAGGAGTCGCAAGAGAACTCAATGGAACCACTGTGATTGAAGTTTTAGAGCCCCAATCAATCCAGTTAGTGGTTGATTCTTTGGAATGGAATCTAGAACATGGCCTAAGTTCAGAGATTTCACTTTACCTTAGTGATGGTCGTTCTAGGGAAGTTGAAATCGAAGTTGCAATAATCGATCAAACCATTGAGTCTAATTTACAATTTTTCCTAATAACCATGGATCCTGGTCGCAGGCAACTAAACCTCGATTTGGGTAATCCCTCAGCAGACTCACTAATCATTCGAGTTAATTCAGTTACTTGGACGGCTGAAGAGGAAATTGAAATTCAGACTACACTCACCCCGCCTATGCTAAATCTTGTGGTTACTTCTGAAGGTGTAAGTACTGCTCCTCAGGTAGGTGAAAGTGTGAACATCCCGTTCTCCTTAACCAATAGCGGTAATACTCCGACTTTAGCAGGAGAGGTAAGAGTAGTTCGAAATTCAGATAACATGATACTCGACACAATTCCAACATATTCAATTAATCCAAGTGAATCATTTAGCGGTGAATTCACAATCGAAGAGTGGCCCGATTCAAAAGTTGTTGATGTGCATATCATTTGGGTAACTAGTGGACTTACTGAAAGCCTTCTTTTGGAGATAGAAACATTTTCTGACAATAATGCAGAGGCAGAATTGCCATTTGATTTGGCCGCGGCAATTTATGGAACAGTCACGGGCTTAGTTCTTGTAATGTTCATTTTAGTTCTATATCGAACTGTATCGGAAAACGTAGAGGATACAGGGAAATCAAGATTTAATCGATTAAGAGAAGCCAGAGGGGAAAAGAAAAAGTCTGCAGCAGTAGAAAAACGAGAGATACCATGTCCCGAATGTGACCAACGTCTACACATTCCGAATAGCCATTCTGGAGCCGTAAAATGTCCTGCTTGTACTGCTAGATTCATGGTAGAATCGATTGCATCTGAAGAAGAAGATACAATTTCGGAAGAAGAAAACATTGAGACCCAAATTGATTCACCTCCTACCCCAACTTCACAAGAGATATCTGCTCGCTCAGTGGATGATTTGCTATCTTGCCCTAGTTGCGATCAAACTCTTAAAATCCCAATTAACAGACGTCCAGTAAAGGCTAGGTGTCCTGCCTGCCGCTCTGAATTCTTGGCAGAGGTTGGGGAACCATAACCGAGGTTTTCTCATGAACGAACTAAGCGACTTTGAGGAAATGTATCTGAAAAGGATGTTTGAGATACATTCTGAACAACCCTCTGCTATTGTGAAAACCTCAATGTTGGCCGATTCTATGGGGGTTAGTGCCGCTTCCACAACAGAGATGATTCAAAGATTAGCCGGCCGAGATTTGGTGACATATATTCCTTACAAGGGTTCAAGATTAACAGCAGAAGGTTTTACTATCGCTGGCAAGATTAAACGACGACAATTACTTCTTGAATTATTACTAACAGATGTCATTGGATATGAAGGAGATGTTAGTTCGATAGCATGTGAAATGGAACATGCGGTTAATGATGAATTAGAGTCGTCTTTAGACAAGCTATTGGGTTATCCAGAGTACAATCATCTGGGAGAGAAAGTCCCTCAAATTTCCAGACAATTTGAACCAGACATAATCACTCCATTATTGCCAATATCCAATATGCCGGAAGGCAGTAGTGGTGTAGTTGAATTAATCGCTCTAACTGGCCAAGATATCAAAACTCTAGAAAATCAAAACATCTCTATCGGCGTCAACATTTCCAAAACACATTCCTCAACAAATGTAGCAGGTACTCCATACTTGTTTTCCGAAGATTTGGCCAAGCGTATTTTAGTTAGATTGGAGGACTAGAAATTGCAGGATGAAGAGATTCCAAATTTGGAAGACGCTCTGAGATCATTAGCATCAGAAGTGCTAGAGGAAGAGTCATTGTCACAACAGGATAATATGAAACAAGTTCAGGTTGGTGGGGGAGATGATTCTGAAAAAATAATGTTTTCAAATGTCGATAGTTTAAGGAACCAAGAAAGAACTCTCCTGCGAATAGACAGACTTCTTATCAGTGGAGGGATTCGATCTGTCCTCTTCTTACCATTGATTGTAGTAGTGAATTTCGGCCTTGCTCATTCTTACAGAAATACAACACCACAATGGTGGGTAGACCATATGCAAGAAGTCGCTCCTGTTGAGATGCACCTTGGAATTCATTTCCTTTCTTTATTTATTTTAGTTGCAAACATAACTCTCTTACTCTTATTATTCCGATTGTTGACAGTAACTAGGAAGATTTTCCAATATGAGGCGGAATCCCTGACAACTGCTGGTTTGACCTTCAAAAGCTCCCATGGATATGCGGAAATGCGAGCGACAATTAATGGTTCTAGAAGGCAGTTGGGGGCCACAATAAGTTTCATGCTTCTAGCAATCCTATTTCTCGGAATCGCCCTATGGTTGGCACCCGACGGAGACCTTTCTCCAAGGTTAGTTGCGCTTTCAACTGGTACTTTGTTAGCTGGCCATGGGACCTTTTTGGTATCAAATAAATCGCGCTTCAATGCTAATGAGCCATGGGGAATGTTGAGCGCCTTCTCTCCTCCTATCCATCCGGCTTTACTCCGATATCCATTTTCTGACGTAATTAAAGCCCACATCGATCCACTATTGGCTGTTAGGATATCCGAATATTTGCGGACAGTTGAATCAAAAATTAAACCTGGTAAATCAATGACAGAATTGCAAGAGACGTTACTACATCTATTGCATCTAAGGAGGAGGTCTGTGATAGATGAGACTCAATTTAGACTTGCACTGGCATCGATGATTGACTCAGACTCACTTGATGGTTTTTTCGAGCACCCAGAATTAGGTCAAGAAACCTGGGACCGATTATTATCGAGAGCAATGCTTGATTGCGCCCCATTTTTCCGCCTTCACGATCGTTTACACATGAAGCATCTGAATGGGAAATCTGGCGATGTATGGTTTGATGTGGATATGGAAAACTTAGTAGTTGGCCCTGCGAATTTATTCGCATTCATTCTCAATCAAACCGATGAAATACAAGATCTCATACTAAGGGTTCAAACTCCTGATTTTAGACCAAATGATTGTGAATATCGACTTAAGGTGGAGCCTCACAAATCGATTTCTTTCGATGGAATTATTTCTCCCAAAATTACAGACACACTCCCCAATCTCCTAAACTCTACTAGGATTATTTGGCAGAGTTTGTTACCCTCTAGCACCGGTGAGTCCACTGTTACAATTCGTCTAGAGGATTTGGATGGCAATCTAATATCTGGTCGTGTACTAACGGTTCAGATTCGCAACGACCTGTTTACTAGACTTAGAATGACAACAGGAGCATTGTTCATCCTTGGTGCTATTATTGCAATTCTATCACCGCTTCTACCATTCATTGGTTCAGTTCTAGGCTTCTAACCATACATCGGGTTGATTCAAGAGGCAAACGCTCGTGGCCCGGCCGTGTCTGACGAGACTACCAACCCTGACGATGACCTCAGGAGTCGCCTACACGCTATGGAGACCAAAGTAAGGCGTATGCGAGATAATCGCAATAGTCACAATGAGAACGCCCGTAGAGCTGCCGATTCTCGGAATGCTGTTCAAGAACAGGCCAAAGGTTTGCGCGAATCTATTGATGAGATGAAGGCCAAACAAAAAGAAATTAGAGACCAGGCAAGAATTCACAAGGCTAGAAGGGATGAAATCCAGGGTCATATCAGGGAGATAATTTCCAAGAAACGTGGTCGTAGGGATGACGAACGAGGTTCTAAATCAGTAGTTATCGAATTGTCAGAAACCGAAGGGCAAATCGAAAAGATTGAGAGACGCTTAGAAACTGATGGCAGACTGAAATTGGAAGATGAAAACAAACTCTTGAAGGAACTAAAGAAACTCATCGGTAAGAGAAATGAATTACTTCCTGCTGTTAAGGAACACGAATCCATTACAATAGATCTTGGAGATATGGATGAATCGATAAATCGTTTAAGGGCAGAGGCAGACTCTGAACACCAAGCAATGGTAGATTGCCATAAGCAAGGCGATGAAATATGGGAGGAAATCAAGCCACTATTTGAGGAAAGAGACTTCCTAAGGGCAGAGGGTGATAGGCTTCACAACGTATTTGTTGAAGCAAAAACTGCCGCTGATGAAGTCCACACTGAAATGAAAGTACTACTTGACCAAGTCAATGAAATTCGAGACTCAATAAAAGCCGCTCGTGAGGAACGTGAGAAAACTATACGAGACCACAATCAATCAGTTAAAGATGCAATAAGATCGCCTTCCGAAAGTGAAGAACTAGCTGGCTCATTAGAAGAGATGTTACTAGAAAGTGGCTCTTTGACTCTTGGCGGTACAGGAGTTGAAGAAGAGTCAGAAACACGAACGCCAAAGCCAAGAAAGTCCAAGAAAAGAAAATTAGGGACTACTCGGGGAAAATTCTGAGTTTACCAGCCTCTCTCTTCCAGCCGAACATCTAGTGTTTCGATTTCCAAACCCGGCATTGGCTCACCAATCATTGCACTAGCCTCAGCGACTATGGAGGGGTCCTCGAAGTGGTGGGTTGCAAGTACTATAGCCTCGGCAGTCTGTATTGGATCAGAACTTTTGAAGATTCCAGAACCAACAAAAATTCCATCCATACCATGCTTCATCATAAGGGCTGCATCTGCTGGGGTAGATATCCCCCCAGCAGAGAATGTTACCACAGGCAATCTACCAAGCCTGGCCACATCTTCTAGTACAGAGGACACTTCTCCTCGAACCTCTTCCATTGAACCAAATGGAGTAGAATCTGGATCTAAATCAAAGGAGGATACTTTGTTTATTCTATGAAATCCTTGCATAATTATGTCAACCATTTCGCTGCGCCCTTCTTCTCCTACAGATTGAGAATGGGCGATTTCATTTTCTACCAATCTAGCATGTTGCACGGCGCTGACTACATTTCCAGTTCCTGCTTCACCTTTGGTTCGCATCATCGCCGCCCCTTCCGCGACTCTTCTTACCGCCTCACCTAGGTTCGTGCAGCCACAAACAAATGGTACGGTAAAGTTGTTTTTTGCTATGTGATAGAAGGGATCTGCGGGAGTTAAAACTTCAGATTCATCGAGCATATCTGCTCCTAGTGCTTCGAGCACTCTTGCTTCCTCATCGTGACCAATTCTTGCCTTTGCCATTACTGGTATCGAAGTGGTTTCGATAATTTCCTTTATCATGTCGGGGTGACTCATTCGAGCGACTCCTCCGCTAGCTCTGATATCTGCAGGAACTCTTTCCAAGGCCATTACTGATACAGCACCAGCATCTTCTGCTATGTGAGCCTCTTCAGCGTTGACGACATCCATGATGACGCCGCCTTCTTGCATCTTGGCGAAGCCTCGCTTCAACAACTCTGTACCGTGGCGCATTTGCCCCAAGTCAACCCTCTGAGTCATAGTCCAGCCTCTCGGCTTCCATTCATCAATCTATGTTTAAGTTCACTAGAAGGTGAATCTTCAATCTGCGAGTACTGGTGAATCTCCAGTTGCTATTTCTAATTCTAGACTTTCAGTCTCGTTACGCTCGATCCATTCCATTTCTTCATCGGGTACATCGGTGTCTGCGAAAATAGCTTCAACAGGACATTCAGCTACGCAGGCAGCACAATCGATACATTCATCCGGATCAATAACCAAGTAGGTGTCTGCTTCTTTGAAAGCTTCAACTGGGCATACTGCTACACAATCTTGGTACTTGTGTCCTACACAGGCGCTTGTTACTACGTGGGTCATGCTATCACTTGATTGCTCGTCTGAGAAGTTGCATAAGAATTCTTGTAATGATTTTGTATTTTTCAGAGAAATTTATAGCTAAAGGAATCATTCGAATTTTGAAATTAAATCTAACAATATTTCACTGGGTTTTTGACCCGGGTATGCCTCAATTTTGTATCGTCCTTTGACTGCAGATTTCCATTCAGAGCCCTCAGCTAGCAGAAAGTCTCCATTGACTAAAGATGATAATGAGAGGCGAACATGGAATATTTTGTCATCATCAATTTGGGATTCAAGGCCATTGGTAACTATCTGATTTAATACAGCCTTACCTAACGACTGAAGGCTTTGTTTGGCTAATTTTTTGTTATTTATTCTCAGTGCTAGAATTATTTGCGGAGCGCCATGGTAGGATTTGGATTTCTCTCTAGTTATCTCTGTCTTTACCGGTGATAGTTGACTCATTGCCGACTCAATAATTTCAAGATCGTCTACAGCGCTACAGTGTATTCTCCAGGATACGCTATGCAGACTCATTGATAATGGCACGAGCAATCACTCCTTGAAGACCACGCTGCGCTCTTGTCTCTTGATGGCACTCTAGGGCTTTCATTCAAATACTGGAGGCAGGTCGCACGGCCCGCATACGGGGTAGCCCCCGATACGAGGTGTTTCTCATGGCAAAGGGCGCAAAAGCAAGGGCAGCGGCACGCAAGCAGAGAGACAAGTGGAAGGCAAAGCGCTGGTTCACAATTCGAGCACCTCGTAATCCTTGGTCCTTCAGAGTCATTGGAGAGACCCTCGCTGAGGAATCCGAACAACTAATTGGTCGAACATATGACATCATGCAAAATGAGTTAGATGGCGACTTTTCGAAGATGCATGTTAAGGTAGTTTTCCGAATAACAGAATCCGTCGGTGGAGATGCGCTTACTGAATTTGTCGGCCACACCGTCCTTAAAGACCACATTCGCCGCCAAATCCGTCGTCATCGTGGAAAGATTGACGACACAGTAGATGTTGTGACCGAGGATGGATATTACGTCAGATTCAAACCTTTACTAATTTCAAGGTCTCGTGTAAAGTCTAGTCAAAAATCAGCAATGAGAGCTAGTGCTAGAGAAACAATCTTGACTATGGGTGCTAGTTCTACTTGGATTCAATTGCAAAAATCACTACTTGATGGCACGATGGAAGCAGCAATCAAAGAGTCTGTTTCCAAGGTTACGCCTGTAAGAACCGTCATGATTAGACGCAGTCAGTTATTACAAAGCGGAGTAGTTGTAGGAGATGGTCCTACCTTGGATGAAATACATGCTGAGGAGAAGGCCGCCGCTGCAGCTGCTGAAGTAGACGAAGTCGATGTTTTGGCTGCAGCAGAAGCATCTGCAGATCTTTCAGAGGTTGGAGAGACTAATTTGGATGACGAGCAAGAAGAAACATTTGAGGGAGTCGAAGAGGCAGCCGAGGAAGAATCTCAAGAAGAGGATACTGAATCGTCCGATGACTCCGATATTGATTACGAATCAATGACGGTGTCAGAACTGAAGGTACTTCTAAAGGAGGCTGGAAAACCAGTCTCAGGAAAGAAAGCAGATTTGATTTCCCGTCTGCAAGAGTGAGGTAAATATGGGCGCCGAAGCCCATTCCAAACCGAGGTGAGCATTTGGTGCGGATAGCCGTAATCAGTGGAACAGGAATGTCTGATATCGCTCATGAGATGTCCGATAGTTCTCGAAAACATACTGAGATTAGAGTAGAATCAAAATGGGGACAGGTTCCAACAATATTGGTTGAAACTGAATTAGGGGAAGTTCTCCTAATCGACAGACATCACCGAGAAGGAGAAGCGAGAACGCCCCCTCATGAAATAGAACACAGGGCGAATATTCATGCAGCAAAGTCCTTTTCTCCAGATTTAATCCTAAGTGTCAACTCTGTGGGTACGATGGTGGAAGATTTACCACCAGGTATGATTGGTGTTGCTGGTGATGTATTGGATTTAGCAATCCGTCCATGGACTTTCCATGACGATGATGCTATCCATGCTGATAGAACTTCCATGTTTGATAGGAAAGCTAGTGGAATTTGTTCCTCTGCCTTATCAGAAACTCAAGAAAATACTCTAAGCAGTCTAGTAGTGGCGCAGTGTGTCGGACCTCAATTTGAATCTCCTTCTGAAATTGATGCACTCGTTCGTTTGGGAGCGGATGTAGTTGGAATGACTCTTGGCCCTGAGTCACGTTTAATTTCGGAAACAGGAATCCCTCATGTGGCGATATCATGTTCATCAAATTGGGCAGCGGGTAGAACTCCCGGGGACCCTTCGGCTGAAATCGACCATCATGCAGTCGACGCTATGGCAGCAACACTACGTGCTCGTGTAAGAGATTGTATCGAAGCCTTGCAAGCGGATTATTGAGGGATAAAATTGCAAGGCCAGAGATTGGGTTTAATTCTACTTTTAGTCTCCATTTTCCTCTTCATCGAAGCGATGGATAGAATGGATTGGTGGGATCAAAAAGACAAGGAGTATGAGAGGGAATGTCTACCAAATAACAACCCTCAACCGGATGCAGAATTATGTGCCGAACTTCAAAATGAAGCAAATTCAAGAATGAGAATATTTTCTGGTGTATTATTCTCGTCAATTGTTCTCTCTATTGTTGGCCTATCGTATCTTCTTCCTGCAGGGTCCGAATATCCTCGAAATCCACCTGGTGATAGATTCTAGAACATTAGACAATTTGATGGTTCTCCAATTACTGGACGATGTATGACTCGCCTGTTGAGTGTAGATGATTGGAAGGATGTTGATTGGAATTCTAAGCCCGATGGCTCTTGGTCTACCATGATGGCTAGAGTTGCTGCTTTCCATAGTAAACACGATTTCGCCAACCCTGAGAATAATGGACATGACATGGGATACCGTGTGGCTCTAACCGTGGAGGAATTAGGTGAGTTTGCAGCGGCGATCACCAAAGGAAAGCCGAAGGAAGAAGCATCCGAAGAATTAGCAGATTTGTTGATTTTGATACTTGGGCACTCTCTTGCAATGCACATTGATTTGGAATCTGAATTTCACTCCAAAATGGATAAGATAATGCAAAGAAAGGCTCGAAGAGGTAACCTAGGGATTAGAGTTACAGAATACGAAGGTGAATGAATTACTTGATTCAGAACTCGATGCTCACAGAACCTCGAGCAGCTTGTTCCGCTTCGTAAAGGACTCTTTCTTTACAGCCCTTGAAGGATGCAACAATACTGTCCGGTATAATCTGAATTGCAGTGTTGAAATTGGTTGCCGAACTGTTGTATAATTGGCGTTGATCAGTCACAGAATCTTCGATTTCTTTGTAGTCATCTTGTAATGATAAGAAGTTCGTATTAGCTTTTAAATCAGGATATGCTTCTGATAGAGCCAATAATTTTGGCATGGCTTGGGCAAGCATAGATTCAGCAGCCATAATACCACTTACATCACCTGAACTAGATGCAGCTGCGAAGGTTTTCCTAGCTTCAGTCAATTCACCAAAAATT
>DALV01000065.1 GCA_002496905.1 Euryarchaeota archaeon UBA105 | reverse complement strand
GCCTTAGCCAGCATTGTCTTTCCAGTACCTGGTGGGCCGGTTAACAGTATGCCTTTGGGAGGAGTTAGTCCCATTTGTTCAAAGGCCTCTGGTTTTGTTAATGGTAATTCTATTGCCTGTTTTATAGATAGAATTTCTTTCTCCATTCCTCCGATGTCGCTAAACGTTGTTTTTGGTTTTTCCACTATCTCACTTGTTGAGACAAGTGGGTCCCATCCATCACTTAGGATTTCTATAATGGCCAATGTATCTTGATTCAACGAAACTCTAGCTCCAGGCCTAAGTAACTCGCGATCGATTCTTGGATTAATAGAAACTTGAAAGATTGTTCCATTAGAACTTCGGACTATTGCTTCATTATCCATTATATCTTGTATAAAACCTACAATAAATGGGGGCTCTTTCAAAATTCTTATTTCATCATCCAAACGAGTTACACGCTTTTTTAGTTGATTTACCTCATTTTCAAGAAAGAGTTTTTCGGTGAGGAGTTCTTGAGAATTTCTTGTCAGTTCATTTACAACTGCTCTTAATTCGATGATGTTCGGATTAACTGAATTTTGGCCCCTGTCGTCTACTCCTGAATTTGAGGCCATTATCGTGTGATAATATCCTAGTTGTTTTGACCTTTACGACGCAAAGGTATGATGACCTATCTTTCCTCCCAGCGAATATGGGCACGTGTGAGTTATGTGGAGCAGACAAGGTTTCCACCTACAAAACCACCACTTCTGGGGCACGCGTAGATGCTTGTAATCGTTGTATAGAGAGATTAGGATTAACAAAGCCGATTCCTCCAGTCAATCAAAGAATATCGAATCCTAAGCGAACATCGGTTAGAATTTCTGGGCCCAACATTATGCATAAATCTGACAAAGAATTGGCTCCAGATTTTCACAAAAGAATCAAACAAGCCAGGGGAGATAAAGGCTGGGACCAAAGAGAATTTGCAAGAAGGATGAATGAGAGGCTAAACATAGTTCAAAGAATCGAAAATGGTAATCGTCCAACGGATGCATTAATCAAGAAGATTGAGAAGGTTTTAGATGTAGAATTATTAATTGAATCAACAGCTTCAAATTCCCGACAAACATCAAATCAAGGTTCTAGAAACATGACTATTGGTGATGCTTATGAAGACCTTTTTTCAGGGAGGGAATGAGTTGAATGAAATACCACTCCATGTAATTCATTTAAATCAAGACGATCCACGAAAATGCACTAGCCGGAAGTTATCAAAACGTGGTGGCTGTACTCTCCATACAAATCTGAGGAAATCACCAAAAAGAGGTTTGTTGTTAGATCCACTATCTGGAATTTTAGTCGGCCCTGATGATAAACAATCGATAGAACGCGGCTCATCAATAGTCAGTTTAGATTGCTCATGGAAAGAGGTCGAGCCATCCTTGAAATTATTATACAATTCAACGAACTTGGAAGGTAGAACCTTACCTGTAGTATTGGCAGCTAATCCTGTATCTTGGGGAAAACCAGGAAGATTATCTAATGTAGAAGCGTTTGCGGTTTGTTTAACGATTTTTGATAGGTGGGACCAAGCAAGAAAAATTTTGTCTCCCTTCAATTTCGGGGACGAATTCTTTAGTCTAAATCAGCTCCCTTTAGAGGCATACTCACAAGCCAAATCGAATAGAGAATTGGCAGAAATTCAATGGGAGTTTTTTGACAAGCCAGCTGGAGACTAACGTACACCAGAACCCGAGTCGATGTCCGAATCAGTGGTTAAGAGTGTGACTTTTCCTTCAGAGTCTTCTGCGGCCAACATCATACCTTCAGACATGATTCCTCGTAACTTTCTAGGTTTGAGGTTGGCTACAAAGACGACTGATTTTCCAACAAGTTCATCCACAGCATAGTGAGATTTCAGTCCTGCGCAAACCGTTCTTGTTGAATTGGGACCATCCTCTATGGTAACTACATACAATTTGTCTGCGTTTGGATGATTTTCCACATTGATAATTTTTCCAGTCTTCATTTCAACTTTCATAAAATCTTCGAATTCGATATATGCCCCCTCCTGAGTATCAGGGCTCGCTATGTCGGCTTCGTTCTTGAGTATTTCATCTAGGTCTAGTTTTGCAAACAGGGCTTTGGGTTTTTGTCCAGACCAGTTTAGGGATTTGTCAAATTGCAAAGCCGATTCCCACAATTGATCCCCTGCTTGGCCTTTTTCACCTAGAGATTTCCATAATTTTTCTGCTTGGAAAGGCATGAATGGAGCGGTTAAAATTGCTAATGATTGACAGGCTCTCCAGCATGCAGATAAGGAACTGAGTGAATTTGACCTCTGTTCTGAATCATCGTTATTCATATGAGCCCATGGTTCAGCATGTTGTAAGTAAGAATTCCCTGATTGAGCGATATTCATGATATGCCTAAGGGCTTCTTTGAATCTTTGTCGTTCCATTGAATCAATTGCAGATTCGATACAAACACGGATATGGTCATAAAATTCCTCATGTGCCTCATGGTTATCAAATTCTATTAATGGGTTGGAATCGCCCGATTGCAAACGATTCGTCAGCGTCAACACTCTATGTACAAAGTTGCCATAATTCCCAATTAATTCATTATTCACACGTTCGACATAGTCTTCCCATCTAAAATCGGTATCGTGACCTTCAGGCATATTGATTGTTAGGTAATATCTCAATGAATCAGCATCGTATCTCTCAAGGAATGCAGGTAGCCAAATACCATGATTTCTTGATTTAGAAAATTGACCACCCTGAAGCATTAGATATTCATTAGCAGCTACATTATCCTCAATATGCAGTAGTTCATTTTGACTTCTTGAACGATTTAAACCCATCAAAATCGCGGGCCAAATAATTGTATGGAATGGAATGTTATCCTTACCCATGAAATAAATATGTTTGAGGGACTGACCTGGTTTATCTATCCACCAATTTTCCCATGCAGAATCTCCATCTGGATGACTAGAAGCAAACCTTTCAGACCAAATTCTTGCACAGGTGTAGTAACCCTGTACTGCTTCAAACCAAACATATACTCGTTTATTCGCCCACTCTTTGTCATCTATCGGAACATCAATTCCCCATTCCAAATCTCTAGTTACTGCTCGTGGCCTAAGCCCCATATTAAGCCAATTTTTGGTCATTGCTCGAACATTGGGTTTCCAAATATTTTGACGGTTGGACGAATGATTTTCTAATTCTGATTGGAACTCATTCAGTTGATAAAACAAATGTTCGGTATCCCGAATCTCTATCTTTGCATTTGGATTAGATTTAGACCTAGGTTTCTTCAGTTCATGTGCCTCGTATGTAGAACCACAAGAATCGCATTGATCTCCACGTGCGTCTTCATTACCGCAAATTGGGCAAGTTCCCAAAACATATCTATCAGGGAGGAATTTAACGACTCCCGATTCATTGATTTCGCAATATTGTTGCATTGTCTGTTTTTGTAATAGTTCTTCTTTCAATAGGTCTAGAAATATTTCTTGCACTATCTCCTTGTGTCTGTTATCGGTTGTACGATTATACAGAGCCCCACCGAATTCTACACCCCTAGAATCTATATTCTGGGTCCATGAACAACCTAAATCCGCCAGTGCTTTGGAATTTATCTTGTGAAATTCGTCTACAACAGCCTGTGGAGTAATACCTTGCTCTTCTGCTGTAACAGTTATCGGGGTGCCATGTTCATCGGAGCCACTACACATCAGAACTCTCCTGCCTCGTGCTCTTTCGTACTTGTATTGAATATCGGCGGGTAGGGAATTACCTGCCACATGACCGAGATGTAGGGGGCCATTAGCATAGGGCCATGCCATGAATATGGTTGTGTACTCCATTTCAACCACCATGGTACCTCACGAGAACGTTATCCTGTCGGACAGCATCATATTTATGTCTGCGTCGCTTCGAGTGGCTCCGGAGCACGTATTACTGTGACCTACAATGTACGCATGTTCTATCCGGATTCTAATCAGAATCCAGAGGTGAGAAGCCCTTGAATCCCTGGACACTATTAACGCTATACGCTATTCTGGCGATCGGAGTATCATTCCTTTGCAGCATACTAGAAGCAGTTCTACTCTCTACAACGAGAGGGCACGTAGTAAGTATGACTGAATCCCATCCAAAAAGCAGTAAACTATGGATAGGATACAAAGATGACCCTGAAAAACCCCTTACTGCTATCCTT
>DALV01000001.1:8025-8785 GCA_002496905.1 Euryarchaeota archaeon UBA105 | reverse complement strand
CGTTCAACAGCCTCAGCATGAGGCGCTAAACTCGGCCATGTTCTAACAAGTGGAAGCGCATTCAAATCGCAGTCCGAACCGTCCTGGACGTTCCAATCCCTCTCCACGCTATGTAGTTCTGCAACTTACTCTATTGAAACCCACGCCTCAACGATACCTAGAAGCATCATTTTGCACTCTTTTGAGATTGCGGATTAAACTAACAAGTCCGTAAACAAAGTTCTGCAACAGAACCGACTACTAAACTAGGGTTCTGAGGAGCAGCTACCAAGTCTTCACGAGTGGCTTCACCAGAGAGAACCAGAATTCCATGAACACCCGCTCTATCGGCCATTTCAATATCTGTGTACAATCTGTCTCCGACCATTGCACATTCGTCAGGAGAGAGTCCTAACTCCTCGACTTTGTGAAGAATCATTCCGGCATTTGGTTTTCCCGCTACATGGTAAGCAGACATCCCTGTGGTTGCCTCAAACAACGCCATGTACGCTCCTGTGTCAGGCAATCCGCCTTCAGGCGACGGGCAAACCATGTCAGGGTGGCTAACGACCAACGGAACTCCACGATGCATTAGGGTGCTAGCCGTGCTTAATTTCTCGTAAGTTATCTCTGTATCATATCCAAGAACGACATACTGAGGATCGGTTGACCTAGTTTCTATTCCAGAATCCTCCAACATCTCTCGCATACCTTCCGTTCCGACAAGATAGGTTTGGTTCACTCCTTCATTCACCAACCAAGAGAGCAAATCGTGAGTTGA
>DALV01000001.1:0-7653 GCA_002496905.1 Euryarchaeota archaeon UBA105 | reverse complement strand
ACATATTGCTTCACAGAACGGCTTGAATTGTTTGACAGAAAATACCTCTTGATTCCAGCCGCATCAAGCCGCGAGAGAAATTCTAACGAACCATCAATCAAATTATCTCCGAGATATATTGTCCCGTCTAGGTCTAGGAATATCGCTTTGATTCCGGCTAGAGTTTTGTCTAGAGCCATGGTATCACTTCAGGGGAGTACAATTGTTTTGAACAGGAACCAAGGATTCCAAAGTTCTGTCTGAGCCTCTTTGCTTGCTATCATTTCAGACATTATTGTACCAATTTCCTTCTTTCGATTGGCCTTGTTGATGAACCAATTAGTAAGTCTCTTCCACTTCATCATTTTTTGGAGAGTTTTTGAGTTTGTGAGCTCTTTACCCAATATCGCCCACAACTCTTCCATGTAAGCGTCGGCGGCTTCTGAGGGGAAGCCGCTCGAATGCAGATTCTTATCGAAATGTTTGCTAGTTAGTTTAGCAGAGAGAAGAGCATTTCCGATACCCTCTCCGCTAAACGGATCAACTAGACTAGCAGCATCTCCAACCGTCATTGCTCCTGCCATAGCCCCTCTTCGTGGTTGATAGGAAGGAGGATTTTTCCTAGGCGAGCCAAAAGGCAATTGCCAACCTTTACCAGAACCCGAAATCATTGTTGCGTTAGCAAATCTTTCTTTGAAACGAGGGTGCTCTCGAATCAACCACTCTTGAGTTTTCTTTAATCCTCTCCAGCCCCCTTTCTTCTTGGCTTTTCTTTCCTCAGAGATCAGCATACCAATTCCGACATTTACCACACCATCACCGACGGGAAATAGCCAAAAATACCCTGGAATTACTTCGTCGACAAAGTGGATCTCTATTTGCCCTTCATTCCCTTCCAGTCCTTCCACGTTATCCCAATATTCTCGATAGCCACCACAAAAATGATCATCATCCCTATGAGGCTCATCAAATACATCGAGAGTTATTGTTCTAGATACAGGGCAATTGTAACCACCGGCTCCAATAGTAAGTGCTGAATTGAATTCTAATTCATCAGGAGCATCTCTTCCAAAATTTCCTTTGACTCCCGTTACACAGGCCTCAACACCTTCACCTTCGACATTAACCTCCGTTACTGTGAATCCCTGAATTACAGAACCCCCATTCTCCCTAACAATATCTTGACACTTATGGAACATGAGGTAATCAAATTGCTCTCTAGGTAATGAATAACCAGATTGCAAACCTTGTTTTTCGTACGCCTCTTTTGGCAGCATAACTCGAACTTCCGAGCCATTTGCACTTCCAAAAACGATAGAGTCAACGACGTAGTGTGGCGATTCATCAATCAAATCAAGTACACCCAATTCTTTGGCATGAGAGAGTGATTTTCCTCCAACAGCATCGCCACAAGGTTTGTCTCTGGGCCAAACTCCTTTTTCGATTAGAAGTACTTTACAACCATTCATCGCGTTGAAGGCTGCTGCCGCGGAACCACCCGGGCCACCTCCCACAACAATTACATCAAATTGCGACCCATCCTTAGGGACAGAACCGGTCTCGATGGGTTGTTTGTGGTCCAGCATACTGCTCCCTCGTTAGCACCCAAGGTTGTCGGGCATTCAAACTTCACCATCTAGTTGATTGCCTTGACCCCTTACGGGGATACATGAAATCATCCGTTTGGGTAGTCGAAACCACACTACCAGGAGATTGGTCAGAGTCAATGGTTGGCGAGTGGTGCTACAAGTTGGTAGACGCGGGTCTAATGGCATGTGCTCACCGCTCAAAAATAACCTCAACTTATCGTTGGAAGGACGTCGTCCAAAGCAATCCTGAGTGGCAAATTCAATGCAAAACTAGTGAATCAAAGAAACAATTTCTGATTGATGAGATCCAAACCAACCATCCCTACGATTTGCCTATGGTAATTTGCTTTGAGACAGAGTCCACCGCTGAATATGCAGAATGGGTTGAACAAAACTAGCCTACTTTTTCTCTGAACCCTTTGGGTTCACTTGATTTGCACCCCCTCTGTCCGAGGGGCATGAACGAGAAACACTCGGACAAGGAGTTCGCTACACGAGCAGTATGGTCAGGCACTCAAAATATTGAGGGTGCAGCAGTAACTCCAATTTTCAATACAGCAACATATCAACTCACAGACGAGCGCTATGCAGGTTGGGCTGCAGGCGCTCAGCACACAGCACTTTACTCCAGACTCTCCAGTATCAACTCCGAAGGAGTTGCAATGAAAGTTGCTCAACTTGAAGGCGCTGAGGATGGCGAGACCTTTGCCAGCGGAATGTCAGCAATATCAACGACTCTGATGTCTCTCTTATCCAGTGGAGATCACATGGTAGCAAGTGCAGATTGTTACGGAGGATCCTATGGTTTGATGACCGAGGATTTGCCTAGATTTGGGATTGAAGTTACAATGGCAGATATGAGAGACCCGGCATCTTATGAGGCTGCAATCCAAGAAAACACCAAGATTCTCTATGTTGAAACAATTACCAATCCAGTAATCAAAGTCTGCGACTTAGAAGCTATGGCCAACTTAGCAAAGAAGCACGATTTGATTTGTATAGTTGACAACACATTTGCAACCCCATGGGCTTGCAATCCAATCGATTTAGGATTTGATCTAGTTATCCATTCAGGAACCAAATATCTTGGTGGCCATTCGGATTTAATCGCAGGAATAGTGGTTGGTAAAAAGGACCTCGTGGCAGAAATTTTTCCTCGAAAGGTCCACTTCGGTGGGGCCGCTGATCCACATATGTGCTACTTGCTGGAAAGAGGTATGAGGACCCTACATGCAAGAATGCCAATTCATACATCCAATTCTGCCGAACTAGCCAAACGCCTTGAGGCACATGACATGATTGAACACGTCAATCACCCTAGCCTCCCAAGTAGCCCAGATTATGAAGTAGCTCAAAGAATAGTTCCTAAAGGAACAGGGATGATTTCATTTGTCGTGAAAGGAGGCGATGAAGCGGCCTTGAAATTCATGAGAAGTCTAGAAATCATCTTCGAGGCAACAAGCCTAGGTGGGGTTGAGAGCTTGGTTGAATGCCCATTCAATTCCAGCCACATGTTTGTCCCTGAAGATGTTAGAAACCAAGCAGGAATAGTTCCCGGCTTTGTGAGAATGAGCGTCGGTATCGAGGACGTTGAAGATCTTTGGAACGACATCTCATCTGCACTTGCAGAAACAGAACAACATCTTGCAACACTGGCTTGAGGTGTGGGCTTGAATGAAGCAGATTTCGTTGCTCTGCTAGTGTTCATAGTGCCTATGTGTTTCACCCCAGGGCCAAACAATCTACTCTGCGCGGCGCATGGGTCACAACATGGTTTTCGTGCAACAATTCCAATGACTCTCGGAATGTTAGTCGGATGGTCTAGTTTGGGGGTAGCAGTAGGTCTAGGCACTGTCTACATAGAAGAAAATAAAGAAATTTTTCAGGCATTAACTTGGGTAGGTGCGGCATACATCGCCTACCTAGGGTGGAACGTTGCAACCTCCAATCCAAAATTGGAAGAATCTGAGGAAACTGAGCGACTTGGCTTCAAAACAGGACTAATTCTACAAATTGTCAATGGCAAAGCATGGATTCATTTCCTTGTAATGATGACGAGTTGGGGGCTGCTCTTTGGAAGCGGGGCATCGGGAAAGATTCTGCTAGTGGCAATCAATGCCTCCATAGGATACCCCGCAGTCCTGACTTGGGCCGCATTTGGAATGGGTCTCAGCAAAATTTTCTCTTCTCCAGAAAAGGCCAGAATCTTGAATGGAGTACTAGGTTCATCGCTAATTCTAGTGGCAATTTGGGTCGCTCTTCCTCATTAAGCAGACCACTGACTACCCGATACTTCGGCCAACCAATTCATTGAATTCACATAGTCTTCCTTCGCATCTAGAACGTCTTTGTTGAGTAAGGAATCAGCAGCATCCCATAGAGCAGTCATCGCTGGAACCCAATCGCCGCCTTTGTCCCGACTCGCTTCATCGAATCTCCAAGCATCTGATTCGGTTCGTTCGTGAACAACGAGCCAAGCCCATCCCATTGCGGAATCCAAACCCTTTGCTTTTCGACACATTGCAACCGTGGAAGCCACACCGTCCTCAGCAGCCGTCCTGATCAGTGATTCTGCAAAGTCGAGGGGTGAAGGCAATACCCCCTCTTCCCAAGGCAATCGCTCAAGTTTTCTTGCCGAAGATACGGATTCATTGAGTTCTCTTAGGAACGCGCCAAAGCCCTGTTTTCTTTTGGCTTGTTTAGCGTATATCGTTTCCGCCTCTTCCCCTTCTAGGCCGAACATAGATTGCAATATATCCATTCCATTATCCTCCCATAGAGCGACTAATACTGGATGACAAGAACTGTCCTCAAATCGAATTACATCATTTTCAGATTCCAAGACGACCCCGTCTGAGCGAACCAAAACCCCTCCTTCCAAAGTATCCAAAACAATCCCAATTGCTTGTTTTTCATCGTCAGTGCCTTGCATATGAGAGAGGAAATCTTCACGCGAATCAACGTCAAACCAATGATTTCCTGTGATATAACCCTCTTCTATCGAACCTAAAATGGCGTTCCTACATGAGCGCGCGAGTTTATCATCGGTAAGTGCGAGATTCATCCAAGCGAGCAAAACCTCGTCGAGATTCTCTCTCGCTTCACTAGGCAACTCTTGATCACTTGGCCAACCAGCAGGTCTCCACATCCAGTCCGCCTCAGCTACTGCCGACATCTTGGGTGGCATCATACCGAGGGCAATCGAGGGAACGAATGGGCTCTCCCCAGTCTTTGCTAATGTAGCACCAGTAATTCCAACTTTTATTCCATCAAATTCTAGTTTTAACCAACCGGAATCTGTGAATTGATTATTCTCAACAATGTCCAACTCC
Organism: Euryarchaeota archaeon UBA105; assembly: GCA_002496905.1. Taxonomy (GTDB): domain Archaea; phylum Thermoplasmatota; class Poseidoniia; order Poseidoniales; family Thalassarchaeaceae; genus MGIIb-O1. The sequence goes on along the minus strand of DALV01000001.1, from coordinate 2,753 downwards.
AAACCCTTGGTGAACCTTACATCACCCCCACTCAAATCGATACTTGATTTTTTCAAACTGTCTTCAATCCAATCGGAAGGTGCCACAGGTTCTTGCCCTGAACAAACAAATCCACCATCCCAGGAAAAGAACCACCAACCCGCCTTGGCATGATCATCCCAAACCAATAACCTAAGTCGTGGGTGTGTATAATTCTGAATTCCAACCATGTGAGACTGTTTCCCATTCCCTCTCCGGATAAAACTCGACGCGCCATAAATTGGGCTGTTGTATACAGAAACTGTCGATGTATCTGCTTCACCAGCAGCAAGTAAACTACCAGCTAACGCCCTACCAACAACATCTCCTCTTCGCTTCACCATTCTCTTGCTTAACCATCGACGGTCATTCCGTTTCTTCGAAATGGCATCGATATCTCGAAAAGTGGCAGCCAACATATCCCTGCGAGGTTTACCCAATTCACATTCAATATCAGGAACAAAAATTTCAGGATTATCCAACAATGTCTCAAGATTCCGATCAATTCTCTGTTGAATCTGCTTTGAGGCCTTTTTTATTCCACGAACACGAACCTTTCTCTTGCGATTTTTATCGCCCGGAAAACTCACTTCGGCGGGTGGTCGTGCCATATTGTCCCCTCCATGTTCCTCGCTTCATGCTTGGTATCGCCTGCGCTCGTAAGCCTCTCTCTCCAAACCCGTGAATTCGGCGGGTAAAATCAAACAATGTATTCGCCCATCAGACAATTTCGCTATATCATCTAAATCACCGGAAACAATTCTTTGGTCGGCAGTTCCGAGATCACTAAGTAAAATTGCGTCCCAATTTGCAATTGCAGTAGTCATACTCTCTCGCACACATCCTTCGTGTTCAACGAGTTTCTCAAACATCGCCTTTAGGATTTCAACGGCTTGTTTTGGTTGCATAGGTTTAGGCGTTTCAACACCCATCCCTGTGGGGTCTAAATCTAGCAATACTAAGGTATGCAAATTGTTGGTATAATTGGAATCAATCATCTCCAACGGAGAGGTTGGAAGGTAGTTTCCATAGGCGAATGGGAGTGTAACTTGCCGGCCAAAACGATATGATTGTAGACCCGATAATGAAACCGCCAAAGAGGTCGCAGAAAGACCAGGGATAACAAAGAAATCGATGCCTTGCTCGGCACAATGTGATTCTAAGTCGACATGGGTAGTTGCTTGCATAGGATCTCCGACAACCATCAAAGCAACCGACTTCTCAGCCGCTAGGGATAAAATCTCAGAAGGGTCTTCGACCATAGGGCGCATTGCCCTGTTCCATTGGCCAACCAAATCCTCTAATCGCCCTTCTTGATCATCCGGCAGGGTTGCAGTGTAGCCTTCTAAAAATCGATAATCGCAGGCTCTAGCATGCTCTATTGCATCGGCCGTCATCAACCCAAGATCGCCCGGTCCGAGGCCGATTAGCCACAGACCTGGAGGGAGCCCGCCGTCCGTCATGGTGAAGCGGGGGGCGTGCCTGCCCGTCATCAACATGATGCGCCACTTGGTCGTCCCTAATCGCGAGGTTGAGGCCGTTTTAGGCCATGTTCGCGCCCGCGGATGGGGCTCTGTTAGTCATCGTGTATTCTCCAGTAAAGACGGTCTCTCTCGCCTAATTCCTCTAGACGTAGGCGCACCTTTGGAATTACCAAAGGCTCTAGAATATCCTATCGCAATGCATGAAGGAGTTCTGGACGAAAAAATTGAGACTGATTGGTTGGCTTTACTTGCCTCGGAAGTAGACGAGACCACGATAGAGCAAATGGGAGATGCTTGGCCATCAAATCACGAATTTGTAGGGGACATGATGATTGTCAGAATAGATGATCAAGTTGCCCAATTTACAGATTCTATTGCGAGAGCAAAACTCGGAGCCCACCCTCATATTCGCTTGTTATTAGCCGACGATGGCGTAGAAGGGGAATTCAGAATCAGACAACTGAAGCCCATAGGCGCTAGATTAGCCGACAGAATTCTAGCCGGCCCCAGCCTAGAATTCGCACCCCCAGAACTCCTGACTACCGAGGTTGCAGTGAAAGAAAGTGGGCGAGTAATTCGATGCGATCCAACCAAGGCATACTTCTCTACTAAATTACAAACAGAAAGACTCGAAACCCTCGCCTTAGCAAAAGAATTACGAAAAGAACTTGGCCGGCCGTTGAGAATAGCAGACCCATTTTGCGGGGTAGGACCAGCTCTTGCGACATTACTCGCAGAACCAAATTTAGTCTCTGATTTACTCGCCACCGACCTTAACCCAGACGCAGTCAAACTCCTCATGACAAACCTCTCAAAGTGGGATAGAAGGTCATATCCAGAAGGCGCAATTGAACTTCAACAAGTTCACGAAAACCGACTAGTTGGAATAGCGGACGCGCTAACTTTACCCGAAGACCAGAAAATTGCGGGTAAATGGAACTTAGTCTTAGTCAACCTACCTCACCGAACGATAGAATTCCTTCCGGAGATTATTCCATTATTGGACCGAACCTCCCCTTCAATGATTAGAGGCAGGGCAATAGTAGAGGAATCAGAAATTGAGCAGGCAAATGAGTTGATTCTTTCTTCACTTCCAAAACTAATGCCGGACAAACCACCAACCTCTCTGAAAGTCAAGCGAGATTACAGCGCATCTCTACGCCTATGCTCATTTCAGGCTTGGATAGCATCGGAATAAATCAAATCCCGATACTTTACCGGCGTTACATGAAAATCGACCCAAAGAGCCGA
>DALV01000064.1 GCA_002496905.1 Euryarchaeota archaeon UBA105 | reverse complement strand
AATCGGACAAGCGATTAGCACCGAAGTGCAGAAAGTAATCATCGGAAAGAGCCATGTTATCGACAATGTGTTGGTTAACATCCTGTCCAATGGTAACCTCCTGTTCGAGGATTATCCAGGACTTGCAAAGACCCTGATGACGAATACGTTCGCCGACGCACTCGGCTGTGATTTCAAGCGTGTACAATTTACGCCTGACCTTCTACCTGCCGATATCACTGGAACGAACATCTACGATGCAAAGAAAGGAGAGTTCTCGTTTAAGCCGGGACCGATTTTCTGCAACCTACTATTGTCTGACGAGATTAACCGTGCGCCTCCAAAGACGCAAGCGGCACTTCTGGAAGCGATGCAAGAAAAGCAGGTTACCATCGGAACTGTAACTCACAAACTTCCAGCTCCGTTCCTAACAATGGCAACACAAAACCCTGTGGAACAGGAAGGAACCTACCCTCTACCAGAGGCTCAACTTGACCGATTTATGTTCAAGATGAGTGTTGGATACCCAGACCGTGCAGATGAGGACGAAATCCTAGCACGACGTATTGCTCGAAAGAAGGATGATGTAGAAGTAGAGACAATTACCGATCCTGCTCGTGTGGTTGCCATGCAAACTGCAATCGAGGATGTCTTCGTCGACCCTGCAGTTCGAATGTACATGGTTGAGATTGTATCTCGAACCCGTGAAGACCCAAGAGTTCTCGTTGGTTCTTCGCCACGTGGTTCACAGGCTCTTCTGAAGACAAGTCGTTCCGCTGCTGCAATGCGTGGTCGTGACTTTGTCACACCAGACGATGTGAAATCGGTTGCAACCCTAGCGGTGGCTCACCGATTAATCCTCAAGCCGGAACACCAGATTAAGGGTCTCGAGACTGACGAAGTAATCTCAGATATCCTACGTCAGGTGCCAGTACCTACAGTTTGAGGGCCTTAACCGAATTTAGCAAATGGAGGTAATAGCCGATGGCATGGAGCAGAAAATCAGCCATGTTTGCCGCCCTTGCGGTAGCCATGTATCTGCTTGGACTGGTGTTGAGAAATCAACAACTTGTTACAGTCGCTGTTGTGCTGCTATCCTTCCTTACCTATGCTGCATTCCGAACAACCCATGCCGACGTTGCTTCAAGTGGACGTCGCTTGGAGGATGCAGAAGCAGATTCAGGAGTTGCTCTCCAATCGATTATCGCAATGCGAAAACTATCCTCTGCGAGGGTTTTCGAGGACGGTGAAATCGATGTTGTCCTTAGGATTCAGAACCGATCTACTCTCTCCAAGGTTCTAGAGGTCCGAGACAGAGTCCCTGAAGTCATGCGAATAAAGAAAGGAGCAAATTATGTTTTGATGGAATTAGGTGGAAGGAAAGAAACTGAGATCTCCTATACGATTGAAGCCCCTCTAAGAGGATTCTATACTATTGGACCTGTTTGCGTCAGAGTTCAAGATGCATTCGGATTATTCCACAATGAAAGGGAAATTCAACTCTATGATGACTTCCTTGTATTCCCTAAGATGGAGGATATCAAGGACGCATTGATCAAGAGTAGAGTCCCAAAAATCTTCACTGGCGCCGTCAACATCCGTAACCCTGGCGAAGGTACGAATTTCTACAACTTGCGCGAGTATATCCCAGGGGATCCTATGAAGAAGGTAAACTGGAAGGCTTGGGCTAGATCTGGAAAGATGATGGTAAACGAGTTTGAACGAGACGCAGTTAGCGACATTATACTGATTATAGATAGTCGATCTGTATCTGAAACTGGTCCAGTGAGTCGAAATTCCTTGGTCTACAGTACAAGGGCTGCTGCAAGCCTGGCGCAGTATTTCCTGTCTCGAAGAGATTCGGTTGGTTTGGTGACTTATGGTGACGAAATCGTATCGGTTGACCGAGACACGGGTAAGAAACAATTGTACGTGATTCTAACTAAGCTAGCCGGAGCCATGGCAAAGGGCAACACACCACTGAAAGTAGTCACAAACCGTATTCTACCCCACATTAATCGAGGAAGCCCAATTATTATCCTAAGTCCATTAGAAGATGACCCGACGATAATTGATGCAGTTAGAGACTTCAGGGCTAGGAACTTCGACGTGACCATACTCTCTCCATCTAGCCTTGAATTCGAGTTCGATGCCAGAAGACTGGATCGTACTGGATATGAAGTACTCAAGACAGAAAGGGATATTCTGATTAGTGAACTGAGAGGATTAGGTGCGAACGTCATGGATTGGGAACCAGATATGATGCTAGTAACCGCGTTAGCCGGGGCAAGAGGATTCTAGGGGGGTGAAATTATCGCAGACGATGTCAAAGTAGAGGGTGCTTCTGATACGTCCCATCTATACGATGGAAAGACAGTTAGATCATCCGCTCCAAGCAGAAAAAAGGCTGCGGGTCGACTAAAGTCTAGCACTGATATCCCTCAAGATGCTATTCCAGAAGTACATGTACCATCTTGGATTGAGTCTTTCTTTGGAGGGCCGATTGTATCTTCGATGAAGTTCCTCCCAGCTAACCGAACTGTGACTAATTTACAGTTAAGTTCGGCAGGATGTCTAGTACTACTAACTGCTCTTACTCTACTATTCACTCCTGTATCCGGAACCGCTTGGTTTGCTATTGCAAATTTAATTGGCATTCCAATAATTGCAGGAATTATTCACATCTCGATTATGATTATTGGCGCCATTGGAGGAGCTTATGGAATCTTCCAGCGTGATCAGAGAGCATTGTTGGTCTCTTACGTAGCAATGCTACTGGTAACCCTAAGGTTCGCAGGAAGTAAGGTAGAGTTCGGATTCAACCTACTACCTGAAGAAGAGATTCTACAGAAAATATTGCTAATTGCCTACGCTGTTTTCCTAGTAATGTACTTTGAACTAACCAACGGAATTATTCGATTCTCAATGTTGGATACTTCAATTAGAACTGGTGAAGTATACGTAATGGGTGAAGGGAAAATAATCAGACAATATTACCGAGCGATTGGAATTACTCCAATTGTGGCAGGATTAGTGGCCTTGCTGACCCTTCTCATCAACCTAATCATTCCCGCAATGGTCGGCATCTTCGATGGTGTTCAAGCCAATAGATTGAGGGAATCTGTGGAATTAACTTCCGTTTATGGTGTAGCGCTCGGAACAGCAATGGTGTTCACAGTAATTGCTGCCGCATTTGCAGTAAACTTGCCTCTTCGCCTACAGCAAATGCAAGAAGGACGAGCGAACAAGTGAGATCCCTGATCTACTCTGGATTAAGGAATCCACCAATTATACCCAAATCTGCTACAACTAATCTAGCGATTGCCTCGACAACCGGTACGGCTCGAGGACCCAATACAGGGTCATGTCTTCCACCTACTTGTAGCGGACGTTGTTCTCCACTAGGTAGGTGCAGAGTAGATTGTTCACGAGCTATGCTACTAGGTGGTTTGAAGTGCACAACAACTCGAATTGGGGCACCGGTTGACCTACCGCCTAGAGCACCATCGGCTTGAGCCGATTCTGAACCTTCTAACTCAGGCGCAGTTCCATCGAAATGCCATGCATCATTATGTTCAGAACCTCTCATCTTTGATGCTTGAACACCTCTAGAAAATTCAACAGCACGGGCGCCGGGAATAGCCATCATACCTCGTGCTAAAGCCGGTTCTAGGCCATCAAACCAAGGTTCTCCTACGCCTATTGGTAATCCTTCAATAATACACTCTACACTAGAACCGACCGAGTCTTGATCCATCCTAACTTCTTCGATATAGTTAGAGAATAATTCAGCGGCCTCTTGGTCTCTACAATTCAATCGTGCCATTGTCGAATCCTCATCCAGTTCTGTATCTCTATCGAGTAGGAACAATGGTTTAGACAGCAAATCACCAACACTGTGTAAATGGGCGTCAACTCTCCAGCCGGCTTGATTCAACAATCCTCGTAATTGGCTGGCAGCAGTCACCAATCCGTAGGTCAATCTAGCCGATTGAGAACCTCCTCCTCGCAAGTCGGCTGCACCATCTGTACGGACCATTTCTGGAAGGTCAGCATGCCCAGGACGGGGTTGATTAGGAAGAAAACTGTAATCCTTCGATTTAGCATTCGAATTCCAAGTAAGCAGAAGAATTGGCCAACCTGTTGCCTTCCCTTCATGGACTCCCGAAAGAATCTCGCATTCGTCAGATTCGGAACGCATACTGAGACCTTTTCGTCCAGGCTTTCTTCTCGCGATATCTTCGTTCAATGCCTGTAAATCAATCTCTGTTCCAGCTGGAATCCCCTCTACCAGAGCACCTACACATTTTCCGTGACTTTCTCCAAAGAGAGTCACGCGGACAGAGTCTCCTAGTCTCATTCCCATTCTTCTCTCTCCCAATGAAGTTCAACACCATGATGAGTTCGTGTGTGGACAAATTCTAAGCCTTCAGATTTGAGATGTTGCTTAACGGGTTCAGTCTGCTCAGGCTCACAGAGAATGGCGATTGCTGGACCAGAACCCGAAATCGCAGCAGGGCAACCAAATAGAAGTTCAATATCTTCGCATATTCTCGATGCCTTTTCATCTTTCATAGCCTCCGCAACCGCTTGCCCGTTCATCCTGAAGGCATCGATCGGAGAGCCATTTCTTAATTTCAAAACAATTTGTTCAAACCTTGGCCTGAGATTCTCAAATGATTGTGCGTCTACAGAACCCTTCTGCATTTTTCTTAGGACAATTATCACTTCCTTTTCTGGAAATTCAATTTGTTCAATTATTCCGGTTCCTGCCGCATTTGCATCTACTATCCAAGTAGCAGGAAAGTAAGAGCATGCGATATCATCTCTACCTCCTGAGATACTACAACCGGCCTTTGTTTGAATCGTTGAAATTAGATTGAATATGACATTATCACTGAGAATTACTGAATTACCTGTAGATAATGCATTTACTGCAGCCATCAACAATGCTGAACTGGATTTCAGTCCCTTCCCTGATGGTATGTCTGACTTGATAAGCCATCCAAGTTCACCTGAAGGAAGCGGTAAATCTCGTTCTTTCCAAGCTTCAAGCAGCGATTGGAGCAAATTGTGTTCATCTCCCTCGGGAATCGAAGGGCCTTCCACTAAACCAACATAGGTCGAAAGTTCAATTGGGGTCGAGCAACCATTGCCACAACCCAAAGCATGCAGCAGACTGATTCCAGCATGAGCCCGACCTGAACCGTAGACCTTCATCTCTCATTCATCTCTCCAGCTAGTTCTCGACCAATGTGGCGCATACCCGAGGAAAATCGTACAGCGATTTTATCCCCGTTCTGTATTGAGGTAACGCTGATGTTTCCTTCTTCATTGATGAAGCGTACAGTTTCGGCCTGTTGCACAAGCACTTGTGCCGATTGATTATTCCATTCAAAATGAACCAAAAGAAATGGTCTCCTTTCATTTTTCAAGCGACCGATAGTAGCGCTACGAATTTCATTAGAGGGATTTACGATTGCAACTTTATCGCCTGCAGTTAATTCACTGAGATATTTTGTTGAGCCATCGTCCATTAAGCAGTAAGCGTGTACCGCACCTGCATTAACCCGAAATGGTCTTGAAGGGACAAATTCAGAGGGTATGGTTTCTCCATGAATCAAAACTAATGCATTTGCAGAAGAACCGATTAGCATGCCTTCTCCTTCGGAAAGTCTCTCTGTCAAATCAACACAGATTCGTTCACCTACACCCCCTGATTCGACATTGGCGACATTTGCCATAACCAATGATGGAACTGCCTTTCTTTCTTCCAGTTGGACAGAAGCCCTCTCTCCAGAAATCTCCTCTGCAGCATCCCACAGTTTTTCATCAGCAGGAAGTAGCAATGCATCAACACCATGTTGCAATGCAAAGGCTGCTCCACTAAGGTCTACGATTTGTGAAATTGCAGCCGCGATTCTGGTACCACTCCCTGCGGCTGCGGCGACGATGTTCTCAAGAGGAATCATAGTCCAATCCGAACATCGAACCAAAATCCAATCAATCATACCAACAAGTGAGATAGCCTCGTCTTGACCATGGGAATCATCGAGGTGAACTTCCGCTACGTCGTGGTCTGAGGTTTTCCATACTCTATCTGCTCTCTTGGCAAAATCCAAGGACTCCGCACCCTCAAGCCACAATTGCAAACAATCACCTCAAATGTTCTGCGGCTTCAGAAGCGCTCATTCCTTCGTGAATCACTGATTTCAGAGCGCGAATATGAGAGGCTGGATCATCTGCTCCAAACACCTGTCTACCCATGCAGACTCCAGCGCCGCCCGCTGAAATTGACTGCTCAACAATTCTGAGTAATTCTGTGAATGAGGTTCCACGCGGTCCGCCTGCAATTAGAACTGGAATCGGGACTGCCGAGCATACTTCGGCAAAAGATTCTGCATCTCCAGTCCATGGGACTTTGACAACATCGCAACCAAGTTCCCACGCAACTCTTGCAGCGTGGGCAATTCCTCCTGTTTTGTCATCATCGGAGACAATTAGATTTGCTCCTCGAGGATATACCATACCAAGCACAGGCATCCCTAGGGCTA
>DALV01000101.1 GCA_002496905.1 Euryarchaeota archaeon UBA105 | reverse complement strand
ATTCCACCTGAGGCTATGGAAGACCAAATGACGCTGGATGCACTGCTAACATCATGTAATGCAATTGTTCACATTAATTCTAAACCAATAGACTCTACTTTCGGCAGAGACGACCGAGAAACATTACTTCGAATGCGGGAGCAATCAAGGCCGATTTTAGATGCGGTCGACCGGCATGGAGAATTACATCTAATCATTGTTGGAACCCTCAGAGTACACCCACAGTGGGAGCCTGATGAGCCATACTATGGGTACGATTCTACACTCGCTCCAAGAGATACTGCTGCTGAAGGGCAATTATGGATGGAAGAGATGGCGCTTGAGCGAGCGCAAGCCGAGAGGCCTGTCAGCATCATACGCGCTTCAAACGTACAAGGAGTTCTTCTCGATGGTTCAGAAGCCAATGGATTACTACATCAATGGGCAATGGAATGTATGATGGGGTGGATAAACATCCCTGGAGATGGCTCTGATGTCAAGGATTTTGTTCACGTCCAAGATCTTGTGACGATAATCGGAGCTGTGTTAGAGAACCCTCCACCTACTCGCGAGAGCATCTCCGTTGGTTCTGGCAAGGCAATCAGCATGGCTGACCTTGCCGCGATTTACAATCAAAAGACTGGATGCGAATCTGAATATGGACAGGATGATTCACATGAAGTGTTCGGAATAGTAGACGCTAGAGACCTAGAAATGAGATTTGGTTTCTCGCCAGAAATCAGTCTTGAGGAAATGCTACAGGAAGCTTTCGAATTCGCCGGTCATTGAGCGTATAATTCGAGTCTCTTTCTAATTCCATTCCACTTATGGAGTGTTAGAGATAAGTCAGAATTATGATTTGGTCTGAAGGACGAAATGTCGGCTGACGTCTTGAGATGAATCTCAACCTCTCCAACTCCATCTATAGTACCGATTATTGTCTGGCCCCCTCGATATTCATCATCAATACCAATCGAGAAGGTTCTCTCAATTTTGTCTACGCGGACCGATGCTTGAGCGATTTGCCCCATTGCCGCCTCGATAATTTCGACTTGGTCGTTTAGGAAGCGTGATTCATTCAATGCTGTAGAAATTGCAACTAAGTCCATACCAGTTGATTCGGTAGTAACCTCTGGTTCAGGAGTTTCTTTAACATCAACCACAGAGGTTGTATCGGGTGTGGAATCATATGTTGGAGAAACTGTATCTAGCACTACTTCGGCAGCATGGTCAACAACGGTATTGACTACCGCATCTACGATTGCCTCTTCTGGAGTTTGGGCATCTAGGCCAGCCTGGGCTGCTACTGTTGCGGCTCCTACACCTACTGCACCAGCCACAGCAGCGGCCTTGGCCAAATCCTCCGCTGGCGGAAGATTCTCGACCATTGTTGCCAAGATTGAATCTGCATTACTTGACCACATTCTCCTAGCCGGAGATTGGAAAAGGAATGGTAAATCACGTATCTTTTCTTCAGCCATTTCATCCGCGGCTGCTCTAACCTCATCTATGGTCTGATTAGGATTTGAAAGTAAGCTCTCAAGGTCGTTGGTAAAGTCAGGACCAAGTTCTGCCATCATCTTATCTACAGAGTGTAACCTCTCATCAGAAGTAGATTCAAAATTAGATTCGACTGGAATTGGAGTGATTTCTTCCTCTTCAGCCAAATCAACGCTGAACTCAACATAAGCCAATTCATCTCCTGAACCCTCATTCATTCTGATTGTCCAATCGCCCTCTCCTGGATTTTCAAAGATGTGAGTTCCAATAGATTGCCCCTCCATATCAAAATACGAAACTCGGTTGTATCTATTTACTGTTGAATCGCCGTGCTCAATATCTGCGGGTACAACACCCAACCATGAATCGGAACCTAATGTAGGTCCGGTGAAATTAACCGAGATTGATTCATTTGACTTGTATCTTGCTTTTTGGATTTCAATTCTAATATCTGTTGTTTCTTCATTTTCTGCTTCTTGGGCATTTGGAGTTAATCGATCGCCAACTGCAGTGATTGTGAGCATGCCAACGCCTACCCACCTTCTTGCACCTAAGGGAAGACCTCCAGCGGAGGGGGGTCTAGTCCATCCACCATCATAGTGATCCTTACTACCATCTGTTCGACGTTTATGCAAGCTCCAAGACTTAGCACCTCCTGCAGACATATTGTAGAAGTAAAGAGTATGACCAGAGGGCTTTGAAAAACTTGGTTGACCATTAATATCCTCCCCACGAAGATAACCGCCATTGTACTCTGGAATGGTGTGTCCTTGAATAGTAATTTCATTAATATCTCCAGTGACAGTTCCAGCCTGTCCACCTCCTGCCAGGGCTAGAAGTTCAGCGAGATCCAGAGTGTTGTCACCGTCGCTATCAAGAGCTGAGAAAACTGCTCTAATTATTGCATCAGGGGCATTTTGGCCTGTTATTGATGCTATTGCCCGCCTAAACTCTTCAGGATCTAAACTTCCATCATCATTGATATCGAATTTGGAAAATATTGCCTCAGCACTAATCCCTTTTTCCTGGATAATCTCTTGCAGTTTCTTAAGTGCGACCGCTTCAAATCTTGCACTCATATGCTCACCTAATTATTCGCTGGCCAACAATGGTCATGAGTATTACGCCGGCGCAGAGGTAAATTCTCACGGAGAATTATCTACAGAATCAAACGAAAGGAGGGCGTACTACTTCTGCCCTTACTCGCCTTCTAGGACTGGCCTGAATCCAAACCTCAGTGCCAATTTCGACATTGTCGAGGTAGGCCATGGCTATTCCTGTCCTCGATAGAGAAGGGGAAGGGCAGCCACTAGTTACGTATCCGATTATTTCTGAATCGATGTCATCAGAAGATTTGACAGCGTGACCTAATCGAGGCGCAGGGCCTCTGTCAAGACATCGAAGTCCATGCCACTTTACACCCGACTCTAGTGAAGAAAGAACGCGACTACGGCCAACAAAATCGTGATCCATATCTAGGCCAAATGGAACCGCTGTCTCTGCTGTATCGCGGGCGAGGAAATTTGAGGGTAACGATTCATCAGGCTGAATTCCTAAACCCGGCCATAGGAAGTCTTGACCGGATAATAAGTAGCCTTTCTCAAGCCTAAGGGTGTCCCTAGCACCCAAACCAACCGGCACCAAACCATGCGGGCGACCAGACTTGAGAAGTAGATTCCAAAGTAATCCCGCCTGTTCGTTTGGAACAAAAATTTCTGCACCACTCTCACCAGTGTAGCCCGTGCCCTGAATCCAACCGGTTATTCCCGAATCATTAGGAGCTATTTCTTGACACTTGAAGCGCCCAATGCTATTTTCTCTACCCAATCCAGCGGCAAGGATTTCTCCGGAATTCGGCCCTTGTAGAGCAATGATACTTGTCTCATCTGAAAGATTCTCTACAGTTACCGAGCCATCATCAGGTAATAATTCACTAAACCAATTCCACATGGTTGGAACCATGGAGGCATTCGGGACTCCCAATACACAATCATCTGATTTAATCGCAAAAATCATGTCATCGATAATTTGGCCCTCATGGTCAAGAAAATGTGTGTAACCGCAACGGCCTTGAGCAAAGGAAGAAACTCTCTGAGTTGATATACTCTCGAGCCACTGTCTAACTTTGTCGCCTCGGAAGGAGAAGAAGCCCATGTGTGAAACATCGAACATTCCTGCTGAAGATCTGCAAGCAAGATGTTCCTCTTGGATTGAGCTATACCAAATTGGCAATTCAAATCCGTGGAAATCAACCATCTTTGCCTCTGACTCTAGATGGCAAGCATACAACGCAGTACGCACGGGTGGACTATCTGACACGAACCTTTGCGGAAGCGATAGGTGCAATAATCTCTCTATCGACAAATTAGAGAGCATTGGCTCTTTTTCTGTAAATTTTGACCAAACATATAGGACAAAGTTTTATAAGCGATGGGCGGAACTATACAACCAAGAGTTAACATGAGTGAACGAAGCACTAAGAGCCGACAAGCCAAGGAGAAGAGTACTATGCGAAACACAAAGAGAAAGAAGCCATTTGTAAGTGGAATACGCCCCTCACAGGCTAGGAATACCGAAATTGTATCAGGTGCCTGCGAAGTATGTGGAAGTGACGAGTGGGACACGGATGTAGTACGCGGTGAAACCTGTTGTGCTGTTTGTGGATTTGTTGCAGCTCAGAATATGATTGATCCTGGTGCAGAATGGGTAAATCACTCCGATGCTGCTGACCGTAGTAGAGTCGGAGCACCGACAAAACTGACAATCTCTGACAAAGGCCTCTCAACTGAAATTAGTCGTATCGACTTGACTTCAGGTGCTGCAAAGCGCCATGGAATGACTGGTAAGTCGGCTCGAGATTGGCGAAGGCGTCAGCGCATTGACCAGAGAAGTAAGACAAGAGACTCTCGCGCCCGTAACCTGACAACTGCAATGCAGTTCATTCGTGATCGTGGAGACTTGCCGCCTCAGATTGAACAGCAAGCGGCTTCGCTTTACCGTCATTCTGTAGAACGTGGATTAGTTACAGGTAGAAGTATTCGTGGAGTGTCTGCTGCTTGTGTTTATATCGCTGCCCGTGAAGCAAGAATTCCTCGTAAAATCGAAGAGATTGCGGAAGCATTCGATATGAGGACCGAAGTAGAGGAAAAAGAGCTGAAGAGAACCATTCGCCTGGTTGCAAGGAACTTAGGCACACATCACATTACAGGACCGGAAGAATACTTCGAAAAGTTCCATTCTGACCTACAACTTCCCCCACCTGTTTTAGGGGCGGCTCGAGACATGTGGAAGAAGGTCGGAGAAGACCTATCTTGGCAAGGAAAGAAGCCTTCTGGTATTGCTGGAGTAATTCTCTATCGCGTCTCGCAAGAGAGCACTTCACCAAGAACCCAAAGTGAAGTCTGCAAGGTATCGGGAATCAGTGAAGTAACTCTACGTGGTTTGCTAAAGATCCTCAAGCAGCTTGCGCCTCCGATTGAAGCT
>DALV01000043.1:8789-10663 GCA_002496905.1 Euryarchaeota archaeon UBA105 | reverse complement strand
AAACCGAATCATAGGGTAGCGTCTGTATCGACCCACTGCTAGCCGTCCGATTGGGTCAAAACGAATCAAGGGGTTTGCACATTGACCCTTTGATTCATTAGAATAACGATTAATCCTAACTTGTAAGCCTCACGATGTAGTCTCGTACTTTCTCTTCAAAAATCAAAGAGTGAGTACTCAAGCGTTTATCCTTCATGGCTTCGTTTACATTCTCTGAACCATGAGCGATGGGGTATAACCCAATGACATAGAAATTGATGTCCCAAATCATTTCAATTCCCTCATGTTTGTTTAGAACGGCTCCATTATGAAGTCCAAACTCTGCAATTTCGTCATATGAAGAAAATGATTTTATTTTGAACTCAATTAAGAAATCGATTGGAATTTCACGCTCAATAGTCGAACCCAAAATAGACATGAGAAGTAGCAACCGAGGCTCTTCGAATAAACACTCACAATAGTGCTGAGCGAACTCAAATTTTGTCCCGATTTCTTTGTTTGTTTTTCGAATCCGCCGACTGAAATTTTCCAATTCCTCACAGTATAACGCAAACAGGATAGACTCTTTGGTTGGATAATAGCGATACAATCCACTTGGTGAAATTTCTGCTGCTTTTGCTATCATAGATGTGTTGATGTCCGAAGGGTGAATGGAACTGATCAGCTTTTTACATGCCTTCAGTATTGATTTTTCTCGACTTCGTTTTTGGTTAGGTCTTCTTGCCCGCTGCCATGAATCGGAGTCACCTAATTCATCAGCCACGGGCCAAGGGTGAGGAAGGAGAATATAAAATTAACAGAACAACATTCCGATAACACTAATAACAGAATGTCATTCCGTTACATCATGCAAAACACATTACACATTGGAAAAAATGGAAACCTGCCCGCTATCGGTTATGGAACGTATCAAATGACAAATGAAGAGGTCGAAACTTACCTTTTCGAGGCGTTTAGAATGGGCTATCGCCACGTTGACACTGCAGAATCGTACAATAACGAATTAGGCGTTGGGCGAGCGATACAGCGAGCAATGTCTGAACTGGGATTGAAGCGTGAAGAGATTTTCGTAACGACAAAATTGTGGCCAGGAAATATGCACTGGGGACAACCAGAGAAAGATTTTGAATCCACCATAACTTCTTTTCAAACAAGTCTCTCAAATTTAGGATTAGAATACATCGACCTTTACTTGCTCCATACTGCATTTCCAACCAAAGCCAGACTCGAACAGTGGCGCGCTTTGACAGAATTAAGAAATCGTGGTATCGTGAAATTTATCGGTGTCTCAAATTTTTCTCAACAGCACATTGAGGAAATATCCTCGACGAAACTTCCCCTCCCTGATGCGAATCAAATCGAGCTTCACCCTTGGTCACAAAAAACATCATTGCTTGAATTCATGGATTCTAACAGGATCGTCCCGATTGCATACTCAAGCCTCCTCCCACTACCTTCGTGGCGTGCGGCTGCGCCACCTGATGTCATGGGAAATCCATCGAATGCTGGAAAATCTCCAGAGATGTTTGATAGCAATGATGCTGATGTTCAGTTCTTTGGCCAACTCGCAGAAAAGTACAATGTGGCCACTGCTCAAATTCTCTTGAAGTGGGCCATTCAACGAGGTTTTGCAATACTTCCACGTAGTACAAACAATGTTCGAATGGAAGAGAATTTCAATCTAGACCATTTTGATCTCAATGAGGACGAAATGGCGAAGATGAATGATATGGACAGAGGTAAAGGGATGGCTTGGGGGCCTGCTGTAATGGACCCAATTGATGCAAACTAGGCGTTCAATGAAAAATCACCTAATCGAAGGGGACCCCATCAACTCAGGGGTAATCGCAAGGGTACCCTTTGATACGGTAATT
>DALV01000043.1:5887-8482 GCA_002496905.1 Euryarchaeota archaeon UBA105 | reverse complement strand
TACCCTTTGATACGGTAATTCAGACATATATCATATACTGGGGACTTCTTCCAATTAACATGAAGTCAATCGGTCAAATCGAAGAAGACCTTGCGGACAAGACTGAACCAATGCTTGGATTCAGACCCTCTTCAAAGATTAAGAGAGGGCCGATTGGGATAGTTATCAGCATAATTTGCGTTGTAGTTGTATTACTAGAATTAAATCGATCTGGCGTAATCTAGCGTTATGAGTTATTCACAGACTCGTATTGAGCCTCTATCCAAAGAGCCGATTCGGACGTGGAGTGAGTACAGATGACATCATCGAGAAGCTCAGCAAGAATATCACTGAAAAGGATAGGGAAATTGTCATCAAATCCGATCGTGGAAATCCTCCCGTTGCCATCATCGATACTCCGAATGAAACATATCCGGAGACGAACATTGCAAATATAGTTTTGAAAAACATCTTTGTTACTTCCATGTCACGTTTTGTTGTTTAGCTGAGTAGTGGTGTGACTGTCATTGCGGTAACCGCAAACGAGGCATAGCTAACAATCAACACCACAAGTATTGTTCTTGGGTTCATATTACTGTGATTGGAGTATGGGTTATCAAGAAATGTATCTTCTTTCATTCACCGCATATATACTCGTGTCTTCAAGCCGTGAATTCCACAGGTTTGAAACCAATCAATTCAGAAAATAATGAACGGTTTTCGGCAGGTTACAAAGCGCCAAACAAAGGGCTTCGTAAGAGGATTAAATGCAAGATTTAGAATCCAATCTGGAAGTCTCATAATCCAACTACCGACTTTGAATGATAATTTCGAATTTCGCATTACTGAACCCATTTGTCTCTTCCACTCTTTCTCGTATTCATCTAGGGGAGTTCCATTTTCTAGATGTGAAACAATTTGTTGACCTGCAATTCTTCCTCCAACCATTGCAATAGTAATTCCTGCACCATTTGAGGGCAGAACCATACCTGCCGCGTCTCCAACAAGAAGGTGATTTTCTTTGACAAAACAATCTATCGTTCCCGACATTGGAAGCGAGCCTGCTCCTGAGAAAGTAACAGCATTCCCATAGCGGTGGATGAACTCGTCTGCAAATAGATTCAATGAACGTCCTTTAGCAAATTTATTCTGAATCCCGACACCAATATTTGCCCCGCCTTGCTTGGGGAACATCCAGGCATAACCTCCTGGTGCCATAGAGCCAAAGTGGAGTTCTACAGCATCGCCAAAATCACCATCCATCAGAACGAATTTAATTGGGATTTTGAGGCTCGATTCATTCCAATGGCTGCGGCGCAGTGGGTCATTATGGCCGCCTGCGCCTACGATAATTCTAGCAGTAAATTCTCGTCCGTCCCTTAGGCAAACGGTCTCTCCATTAACTGAATCGACTCTTGCACCAGTTAGGTAATTTGCACCTTTGGATTTAGCTAAATCCACCAACCACTCATCATGTGCTACTCTGTCGAGCATTAGGCCCTCAAAGGGATAGCGAAGTGGGCGTCCTGATGGAGGTACCAAATTCATTTGGGAGGTTCTCATTGAGATTGCGTGTTCAGGTGTTTGTAGTAGATCATCGACCTCTGGAACGTCTGGACAAAGTCGCTTCATCTCCTCGTTACTAGGAACTAATTCTCCACATTGAAGTGGGCTACCTATGGGCTCTCTGCCATCGATGACTAAGACGTCCTTTCCACCCTCTGCAACATAACGAGCAACGGTGGAGCCGGCAGGACCTCCTCCGATTACAATAACATCCCAATCAGTTCTTTCGACCATGAAAATCACCGCTCAGTGCGTTGTTTGGCCACCTCAGGTACGTCGCCCGCGAGATAGTTTTGCAATCTCTATCATCAATGATTTAGCATCCGTATCTGGTAAGGATTCGAGGCTTTCTTGCGCGCGATCGATATGATTCTGAATCAATTGCTTGGCATATTCAAATGAGCCAGCACTCTCAAGCAATTCGGTTAGTTCCCCCCATCTGTCATCGCTGAAGTTTTGCAGGACATCTGCAAGTTGTTCTCGCTCGACTCCATGCAGCATAGTTAGGGCATGGATGATTGGTAGGGTCATCTTTCCTTCGTGGACATCGGTGCCTCTTGGCTTACCCATTGATGGGTCTCCGGTTAAATCAAGTAAATCATCGACCAATTGGAAGGCTCGACCAACCTCCCATCCAAAATCATCTAGGGTGTCTACAATTGTTTGCTCAGCGTCTGCCTGCATCGCTGCACAAGAGCAGGCGCTAGCGAATGGTCCAGCGGTTTTTCCATCGATGATTGCATAGTAGTCTTCGGGAGTTGTAGCTAAGTCTGCTATGTGCTTGATTTGTAATAATTCTCCGGCGGCGATATTGGCGGAAGTTTCGGCCATTCGGTCGACAATTCGAGCATCGAATTTGCCGCCAAGTCCGAATCCGAGGACAAACAGATAATCTCCAGCAATTATTCCATGAGATTGGCTATGTGCTGAATGTAGAGTTGGAAGTCCACGACGTGTCTTTGCTTGGTCGTTGATATCGTCGTGAATTAAGGTCGCTGTATGTATCAATTCACTGGCTAAAGCCAAATCCATAACTGAATCTAAGTCCTT
>DALV01000043.1:1318-5519 GCA_002496905.1 Euryarchaeota archaeon UBA105 | reverse complement strand
CCTCCTGAAAGTAGCAAGTCACGAGCCAAACTCATAGCGGGAGCATCGTTCTTGGTCATTCTATCTTGAACGAAATTTTCCAATGCCTCTTCAACTTGGTCTCTAAGTCCTTCTAGACTCATTTGACGGTTACTGAGGGATACCATTCATCCCAATGGTGAGGGGGTGCCTATATCAACAGGTGTGTGGCCGCGCAAACGGGCACGTTGCGTGCTCCCCCCTCGAGGTGGACGCTGTGGAAGAACGAGTAAAAGTCGGAACACTCGACCATCCTCATTGTCTATCTTCAAAAAATTTAGAGGATTTTCTGTCCTCAGAAGAAGCCGGAGATTTAGAATTAGAAATCACTCCGGTGAATACTCTAGAAGAGGCTATTGAGAGCCTAAAAGAAGGTGAATTAGACCTACTCGCTATGCCTGCTCGTTTACTCCATGGTAAACAAATCAAATTGTTGGAAGCCGGATGTCAGGTATTAGGCGCTAGAATGCCAAGAAGACCGGCTAGGTTTTTGGTTAGTGAAAATCGTATTTTGTATCAGCCTAAAGGTGCAATAATTCTCTGTGATGACAAAATCATTCGACGGCAGCTAAAGCGGGCACGTCGAGGATTGCGCTTACTCTCCAGCCAAGCTTATGCTTCAATTCATGAAATCCAAGATAGGCCTGATTCAGAAGATGATATTGCTCGCTGGATGGAAACACTTCGTCGCAATGGAGATATCGACGGATTTGTAACCTCTCGGGAAGTATTCAATTCAATTCACTGTTCGAGCAGGAGAACCGTCTTGGGAATCGATCCAGAAGAGAGAGAAGGAGATAGGTATCTGCCTGTACCCTATGCTGATCTTGTTGTCCTAATCGGACGCAGTGGATTTCCGAGAAAATTGATTCAACACATATCAGAACTAGAAGGAGAGACTGTATGGTGGACTCAGGATAATCTCATTGGTGGATTATCTGAGAGCGAACTCGATAGAGTCGCAATTCTGGTTCGACATAGGCAAGTAGGAGCGATTATGCGACAGGCAGAGGAATTCTTTGACCTGACAATGGAAACCGTATTTCACGATCCTGAAGGGGATACTGAGACCACCGAAGTTCATGCCGAAATACGCATCGAATTCCTGTCAGACGATGGCATGCAAACCGTTTCTGTAGAGAGATTGGTTCCTCTCTCCAATCTCGAGAGTTCGGTAATTGCATTGGCAAAAGACTGGGAGCGAATGTTGACTACCGCGAGCAGCCCAATACCCGAACAAAGAAGTCGCCAAGGGCTACTACCAGCAAAGGATCCTTGGATTGATTTAGAGAAGTGACGGCATTTTCTCTCAACCCTCAAAATCCTCATTCAACAGTTCAAAGAATGGGTAAGCGATAAGACGGCGAAGAGTTCGCTTGGGTCTTATAGGTGGTCATGATGTCGGTTGATCGAGTATTACTCGACCAGTTATATCGTGCCCGATTAATGGAATTACGAGAGAGAGCAGAAGCCGCTGGATTCCGAAAAAATGGCTCTGTTGAAGTCCTTAGGGCTCGCCTAATCAGAAATCAAGTGATGGGCGATTATGATCTAAGTTGGGAAGGCATTCAGGCGATGTCACACCAAGAGTTAGGTGATACTTTGAAGATCTTTGGAATCAAATCATCCGGCTCACACAAAGAAAGGAGACAAAGACTCTGGCTTCATCTAAACTTCGATTCAAGAAGGCTGACAGTGGAGAACCTTGCTGAAATGGAGCGTGACAAGCTACACTCCTTGTGTCAAAAGTTAGAATTGCAATTAACAGGAACTAGAACTGTTTTGATGGGAAGAGTTGCTGGAGTTCTTACAAGCCAAGGTCGCGGATGGGGGCTAATCAAACGCTCACTGAGAAGAAATGGCTTACCAGATGTTCAATCTACAACTGTGAAAACAAGAGAAGAGACTGAACCCGAAGACGAAGTGATCGTAATTGAAGTTCCTGAAACTCCTATTGATTTCTTACAACCTCTTTCTCTACATCAAATGGAAGACGCTGCAGATTTACTTTCGAAGAGTGATGGGAAGGGTGATGATTCAACCTTGCAAAGTCTCGCGGGCATGATTGGAGATATCGAACGTATGATTGGAACAATTCTCAACAGTCATGGTGGAAGATGGTCTGAGCAGGAGGAGGAATTGTTCCTTCGAATCGCTGTCAGAAGAGGATGGCCTGTTGAAGATGAAATGATCAGCACTCGCCTATTGTTGGTCGCAAGTAGAATCGCTGAGGCAAAGGGTTCGCGTGATGTCGCCTTCCAAGAAATCGGAGCCACTCCAGTCAGTGCGCCAAAAGCCGGTACTGGGGATTCTGACGCAATCGCTAGAATTCGAGCGAAGATGACTGAGGCTGAGCAAATAATCGCAGGACTGCGATGATTACTAGGGAGTCAGTCGGAAGAAGCTGAATCTTGGCTCGATAATCGAACCTTCGATATCTCGAAGATTATCGATTGCGTCTTCTGCTTCTTCTCGGCTATGGCCTGCCATAACCGCCGCGTGGACCAATGTATCGTAATCTACTCCATCTCCATCGTCTTTCAAGCGAATTGTCTCCAGCAAAATCTCAGACACATCCCCGGTCGGAGCAGGGGCCTGGGATACTTCCTCAGTGGGTTCAGTCGCTTGTTCCAAAGTTGGTTGAGGAGATGGGGCATCAATAATCACATCAGAACCTGTTGCCATCGAGAGCGATTGAAGAATCCCTACTCGGTAATTCTCTGTATCAAATTCGCCATAATGACCTCTTGCTAAGACCATTCCATCAATTAGGTCCCTGGGAACTCCTGCCGATTCAAGAGCGGCGGGTGTTAGATCGGATTCCATAGATGCTTCGTATGCGTCCAATCGGCGCAGAGTTGCTTCGGATGCTTCAACCAACCAATGGGTGTAGAGGTCCTTGTCTACAATACTGAATTCTTCGGCCCTAAATGATGTGAACATGCCACCGTCTTCGGTCTCAAACCAACGGGCTCTGCCGACCAACAACATGAGGAATCTATCACCGCTCTCGAAGCGGTTGAGAATCTCTTCGATATCTGCATGAAGTTCTGGTTGGAATGACGCTACTTCGAATCGATGAGTTCCAGTTGGATCTCGTAGATGAGCGGTGTAAAATGAGCCACTTTCGGTCTCTCGTCGCTCGACCCTATCGATTACTCCTCCAACTAAGGCTCGGTTGACCTTAGCGCCTAGTTTGGTGATTACGAATGAGGGGTCATATTCTCCCGCTCCTTCCTCGGGCAAATCCGCATCCATGTACTCTTGAGCGAATAGTCGGATGGCTGTTTGCCGGCTTCTTCTAGTTGTTTGATTCATCACAATACCACCCCCCAGCGAGCCATGACTTCATTGGCGGCTTCTTCGGGTGTTCGAGTATCAACCTCGACCGAATCCGCCATCAGTATGGCACCCTGAGTATCGACCATAGCACGGCCATTAATGTGCAATTTTCTGGCTAAGAACCTCTCCCTTAGCGTGGCGATAAATCCTGCTCGTGTGCTTGCATCTATGGCATCTCTGATTTGTCCCTGATCCATTCCAGTAAGCGCTTCAGTGGCCTCTTTTCCAATCAGAGTAGAAGCGTTTGAAACTCCGTCATCGAGAACGAATCGAAGACGTACATCTTCTTCTCCACGCTGAGGGCCATGTTCTGCACACTCTCCATCTCGCATGACTCTCCGGCACTCAGGACATCTTTCGATAATACCGGAATTATTTGCTATTGCAACAACGGTCCCAGAGGTTCTGATTCCGCGGCGAGAACCACCATTGACCAAGTCGGTCAGGTCAACTTCTACCCAATGGTCAGCTGGATCTATTGCATCCCAAGGGGGGTCGGATAAATCGATAACCTGTTCTGCCGAATCGATAACCAAGTCAGGAGAACCTTGCCAATATTGTACTCTAGCCCCTTTGAGGTGAAGGAAGGCTCCAGGTTCAGGGCTCATTTCGCCCCAGGATGTCAAGCGACAACGGCCGGTTGGGTCCATTACATCGCCGCTACGAACAGTCCTTTCCTCGCCGTCAGCATTGGTGAAAGTTCGAGCCTGCCAATTTTCTACCTGCACAGTAATCTCGATGTCTCGGGCTCCGTCTCGTAGTTCCGAAATAGTCGAGCGATTAACCGATTGTAAGTCGTCCATACTAGCAAAGGAGCTGTCATGGAAGGGCTCGATTTTTG
>DALV01000043.1:0-996 GCA_002496905.1 Euryarchaeota archaeon UBA105 | reverse complement strand
AAGTCCCCAATGTTGATTTCAGGGGTATCTCTGAATCTACGGATTTGCGCTCTGTCTATCTTGATTAACGAGCCAACCTCATGGTTGAATTCTCTCCATGAAATGAATCCGATTGTGCCGGATGGGTCTGCCAATCGGCCCCGAACAATGTCCAGTGTCCCACTTCCATCTTTCTTGACGATTTGATCGTCTTTCTTTGAGAGAACTCTTGCAACTACGCTGACGATACCTTCTGCCTCTCCTGCCTCAGAGATTGGAACCGGTTCGTCTGAAATCTTGGTGACTGGCTGACCTCCTTCTTTGAGGACGGTAACTCGGCTTGGGCGATTGATGTTAATCGAGCGGCGGTCATTCCAGAAATTTACTGAAACTCCTTCCAATCGAACTACTGAGCCAGGAGTTAGATTCTGAGAGTGGTCGCCCCAGTCGGTGAAATCCCAACGCTCGCGCTCGCCTTCCCAAGGACTGTCCTCGACCCAACCATATGCTATCTGGCGTTCTTCACCTCGAACGGTCTGTATCTTTGGGATGTAGGAAACCACTGCGACCTCAATAGTGACATTCTTGTCATCGTCCTTTAATTCAGAGAATTTTGTGACCTTTTTCTCTGCGATAGCCGGACGTGAGCGAGAAGAAATGGTCGATACTTCTTGACCAGCAGCGATTTGGAACTTACGAATTACAGAGCGAAGCGCGTCTTCAGGGGGTATCAGAAATTCTTCTTCGTATCTCTTGAATTCCTTGATTATCTCGGTTTCATCTGCGTCTTTACATTCTTCTTTGACCACAGCAATCTGTGTTGCGTACCTTCCATCGTCACTCATCGTTTCACCTACGTTCAGAGGCAAAGTATCGAGCCTATATGAACACGGGAACGATCGAATGCTACGCATTCGGAATCATCCTTCAGAGCGATGTTACTCAGTGTGTGTTGGGGAAGGCTCGACACCACATCATCTCCGGGATAAGTGGACGAGCCTTGACGGTCTTTGAAGA
>DALV01000066.1 GCA_002496905.1 Euryarchaeota archaeon UBA105 | reverse complement strand
CCCTCTATTCCTATATCTTCACGGTCAATTACTAGATTCAGTCTTCTTCAATAACATGATGGCAAATAATTTCCACATCCCCGATGATGACAAATACATCATTGTTAGGCCGTCTAAATTAGAGTCTGATTGGGATCCAAAAAAGGCATTAGACGTGCTTGAGGATATCAAAGCCAACATGAATGTTGACGATGACAGAGTCTACCTAACCGGTTTGAGCATGGGGGGACGGGGAACTTTCATTGTAGCGGCAGCGCTACCTGATTACTTTGCAGCACTAATGCCTCTTTCACCTCACCATACTCCATATTCTTATCTTCCACTTGCCGAGAGTGTTGCACATATTCCAATTTGGATGAGCCACGGAACAAATGACAGCACATCGTCCTACGATATGGCAGCACAGATGGCTGAGAATCTAACAAATCTGGGTGCGGAAATAGAATTCCAAACAGTAATTGGCGGAGAACACGGGGGATGGTTTGCAATTTACTCGGATCCAGAAATTATTCAATGGATGCTTTCTCACACTAGGGGATAGTGAATTTAGCTAATCTTTAGGTGGTACCATTTCTACTTCATTTTGATTATCTAAAAAGAAGTACAGCCCTCCAATTTGAACAAGTCCAGCAATTGAAAATATAAAGCAAGACAGAATCAAACCTAATCCGCCATAACAACAACCATCTGTCATTGCCATAGGTCCCGAAGTAGGATTGTCATTATTAGTTGAAATTGCAACGATAGAAGCGATTAGAATAATTCCTGAAATTAGTGCAAGAATTATTGCAGTAATTGTAGATACCTTAGCCTTTGTATTAGTCGGCATATTCATCTCTTTGGCACCGATGGCGATACATGGCTTTTACTTCGAGTAGACGAATCGACTTCCCAATGGTCGATATGGCGAAGATAGTCTACTATCCACAATTTTGGGATCTAGCTCACAGATTTTATGAAGAATCTTGGGAGTATTCATGTGGAATGCATTACAACGAGATTTTGAGTGAGCACAATATTGGATTTCCACTTGTTCACTCAGAAGCAAACTTCCGTCACCCATTAGCCTATGGTGACACAGTCGAATGTACAATTACAGTTCCCAAAATTGGAGAGACTTCAATCACTTGGAGAATTGAATTTAGAAATCAAGATGGAACTCTTTGTTGGTCTGCAGACCAAGTTACAGTATGTGTCGATATGAATGATGTGAAGAAGAAGATACCAGTTCCTGGCTGGATGAGAGAAGGTCTTTCAAAATTGACTCTCAACTAATCGATTCAAGGTTTCGGCCACTTCTTTCCAAGTGCGGTACGCAGGTCATCATCCATAGTCGCATTCCACCAATTTGCATCTCTCCAGATAGCATAGCGCCCTCTTATTCCTCGTAGATCAGCCCCATCAAGGCGACAGCGTTGAAAATTTGACAAATTCATTCGTGCCTTGACAAAAATCGCCCCACGCATATCTGCATCATCAAATGCAGCCTTCATCAGATTTGCACGCTTGAATGAAGCCTTACGGAGATCAGCGCCTGACAAATCGGCACCTTCCAGGTCCGCTCCATCAAAGACCGCCCTGCGGAGGTTAGCCCCTGACAGGTCAATTCCACGAAGGTCTGCTCCAACATGAGAGGTGAAAGACCAATCCTTTGGTCCTTCTTCGATATCTTCGTCGCTCACGACGATAGCCTCTCGAGGTAGTCTCTACCAGAGTCTGTAAGTATCACAAATCGATTCTTATCAGTGCCTGATGGAAAGGTCAGTAAAGCCGGACGCCCTCTAGATGAGGAATCTTCCAACATTCTGTTAATGTATAGTGAAACGTTCCACTTCTCTAATTCTTCATCTGTCCAGCGGCCAGAATCCTCAATCAATTTCTTCACTTCTCGAGGAGGGGTATTATCTTCTTTCTCGACAGAACGGAGATAGTGAATCGCTGCTAGGATTACATCTCCCGTTTTGTAGATGTTACAATTGTCAATTAGTCTTCTAAACGCAGAACCGCGCTCTGGGACTCCAGTTTCACTTAGGGATTGACGTGCAGCGTCAATGGCATCTTGTCTGGCGGTTCGAATTTTAGATAGTGCAGAAGCCCATGTGTCCTGTTCCTTGAGTTTCAGCCATGAATCATTCACTTCACGAGCCGATCCGGTCAGATCGACTTCCGTCGAACCAACTCTGATAATGATTCTTCCAATGTCGCCGTTATCTTCCTCAGACATACTACCAAGTCTTCGATAAACCACTAATTGATAAAATAATCCTCAAAATAATATCAGAAACACAAGTCCATATTGTTGCGTCCTTCTATACCACTTGCAACCGTTTGATTCAAGACTCTTCGACATCAGCCGGTGTTCGATGGCCACACACGACAACTCGGGTTACCCTTTGGTTCTGCACTCTTCTGCAGACCCAACAACCCTTGGTGGAACGGCAATTTGTGGCTTTTCAACAGTCGGTTCGGTTGGAGTGATTGCGATGTCTCACATCATTCAGACACTCGACCTCGACCCTATGGGTACCGTCTTGCATCCGGAATTCCCAGCAATCGCTCTAATTCATGAATCGGTGCCAAAACATCCAGTGAGAGTCTATCAGGGTGATGGACTAGGGATATTCATTGCAGAGATCCAATTTCCTCCTCAAAATGATGTCCACTTTGGCGAGACCGTGCTAGAGTGGTTCACAAAGGGAGGCTTTGACAGATTGATTGTAATTGACGGAGTCGTCAGTAACGAGTTAGGAATCAAGGAAGAAAGTGATTTGTGGGGGGTTTCCTCAACCGCAATAGGGCGAGATGCCCTCGATAGCTCAAACATTCAGCGCATCCAACAAGGAATCGTTTCTGGAATCTCCGGCTACCTAATTGCTGAAGGTGAGCGCAGAGGCTTAGATGTGACCGCACTTCTAGCAGAATGTAATCCAATGTACCCAGATGCGCGAGCCGCATTATTAGCAATAGAGGGTGTTTGCGACTTGATAGATATGGAGATACCAGTCAAAGGACTTCTCGAGGACGCTCGCGCTATAGAAGAAAGAGTCCGTGAAGCATTTGAGCGAGCGCAAGCAAACGCTCTACCCGCACCCGAAGACCAAGACGATGATGATGAAGTCAGAATGGTATACTGATTACATTCAGTAAAACGGATTTGTGCCCGCTGCATGATCTGTTGAATCGATGACTTCGACAATCTCTGGAACCTTTTCCTTAATCATCACCTCAACGCCCTGCTTGAGTGTAACATCAGCCATTCCGCATCCTTGGCAACCTCCTCCAAAGGCGATTATTGCCTTATTTTCGTCAACTCCGACAAGTTCGACAACACCTCCGTGGCTGGCGACTGCTGGATTGACATCGTTGTTGATGATGTCAGCAACTTTCTGAGACAATTCATCCACCCACATAGGGTTTGGATTATCGAAAGAAAATCCACCACCCATCAAGGTCTCTTTGAAGTCAAGCGTAGAGCCATCGAGATACTGAACACTACGAGCCGCAATTCGAACTGTTATTCCGTCAACCTCGTTGATGTAGTCGTCTTCTGAGCCTCCGTCACCGGCAACGAATTGCAAATCATACTGGAAACCTTTCGGCCCCCTGCCAACGATTTCAACGCGTAATGACAATTCCCCTTGGTCAGCCTGCTCGGCGAATGAGTCGAGCATTTCACGAGCTTTTGGCGTAATGGCTAGCATGTCCTTCGACCCTTTCAGACGCCCACCCGTCTTCAACCTGCGGGCGAGACGGTGCTAAACAAACTGAAACTAAAGTAGAAATCAACTCACAAAGTCTCCTAACTGCATCAGCAAGCCTTTGAGACATTAGGTCTGAGCATAACTCATGGCGCAGGAGGAGGTCACCGACCGATTAGGTAGGCAACTGCGTGACCTGCGCATATCGGTAACCGACAGGTGCAACTTTCGTTGTCCATACTGTATGCCTCGAGAAAGATTTGGCGATGACCATACTTTCCTTCCTAGACGGGCATTTCTTTCGTTTGATGAAATTGAAAAGGTTGTCAGGGCTTGTATTCCTCTAGGCTTGGATAAAGTCAGGTTAACTGGTGGAGAACCATTGCTAAGACCTGATCTATCCGACCTAGTAAGCCGTTTATCTGACCTAGGAATCGATATTGCCCTGACTACGAATGGCTCACTTCTTCGACGAAATGCTCAGGCTCTCGCTGAGGCTGGATTGAAAAGAGTAACAATCAGTCTAGACGCAATTGACGAAGAAGTACATCAGCAGATGAGTGATTCTTCAGTGACCGTATCTCAGATACTAGATGGAATAGAAGCCGCACGGGAAGTGGGCTTATCTCCAATCAAAGTGAATTGTGTAATTAGGAGAGGTGTAAATGAGGAACAAGCGACAAAATTGGTTAATCATTTCAAAGGTACAGGAGTGATTGTACGCTTCATAGAATTCATGGACGTCGGGCGTACGAATGGTTGGACACTAGGGGAAGTAATCCCTACTAGGGACCTCCTAAATCATCTGCAAAAGGAGTTTGATTTGGTCCCGCTTGAATCAGAGCGATCCTCTGACGTAGCTGTACGTTGGGGGCACTCTGATGGTTCAGGAGAAATAGGTTTGATTTCATCCGTCAGCGAACCATTCTGTGGAGATTGTGTCCGCGCTAGGATTTCTGCTGACGGGCGCCTGTTTACCTGCCTGTTTGCTTCCGGAGGTCATGATCTAAGGGCACTAATCCACGATACAAATGGTGGCGGCCTAACCGCAGCGATTGCTGCGATATGGCAACGCCGTGCTGACCGATATTCCGAGTTGCGTTCAGAGGAAACTTCAGCACTACCTAGAATCGAGATGTCATACATTGGAGGATGAAATTTCTTTCAATGCAGCGACGATGTCACCCCAAGAAGCATCTGTTCTAAACGAAGGCTCCGCATAATGGGAAATCGCCGCATTGTGCCCCTGTTCTTGTAGTAATTCTACCATTCTTCTAGGGCTTGGCGGCGAGCCTTTTTCTTGCCAACTCGCCAACTCATCAACCGCAATTAGATGATGTCCAGATATCGCGATTGCTTCTTCCGAGATATGCCGGATTGCTCGGAGAAGCCTTCGATTTTCCGCCTCAATATCCTTAGCCGACCAACCAGCTAAATCAGCCTCATCAAAAGTTGGAGCGCACATTTTCAGAACTCTTTCTTCAGTCATAGAAGCCATTACTTCAGCATCACCCATTGGCCCAATCCACATTGGGCCCGATACCCTAGAATCCTGTCTCGAGACAGGGTGTGAAAGCGGAAGGAAACAACGAATCGGCAACTCACCAGAATCTTCGGAAGGTAAGAGTCCTGCGGAAATTGACGCCTCAACCTCGTCCTTGGTAGGTGAGAATAGTCGCCAACCCAAAGACGTCTCGACATCATTCGCCCCCTGCATAACTTTCCTCACCCGAACCGAGACCCGAAGATGGTGCGAATCCCAGATTGAAAGAAGAGGTTCGATACTACGATCGTGACGCGCAGCAGCGCGCGCAACCGTTGCCATCAGAACCCGTAGACCCGAATCGTGCTTGAGCTTGTCAAGCCTTACCCTCGCCCCGTATCTGCGCATCAGTGGATTCTTTGAAGAGCCGCTCAGTGCTGCGGTATCGGTAGCACTAACTTCCAATACTCCACGTCTAGCAAGGGCTTGGATTGCAGTATCTAAGAACGGAACTGGTGAGCCAAAAGGATCGATGTCAATCCAGTGCCAGCCTTGGGATAAAACACTGGTTCGGAGGTCACCTAAGAGAGGCAGTAATTCACCCTTTTCGGATGGAAACTCTGACTCGGTCGCCATAGCCCAATCCAATGCATTTTGATCCATGTCACCGACCGTTGCGATAAGACGGGATGATGCCTCATCGGGTAATTCGTTCAACCATCTTCTAGCCCTCAAACCAGAAGCGCTCAATCCGTCAAGAGCTCGAACTTCGGAATCCCCTAGGATTCCAGATTCAATAGCGTGTGCCATCAAGAGTACACTACGAGTTCTTGACCCCGCCATCGCCGGATTGTGAAATACGAAACCTACATTTTTCGAACTAGGACCTTTTTTGTTCGAATCGGGTAGTTCGGTGACCCTTGTCAGGGTTCTTCCCTCTCTGTGAATAAGGCCCGGCCACCCAGGTGGTAGATTCATTTCCACGCCTATGCGAGAACCCACTTACACATTGGCTTGACTACTGTAGCATGTGAATCAGTAGTGCTCGAA
>DALV01000006.1:23258-45969 GCA_002496905.1 Euryarchaeota archaeon UBA105 | reverse complement strand
AGCAAGATGAAAACTGGTGGGGAGGCGAAAAAGAATGAAAGCGGAAAAAAATCACATCAAAACTACTATATTCTGCCTAAATAACCACGTTCTATGCTAGATAAAGTACTTTCAGTTAAATTAGCAGGCGGTTTGATGGCAGCCTTCATGGCCTTCCACATTTTGATTATGTTTGGTAGTGCAGAAGATGGAGAAACGTATTATTTTGAAATGATAATGTTCCTCACACTGACACTCCTTGCAGCTTCGACCTTTTTCATGGACGAAGCCTCAGCACGCAAAGCACTACTTGCATTTGGCGCCGGTTTAATGCCAGCCGTACTCTTATTCACTTATCCTTGGATATCCGGTGGAGATACAGCAGACGGACCTCCTGCAGGTGGCATGGTTATGTGGTGGTTATTTGTCGTGCAGAGTCTGTTAGTCGGCCTGAATGTAGGCACTACTTCTGACTAGGATTAGTGGCGCCCCGACCGGGATTTGAACCCGGGTCGAAGCCTCGACAGGGCTTCATGATAGGCCACTACACCATCGGGGCAGGAATCGGCACGACTACCGTTGTCTATTTCAATCGCTCGTGTGGAGCGGTTGTTGATATTTTCACAAATCGGTTCAAGTTTTTGAGATAAAAACGGGGCATTATTCATCACCCCTCTTCTGCCGCAATTCTGTATGAGTGAGGCCCGCCTTGTCATCGATGTAATCGACAACGGCGGCCAATGGACACATCGAGAATGGCGTATGTTACGCTACATGGGAGTGGATACCCAAATTCTCGCCAATGACACACCGATCTCTAAACTTCGAAAATTAGACGGTTTGATTCTTTCCGGCGGCGCTGCACGTGTTGGATTAACTGGAGAGTTAGGAAATTGTGCGGCTTATCTTGAGCTAGAGGTTCCAATCTTAGGGATCTGTGCCGGCCACCAATTCATGGCCGGTCATTATGGTGGCCGGGCCGCTGAAGCCCCTGCGCCTGAGTTTGGTGCAGCAACAATCAATCTTATCGATGGCGGAGGGCCACTATTCGACGGAACTCCGGAATCTCAGACCGTTTGGGAGAGTCATAACGACGAGGTTGTGGAATTGCCCGAAGGCTTCAGAATTACAGCTAGCAGCGAGTCCTGCGAAATTCAGGCTATGGAAAACTCAAGATTGGACAGATTTGGACTCCAATTTCACCCAGAAGTGAATGACTCCGAGTATGGAGCAAAGATATTCGAGAACTTCGTAGATATCTGCCGCAGGGCCCTATAGGGCCCAATTTACTGATGAGCAGATTGAAGAAGGGCTGGTTGGTCGGCGGCCCGATGGCGAACAGGCTTACACTCTACAAGTGCCGCTCCTGCAACCGCACAGATAGGAAGGAGTACGATCCAGACGGTAACGTATCTTGCAATCACTGCAACTCCCCAATGGACTCTCTAGAACCACGATACAAGTGTGTTCGCTGTGGACACATTGAGTGGATAGAAGTAGGAACAGTCGGCAAGTCCTGCCACAAATGTGGCTACCGAATTTTCGTTAAGCCGCGAAAGGAAGGAACCGACCGCGGCTACAAGATTCTGAAAGCGCGCTGAATACACATTCTTCCTGTGGAAGTAATGGCGCGGAGTTCAAGACCCGCCTAATTCACGCTGATACGTGGCGAGTTGGCTGAGTACACATGCTCCGCGTACTTTCGATGACTTAGCGGTCCCGACAAACATCCGCGAATCACTGAGGAGCGCCAGTTTGTCCCCAGAACCTCCTCACCTCCTAATTACAGGGCCAGCTGGGGTTGGAAAAACAGCCTCTTGGCGATTGGTAGCGCGCCAGATGCTAGGTCCAGGGTGGAAATCTACCACACATATCTTGCAAGCCCGAGACTTATTGCGAACCCGTGGTGCAATGGCTAAGTTTGAGGAATTCCTTAGGCCAAGTGGAGCGGGCTCCACTGATACATTGGCCGGCCGTATGAGTCTAGATGCCTACGATCGCGGCATCATTTCAGCCTCAGAAGGAGATGTAGCACCGGCTGGAGCCGAATTAGAAATCGAGCCGGGTAGAATTCCTGTTAGCCGATTATTGGTGATTGAAGACGCCGACCATCTTGGAGGAATTAGACAAGCATACCTTCGCCGAATGATGGAAACGGTAGGAGTGGCTAGTAGATTCATCCTTGTCGCTAGAGCTCCTTCACGTCTTATCGACGCAATCCGTTCTCGAACCCAAATGATCCGCATTCCTTCCACAGACAGAGAGGCTGTAATCACAACAATGCAATCAATTGCCAAATCAGAAAAATTCTCAGTAGATGAAGGGGTACTAGGTGATTTGGCCTATGTAGCTGAGGGTAATTTACGAAAAGCTCTATTCACGTTAGAGATGTTAAACGCACGGGATTTGACCGACGACAGGTCCGCAGTACATCGTTTGGTTCAGGCAACAACATTGCAAGCTGGAAGACATCTTCTGGAACTTGCACTACGTGGACGAGTTGTTGAATGGAGGTGGGAGAATGTTAGAGGGCGCCGTTCCAAGGTTTTGGGCGGCGCGATTGCGGAGATTGATCGCTTGATGAACGACCATGGATTGGACGCTGACGATATTATCTCTCAACTTCATGATGTCCTCGTCGGCCGCCGCCTTTCACTTCCCGACGAACTACGCTCAGAGTTACTTTCTGCATTGGCGGTTTGCGACACTCAGATTCGTAGCACAATGCACGCCAGAATCCCCTTTGAGAATTTTCTACACAAGGCCGCAACGTCTGGGAGAAAGCACGGCCTAGCCTTTGGTTAATGGCGGGCGCGGCAGGATTCGAACCCGCGGTCCCTGGCTTAGGAGGCCAGTGCATTATCCAGGCTATGCTACACGCCCACTCCGCCGACCGCATCCCCCTCAAGAACTCTAAGGGTCTCAAAATCACCACCTTGACCCCAAAACCGAGCCGAGAGAATCAAGCCATGTTCGATGTCGGACATACATGGCGGGTGAGCGCAGCCTCCCAACTCCTTACGCAAAGGAGAGCGACCGTCAGGTGCAACAAGAGCAGGCACTGAGCCTGAGAGTTAAGGCTAGGGACGCAGGTAGGAGGTTTTGGGTAAGGATTGCCACAAGTAGGCCCCAACCTCAGTTGCGTGCCTTGTTATCTCTGACAGCCCCTATTACGACCGCTCTGCTGCTTATTCGATGGGAGTATGCTTCATTTCCACTAGCAATCGCGCTTCATGTTGCACTAAGCCTTAGCCTAATTCCTGCCTTATTCGCCGCATCTTTCGCTCGAATGTCTGCTAGAGATAGACTCCGCCTACGAGCAGTAGGCTTCCGCTCGATGAATTCCTATCCAGGCGTTGAACGTATCCTAAACACACTAGATGAGAGAAGAATCAGAGAGAGAGTAAGAGTTTCTTGTAGCATTCTTGCAACTGTTGCACTCGCTTCACTATGGAATTTAGATGCAGGGGAGACTCTGAGCTCGTTAGTTTTGGGAGCCTGTATCGCGCTGTCTGTAATTTCGGCTTTCAATACTCAACAACTAGAGACATCGATTCCAATGCGTTCGAATTCTTTTCCCCTTCTATCTTTGCACGCTCCAACACTACACGATAGTACACTTGACCGAGTATTGTCTGATCTGGTCGGCGCGCATCTAGATCCCGAAACCGCCAGTCATTGGGATATTTGGATAAATTCTCTAATCGACGATGTTCGAAGCGACCAAACTCCAGAGTCAGCGGTTGAACACCTGCTTGAAGCAATCCACTTGGAACACCTAGGTTTACTCGATGAAGAGGGCCTACTAAGTGAAACACGTAGAGTCTTCAAGGTCTCAGCAATCGATGGGCTTTTCTCATCAACTTCCAAGTTCAATATGACAACTCTCAGACGCCTCCTTGCCCATACTAGGGCTTGGCAGCCCGGCCTTTTCCGACTAACTGATCGATTACAAGATTCAGTCATTAGAGGCGACCCGAGCCTCACCGAGGAATCTTGGAGACTGGATCTTGACTTACCTCCTCGGTGTGGTCAGGGACAAGGGAATCTATTCGTGATGATACACAATCACTCCGGCAAGAACCAGTCAATTGAAGTCGACATACTAGCAGCCGAAGGAGAGCCTGAACTTCAGACACTTCGAGTCTTTGCCAAAGCCTCAGATCAACCCAATTCACCAATTCCTCTAGGTAACCAAAGAGGCGAATTAACAGAATCCTTTGGTCGCCTTCTTGCCGACTCAACGGTACTATGGATAGGCTTGGCGTGGCCCGACTCCATATCTGGACCACACCCAGTACAAGTTACCTTGAGAAATGAAGAAGGAGAGACGATAGAATCAATTGTAGTAACCACCATACTTTCATCCGGAGTTCAGGCAGAAAGCATGGGTCATAGAATGGCAGATGCCGCATCCGAGGTGCGAAGAATCGCCCTCGCCCTTGCAGATTAAGGGCAATTTTCGGGGCGAAGCCCCGAGCGTCATCTTCATGTCGCGAACACGATTCGCCCAAGACGAGAACCATGGAGTCTTGGAATCTAGTCATCGTCGGCTCGGGACCTGCCGCGCTAAGAGCCGCCATTGCCGCAGCCGATGCTGGAACAACACCTCTGCTTCTAGAATCCTCAGGAATTGGCGCAGGAACGGCTGGCACAGATCTAGCCGGACTTGCAGTATCCATAGACGAAGTAAGCTCATCCGGACATCGAGACGACACAATTTCTGCAGGCGGCGAATCCACCGACAAGGTCGCCGCCGCAAGGGTTTGTGGAGAATCTCTCAGTGTTCTTGCAGAATTGGAAAGGTGGGGATTGGTTCTTCGCCGCCGTGAAGGAGGACTACCTCATGCGGCTCAGGTTGCGGGACACAGCATGCCGAGAATGACCGGCTGTGGAGATGCAACTGGACGAAATATCACCCGTATTCTAGAAGAACAGGCAATGAAGCGAGGGGTTGTTCGCCGTTCAGATATCCAAGTCATGTCGTTGGTAATGGACGGAAAGCAAGTTAGAGGTCTAACCGCGTACGATACAAACTCTGGTCAAGTGATTGGAATTCAAGCCAAGGCTGTAGTTCTCGCTACTACTGGCCATCAAGGAATTTGGTCGAGCCCATCAGATGGAGCAGGATTGGGCTCGGCACTGATAGCCTCGGCAGGCCTGTCCCTAGCTGGGATGGCAAACAACCCAACACACCCACTGACTGTAAGAGGTACAGACCTCAACATAACACTCGATGTATTAGGCTCAGGAGGCAGAGTAAGAAAATCTAGCGGAGAGGACGTTGACCCGAGCGAAGTCGGCGAGGACGATTGCATTCTAGATTTGAGAGGCTTGGAATCTGATGCCGAGACTTGGTTCTCCAATACACGAAACAGAGTCAAGGACAGAACAGGCCTCGATATTTCTCGCGAGGTTATCCCAATTACAACGAGAATTGCAATAACCACCGGAGGCGCTCCTGTAGACGAGCATGGTCGAATAACCTTCTCCAAAGGTAAAAAGTGGGCCACTGGACTCTATGCAGCCGGACGCTCTGCAAACAATGGGATGCATGGAGAGGGTATATTGGCAGGCAACCTAATCCTCGATGATTTAGTTGGCGGAAATCATGCCGGAAGCCACGCTGGAACTTGGGCCAAAGAAGCAGCATTTGGCGGCTCAGATTTAGTCGAGAAAGCAGTTGAAAAATCCTCCAAGAAGTTGGAATCTCTAAAGTCAGGAGATGGGGCTTCGGTGGGGCAAGTCTCAGCAACTTTAGCTACAGTAATGTCTTCTTGCACCAACGGATCTAGAGACAAATTCTCTCTCAAAGCAGCCGCCGATGCAATTGCTGATATGAAGAAAAACGGAATCAAAGTAACCGATCAATCAAGCGTGATGAACACCGAGATGTGCTCGGCTTTGAATCTTCAAGGAATGCTAACTTTGGCAGAGCAGATTACAAAATCTTGAGGACTTAAAATGAGTGAAGAACCAACAATCTTCACTCGAATCATCAACGGCGAATTACCCTGTCACAAGGTGTATGAAGACGAACACATCATCGCGTTTCTAGACATTCAACCTCTAACAAGAGGACATACATTGGTTATTCCAAAGGAACCAGCACCTTCCATGGACCAATTGAGTTTAGATTCCGCAGCAGCTCTTGGTAGAGCTCTACCAGTGGTAAGCCGTGCCATACTCAAGGCGACCGGAGCGACCGCATACAACCTCGTCCAAAACAACGGACACGAGGCGGGCATGTCTATCGCTCACGTCCACATTCACATCATTCCACGATATCCTGACTCAACTCATTCTTTCCTCTGGAAATATGGAAAGATAGACCATGACGACGCAAAAACCCTCGCTGAAAGCATATCAGCGGCCACACAGTAGAATCGGTGTATTCTCAACCCCTTGCATCCTCCGAAGCCCCGTGTCGGACTCAGAAGGCGCGCCTGAGATACTCCCTGAGTTGTCAGAAAGCGCAACTAGATTGAAGCGAGATAAACTGACTCGCGTTCCATATAATCACGAAGGAAAGCATCCTGGAAAGAGGTGGGCTCAACTAGCACTAGATTTGATGTTTGAATTGGGTAATAAGGCGATTTTCAGAAGTCATGATGCCGATCCAACTCCTCCTGCAGATGGTGGTGCGATCTATGTCGCAACCCACATCAATGGTCTAATTGACCCGATGGTAATTGTTCGGGCACAAAATAAGCGAGTGATCTCACTAGGCCGTCATGATTTGACCACTCGCCCAGTAATCGGGTGGTGGTCGAGACGATTTGGAACGCAACCAGTTCTCCGTCGTGCAGAAGTAGAGGCAGGAGTTGTAGATGCCGATTTTGCCAGATATATCAACGACAGAGGTATGTTGACGGTGGCCTCTTGCATAGCGACAGGACATTCGGCAGTCGTGATGCCAGAGGGTAAATCACACCAAGACAGCAAACTGCATGCATTACGAACAGGATCTTCACGCGCTGCTCTGGCTTCTGCCGCTATTGCAGACGAGAAGGGCTTACCTGCACCAGTAATCCAAACCGTTGGTTTACATTGGCGAACTCATCATTGGCTTCGTACCGACAATTATGTTGAGTTCGGCGAATCGATTGAAATACCATCGACATATTCACCCCAAGACCGCGCTCGTCTAGTATCCGGGGAATGGGTTGAACCTAACCATGACGCCACCAGAGAATTACGCGACCGCATATTCGATACCCTCTCGCCAATGACTCCAGATGCTCCCGATTGGGAAACTTATCGCGCATGGAAACTTCTGGCCCACATTGGCGCTAACAAAGCCAACGCTCCTCTGCGAACACTGGCCGAAGAAGTCCGAGCTACTAGAGAGGTAAGAGAAAGCATTGGTAGAGACGAAAATAATCCAATAATCGACCAAGCTAAGGAAACCGCAGAAATCCTCCATAAGAATGACTTGTATGCTACATCTCTAGATTCTTCAAATCGCTTGCGAGGAAAATCAATTTCTGAACATCTCTTAGGGCTTCTCGGCTTAATTCTGATAATTTCCACTTTACCAATAACGCTCCCATCATCGGGGCCACAGTGGGGTCTTGCAAAATACATGGCCGAAGGTAGTGACGAGGGATTGGACTCTCGCACGACTTACTTCATGCTTGCAGGAATGTTTTCACCGATATTTTTCTGGCCCCCTGTGGCATTATTGGGCACCTATCTGTACGCGGGTTTATCGGTGCAATTAGTGACGTTATACACATTCATTTTACTCATGCTCAGCTTCTATCTGGCCGCCTCAATCGCATTAACCGGCTATGATTTGTGGTCCGACTCTGTAACAGCATCTCGCCGTGTGAAATTGAGTAAGAGCAGTGAGGGAGAAAGATTTCACGAACTCGTTGCAAATATCTCTTCTAGACTCGGCGCTCTCAAATAGGACTGCCAATAGCCGACATTGATGGATGGCAAGTCGGCGGCTAGTGCAGTCAAGGATTGGCTAGCCCGTGAGAAACTAGAGTCTAGAGAAGTTACAGACGCTCAAGCACTTATTCATCTACACGTAAAATATCCACCTACGAAACAAGGACACGTCTTCAATGTAGTAATTCCGAAAAATCGCGATCTAGTACTGATTTACTCAATTACCAGAGTCGATGAAGGGCAACAAAATGAGATGCGCGACCATGGAAAAGAAGACCCTGATGCTTGGGAAAAATGGCTTCATGACACTAGAATACAATTGACCCGTTCTAACCTTGACTGGGTCCTTCACGTTGGCAAGCCAAAGGACGAGTTACCAGGCCCTCTACAAGCGTTTAATCTCTCAAGCCCAATATGGTTCGATGGACTAAGCCAAAACGAATTTATGCAGACGATGAGAAGTGTATGGCTTTCCAAATTGGAACTTATTCATCAAGTGAAGTATGCTTACGGAAAGGGAATTGGTAAACCTGGCAAGGTAGATGACTGGGAGGCAAAGAAAGCCAAACAACGTACCACCAAACCTCCAAAGAATGAGCCGAAAAGCCATTCCATAGACACAGACGAGACGGGTGGTTTCGGCAGCGACTTTGACCCCGCCGATTGGGTCTGAATTTACAATAGAATGGGACGAAAATCCATCTTTGTCCTAACGGATATCGATGACGCGTGAGCGTGTAGGTTAAGTATTCAAAGAAACCAACAAGGAATGTTGTAGCAGCAATGCTGGAGGGAACGAGATGGAGACAAAGAAAGTAAGGAGTAGTATGACGTTGGTTCTCATCATGGTGATGAGCCTGTTTGCTACGTTAGAATTCTCAGATAGAGCAGAAGGAAGCGAGATAGTAGTAACAGATGCGATACAGATAGTCGCCAGCGGAACTCATAATGACAGAATGGTTGCAATGGATGCCGACTCAATGGGCAACTCACACTTCGTCTGGAGTAGAAATACCCAACATCTCTACTACAAAATGCTCGATCCTAGAGGTGATGTTCTAATCGACGAAACTCAAATCTCCAATCCAGGCACCCACCGTGCTAACCACCCAGATATCGCTGTAGATCATGCTGACAATGTTCACATTGTTTGGACCGATAAATCAGGTCAATGGACTATATTCTACACCCTCTTAGATCCGTCCCAAGATGACCAAGATGGCAGCTCAGGTTTGGATGCTGTACTTTCGATAATCAATGATGAAGAAATAGCAAGTCACCAACAGAACCGTGATTGGCCAGCGGTGGCAGTGGACTCTCAGAACAATCCACACATAGTTTGGGAAGATTCCTACGAACCTCTAGACAAATTCTACCAACAACCTCAGATATACTACTCAATGCTAGAAATTGATCGCCCGGGCCGCCAAGCAATTGTTGCAATAGGCAACACCCTCTTGACTCCAATTATTGGACACAAGGGGCACCCAGATATTGCAGTTGATGCAGATGACTTCGTGCAAGTAGTATGGGACGACACCCGTGGCGGTAAGGTGGAAATGGTCGCACCTATCGATACCTCCGGTTCAATGAATACTGAGTGGGCCGACATGTGCGTTGTATTCTATGGAGGCAACTTCGCCAGCGGAGGTACTTTTGAAGGACTAAAACCAATGCTAGAAGATGGAAATATTACGGTATTCGAAACACTTTACGCATTGAGTGGAAACTGGCCGTCTGCAGCTACTTCAGGTAATTGCGCGACCGCATACCAAACAGGTGGCTCTGGAAGCCAAGGCCCTCGCACAACCCATCTTGGCCAAACTCCGTCAGACGACTCAGGTGGTATTCGCTATCTTACCGAAGTAGTCTACGATGGCACAGCAACAAACCTTCCTCAAGACGGTGGTTATTACTCTGAATTCTGGGGCCCTGGTACAACTTGGGCTTGCCTATCTTGGAGAGATACACAGGGCCGAATGGGCAACGCTGCAAACCCACCCACACAGCTGGACCACAGATGGAATCCAAACGCAACTAAGATTGTAATTCCAATTTCTGATGAAGGGCCATACGGCGGAGACCCGTCTCAAGCCGCCGACGACCTTCAGAGTATCAACGAGGCACACGATGCTTGCGTTGAGGCGGGTGTTGTACCTGTGCCGTTGTTAGCCGCAGGATTTGGCTCAGGGAATGTAGAGGTAGGATCGCACATGCAGGACCTTGCTCAATGCCCCAATGGATTCGTCTCAATCGGGACAAGAACCTGCCCTGGTTCCACACTTAGGAACACAGATGCAGGCGGAAAGATGTACAGTTTCCCTACTTCATCGGGTAGTGCAACAGAACTTCAACAAATGGTCGAAGCCCTAGTATATCTAGCAACAAACAATTCTCGTGAGATATTTTTGACAATTCTAGATCCTTATTCAGTATTGGACAACCCTCCTCCTGGCTGGACAAAGGGAACTCCTGGAACGACCGTATCGAATAACCAGTATGTAG
The DNA here is from genome assembly GCA_002496905.1 of Euryarchaeota archaeon UBA105. Taxonomy (GTDB): domain Archaea; phylum Thermoplasmatota; class Poseidoniia; order Poseidoniales; family Thalassarchaeaceae; genus MGIIb-O1. Next base: position 35,586 of record DALV01000006.1, on the reverse strand, counting down.
AGGACATCGGACCATCAACCGACCAGTTAGGATATGGCCACCTAGTCGTCGTAAATGACACCCGAATTACTCTTCAGGATGCATTCAGCCTACACCCATCAATTGCAATCGATTCCTCCGGTAACACACACGTTGCATGGATGGATGGTCGGGCTTACGGCTTCGAAATAGATGTCAACTACGAGATATATTACACTAGGCTAAGACTCCGTGGTTCCGCGGCTTGGGATGGAGCACCTTCAGGACTACCATCCTACGGAATTAAGCAAATCACAGACTCTGCGATATCTACAGTAGAGGGCCTCAATAATCTAGACAGTCAGAGGCCATTTGGCGCTAATTCACATATGCCAGAGATTCTAACAGATTCCTTCGACAATGTACACATAGCCTGGCTCGACAACGGAAATGAAACCCAGGGTGAGACCATAATGTACACCCGCCTAAATCACACAAATGATGCTCATCCGAATGGTTTCCCGCTTAACTCGTTGGCATCGGGAATAATTGAGCCATGGGAACTACACGAAATCTCGACTTGGGATTCAGATAAGTTAGGCGCTAACTCGCCTTATGCACCAGATCTAGGCCAGCCGCCAGCATTCGCAAATGACCTAGGTAGTGGAGTACATATCGCTTGGTCCGACACTAACCGATGTGATGAAAACAATAACCAAGGAAGATACACTCTATGTTACGTACACGTACTAACAGGTTTGGTATCGGTAGATTTGGCCGATGATGAGACGTTCTATCACACGATTGAACCGGGCCAGCAGACTACCTACAACATGACTATCTCAAACCCAACTCCTGGGCCCGCAGAACTTGTCGCAGATACTTACGAAGTAACTTTGCTTGGAGTACCAAATAATTGGACAGTAACCCTGTTCTTCAGTTCAAATCACACGCCAATTTTCGATTCGACACCGGTTTTCCTTCGCGGTGGAGATGTAGTGCCGGTATACATGCGCGTTCGCGCACCGACTATCTATCAAGCCCACGAGGACGAACTAGCTGCAATCACTGTGAGCGTCGTATCTTACAAGGATCCAGCGATTAATGATGAAAGGCTCACGTTGACTTTGATGGACGTTGTTCACGGAATTAATCTCGACACGAGTCATTATCAGGTAGACGTAGAACAGGGACAATCAGCAATTTTCTCGATTACAGTAACGAATACAGGAAATGTATACGATACGTTTGCATTCTACGATCCAACCACTCATGAAGGCCAGACTGAATGGGGCTTACCTTTCGGTTGGGGAGTTTCCTTCCCGACGTCGCTTTCGCTAGATCCAACCCAATCGGTAACGCGTAACCTGCAAGTTAGCGTCCCAACCTCTCAGGAACCCGGCACCTTCGTGATTTATCTGAAAGGCTGGTCTACTGGAGAGCCGGTATTATCGATTGATAGAGGGACCTTCGATGTACTCGAATTATGGGTTAATGTATCGATAAGGAGTTCTGGAAATATTATCTTCAACCTTGGAGAGACTAAACAAGACGTTCTACCAGGAGAATGTTCCGAATTTGACATAGAAGTCACCAAGCATTACACACCCGGTTTCCTCGTCTTTACAACACCAGGCGGCCCAGATGAAAGACCACCTGAGATTTCAGAATCAACATGGCGTTACGATAACTGGGTAGTCGACCTAGATTTTGAAAATGCACCCGGTGGTAACGGAATAGGGGATAATGATCCGAGATATTGGGGCGTTATTGATACACCTTATACTGTAACTGCAATAATGTGTGCTCCATACAATGCAACGGCAGGACTTGGTGAATCTGTCACCGTCAAAGCCAACCTAGAAGGAGCACCTAAGGTCAGAGACTCTGTAGTATTAGTAACAAATGTAATTCAAGTCTATGACTTAGAAGCAACAGTACCACAATCTACTCTCGAATTGCATCCAGGAGAGTCTTTCCAATTGGATACAACAATTGAGAACATAGGTAATGGCCCAGACAGATTCGATATTGCTGTAAATTCGATAACAGATTCAAACGGAGGCTCAGCGGTCTGGGACATTGAAATTCCAAGAGTTACCTTCGAAGAACTTGAAAGAGACACATCACAAGACATCCCGATTTACATTAATGTTCCAGAGAAGACTTACGCAGGCGAATACACAGTGCGTCTAGACGTCTTAAGCGAGGAACCATATGATGGAACCAAATTGAGAGATACAATAGTTCTGAACATCGATATCGTAGAATTCCACGATATGCGAATAGAACTAGACCCTGCAATCGAATCTCGAATCAAGACCACCGCACCTGGTAGAACCGTGCGTTTCACAATGAATGTCAGCAACTACGGAAACGTCGACGACCACCCATCGATACACAACCACACCGAGAACTCCGCCGGCTGGGACCCAGTTCCTGGCATGAACACCCTCAGTGGATGGTCAGTCAATTATGCTCTGATTGAAGGCTTCGATACCGAATTCCCACTAGAACGCCCTTGTGTTCAATTGACAGTAGGTCAAGACACCCCTACAGATGACTGCTACGTAACCGCAGTGGGCACATCTGCAGGAACGGTAATGCTTCCAGTTATGCCTGCGTATACCACATTACAACTAGTTGCGATAATCGAAATAGATCCTGGGGCGACACTACAAGATCGTGAAATTGGGATAAAGGTCCAATCCGCCTTCGGGTCTTCAGAAATCGATGGAGACCACGACGAGACTCCAATCTGGGAGGATTCCTGTAGTCTCGATCAAAATGAAGATGGCATACCAGACCTAGTTCGCCCATTCTGCGATACAAATGAGCAAATCCTCGAGCTCCGATTGAGAGCGCCAGACCTTGAAATCATGAGTGTCGAAGTTGACACGACCAAAGCCAAGGTTGGAGAGATGCTACCAGTAACTGTAGAAATAAGGAACATTGGAAATATACATGCTACCGACGTCAACATCATTCTATGCGTCGACCAATCGAAGAAGTCGATTGAGAAGAATGGATGCCAAGAAGAAAATGTAGCCTACAGGCAACTAATCGAGGCTGTCATGCCTGTTGGTAGTAATGGAGACGATTCGCCGCCTAAAATCACCCTTCTGTACCTAGTAAAGGCAGGTACTCACGATGTTGTAGTCGTAGTCGATCCAGATAACAATATTGTCGAATCTGATGAAGATAACAACATAATGGCAGTTCCTGGTGGAGAAATGGGCTCAAATTGGGGAGCACTCGATCTTGGAGTTGAGATAGTAGCCCAATATTCGGTTCCAGCAATCATCCTAGGGGCTACAATAGCTCTGATGTGGGTTGCCGGAGTAGTCATGTACGGACGTAGAATGGAGGCTTTGGCTCGCTTCGCAGAAAAGAGCAGCCTAATTGCTAACCTAAGCGATGATGACCAAGTCTTCTAATCGTAATTAGCGGGCTAGCCACCACGGCAGTGGTGTCCCCTCGCGAGCTGCCACAAGGCTGCCCGTGTTAGCGGCGAAGTCACGGAGAAGCCTTTCTCTAAGCCCATCCATCATAACTTCTGCATCCATTGATTGGATACGTAGCCCCTGAGAAAATAAGTCTAGATCCAAAGGTCTTCTTGGGTGATTTAGCATAGCGTGGGCAAGCTGTCTTTCTTCATAGGTCTCAGAAGATTCGTCGATGGTAGGGGCAACTTTCTGCATTACCTGCTGGTGTAAGGCGATAATCGCATCCCTCTGCTCATCAATTCTCTCAAGCGCTTTGTCCATATCAGAAAGCATCGACATTGCTTCGACTAATGGAAGCCTCCTGCGAGTACCAATATTGTCTACTACAGAGTCCAAATCTCCCGGTAGATTGGAAGACAAACGAATAGGCCCTCCTTTTGGCATAGTTCTGTGTTCCGCGCGGAATAGATTAGGCCCCAAATCGAGCCTTAGAGAAAATGATTGATTGACAGTGTACATCTTCTTCGGCGGCCCTCCTTTTACAGAAGGGACTTTCTCAGAGTCAACAAATCCGGTCTCTTCGAGAACTCTCAGATGCTTTACTACGGCTTGTTGACTAATATCCAGCAATTCTGACAGCTGCAAAGGGTAGTGCGGCTCCTTAGCTAGATGCTTCAAAATGTCTCTACGTGCCTTGTTTTCAAGGATGTTTAGAGCCTCATCGAAGTCCACCACGACTTACCAACCCGAGGTTGTGTAGTGGAGGGGGGAATAAAAACCCGAGTGTATCATGAAATCGGCTAATTTCAATCAGCCTTCGTCCCAACCCTTCCACTCATCATCTGAATCATCTTCTCCAATTTGGAAATCACTTTCATCAGATACAGACTGAATAGTTTTATTGTTAGAGGGATTTCTAACAAACGGTTCAGGTACACCAGAAGCATCGATATTTTGCTCCTGATATGCGCGATAGAGTTCATCGGTAGTCATTACTTTTCCATCAATAACCAGTCCGCTAACTTGTTTTCCATCTTTACTTGATCTATTTCCTAGCATCAATATTGCAAAAATTAAGGCAATAATTCCGCTAATTACTCCTAAGCAACAAGTACCGAAAGCAACTAAAATCAAAGGTTCAGTCAAAAATTCAGTGTCAGATGCAGAATCATCGACTAACCATAATACCGAATCACCCTCATTATGCAGAGTGTATATGCCACCTTTACACCCAGAGGGGAAACAAAACACCCTAACAGGAGAATATGAAGTCCCATTCACGAACCTTTCACCATGTAGTCGACCCGGCGAATTTCCTGAGAATACTTCCCCTTGCTCATCCACCAATCGTAAATCAGCACTCGGGTCTCCTCCTTCACTCTGTCTTAGTGCAACGTAGACGTGACCATCCACAAAATCTACAGAGGTACTTCCTCCTGATTCAAGCCGTGCTACATTTTGTTGTTCGGGATCTAGCATAGGCTCCATCTTCTCATAGGCACCCGGTAGGAGCGCCATGAATGTGATTAGCAACAATACAGAGATTGCAGAAGACCATTTGGCAATCCGCCGGAAGTTCACAGCCACACCAGACTCAGTAGGCGTTCACATTTGATGATTGGTCTCATCATCGCCCTAGGATTTCGGCAAGTTTCTCTGGAAGATAAGTCTCAGTTACGAAATCTAAACCGTATTTTGCAAGAGACTGCTGTTCAGCTTTCTTACCTAACTCAAGCATCAGTTTGATTTCTTCTTGCCATTCAGCGTCAGCAAATCTAGGGTCACTTAATTCTGCATTAAGGGCCTGAATATCTTTACTGGAAAGATCATCAGCGGGTAGATCATAGGATTCAATATCGCCCGCCCTAATGCCAAGATAAACAGCACTTGGTGTGGCAAGATATTCAGAAATATGCGCGGTTTTGATAGCGCCATAAGCTATAGATGCGTAAATTCTGTATGACCAAGGATCACCGTCAAGGAATACCAGAACAGGGAGGTTCCATTCCTCATTCATTCGCTTAATGATTCTGCGAGTAGAGCGTGCCGGTTGTCCTTTGAGATGAACTAGAGCACATCTAGCTGACTCATCAAATCCGTTCTCAACCAATCTGTCAAACATACCACCAGTCTCTATGGCCATGATAAAATCGACATCGTGATCGACTAGGCGTATTTTTTCTAGTTCGACATTGTAAGGGACACCGTAACCCGAATCACCAACATCATCTCGACAATTTATCCGCATCCATTCGCCACGCCGATTCCTTTCTTGTAAGGTGATATTCCCAATTATTCTGGCACCATCTTCTTCCGGCCGTAGTTTGAAATCCTCTCTCATACATTTGGTTATAATTTCCAAATCTTCAGCCAAATTGTTACTTTCATTTTGAGAACCAAATTTACCATGCCCCCATCCCTCTGAAATGTAGTACATTTCTCTTAGAGTCGAGGATTTCCCAGCCTCAATCATTTCCTCGATAAATTCCGTAACGTGCAGCGCACGCAATAATTGTCTTGCACTTCCAAGCGAGGTTGCATCTCGTGTAGATCTCTTCTTACCGTATTTGTAAACCCCGAGTTTTGAATCAAATGAAATGTTCTGCTTTGTTCTGACAGGCAATGTCATCGTTGGGGGCTCCCCCTTGAGCATCTTGTTATGCATCTCACCAGCGATATCGTGTAGAGCTTCGATTACCTGTTCCTTTGTGTATCCATTCGCACTCATTCAGTATCACCGTCCTTCATACCAAACCAATCTTCATCTTCGGCAGGAATCACTTCCAAAACTGGGGCAGTTGGTTCAGTCAAATCTTCATTGGGCGCTTCCTGCAAACCCTCTACCGGTTCGGCTCTGTCTAGCACCCTCTCCAACGATCCAATTTCATCGGGCTTTGCGTGTTCGGCTTCGGCGACGGCCAAAGCCTCGACTTTCCGCATTTCATCGAGTAATTTCTCATCGATTTTGTTTGCTCCAATAATATCGCCATTTCCACGGAAGAAAATATCCATCTCATTCCAATCACCTTTTGTCAATCCTTCAACTGTAAATCGTATTTCTGCAGATTCCCCAGGATTAAGAGTATCTAGCCTCCAAGCCCACAAACCGTTGGTTTCTTTTCTTCCACCTCGAGGATTTTCAACCATCCTCACACCTTTAGCTTCGGGCCATTTTGCTAGTATTGTATAGGCCCGAGCCCTTGCGGTGTAATTGTAAATCGTAACTGAACAAATATTCTGCTTGGTGTCGTTATCCCAAGTCACTTCGTCTTCAAGGAATACCGCATTCATTATTCGAGTAATGACCGGAGACAAGTCAGGCTCCTCTCTGCCTAACATATCACTTGTCTTTCTTGATATTTCGGGCAAAATGATGTTGATTAAGTCGAATTTTTCTTGAGCCTTCTTTCTCTGTTTACTCTTCTTCAAATGATTTTTCAGACCTCTACCGACCTCTAACATAGCCTTTCGAATTTCTTCGTGGACCTCTACATTATCAGAAACAGCCTCCTTCGCTTCACTGGTAAATTGTACGTTTGTGGAGGCCAGATGAATCAACACCGCGGCGGGCCCTTTCGGTAGGCCTTTACCACCAGGGTGTTCGAGGCCATATTGCTTCCAATTCACAGATTCAAGCGCCTTTGTCATGAGGCATCCACCTTGCTGGTACATCAGTGGAACTCTATTTGCAAATCGGAGCACTTCTATCGGTCCATCTGCTGCTAAATCTCCTCCGAAAACAAGACCAACTTCGATTTGGAACGGGTTTCCTTGACTCACTGCGGGCTTACGTGTAACTGTCGAGGCAAATCTAGAATCAATTGCTTTCGATAGCCCCTTTTTGATTAGAATCTCTTCAATAGGAGAGAGACAGTCAATTGGAGGTGCTAGTAATTTTACTTCTTGAAACGAATCTAACAAGGCTTGGGCTTCATCCGCCTTGATCCTAACAGGGGTTCGACCTTCATCTAATTCCGCCTTACCAAGAATTTCTTTTGCGGCCCTCATACTAACTCCAGAGAAGTTGTGCCTGAGGAAGGAAGTGAGTTTTCGTTCGTCTGCCTCCTTCAGCATCCTCTGAAGTTGCCCAAGATGTATTCCATGCGGGTGAGGTTTGATTTCTTCAACCACCCTTGGTAATTTTTCTGTGGTCCTTATCCAATGGCCCTGATCAATTATTTCTCCATCCACGTCACGCACGATTAGTTGGATTGTAGCGTGAGGGTTGACGATACTCGTCATACGGAGATATTGGTGAACGGATTGCCTTCCTCGCTGATATTTTGCCTTCATCACGGTTTTTATTTTCAGGCCGCTTACTACCTCCTCACCATCCTCAAACCAAACATCCCTAATTTCATTAGATTTAGTGGCCTTATTCTTCCTTGTGTCTAGGCCAAGGTCAACGTGTACGGCTGAACTGTCAGACTTTATTTTGGAAATTACATGAGTCTTCGAGCCTGTTGTTAATTGACTGTACATCACAACTCCTGTGATTCCGATTCCTTGCTGACCGCGAGTTTGTCTAATTGCATGAAACCGCGACCCTAGCAAGAACTTCCCAAACACATTCTCAACAGAATTTCTTGGAATACCAGGGCCATTATCTTGGCAAATTAACTCCAGTTTGTCAGCTTTGAGTTTTTTTATCTCGACCTTAATCGTGGGTAGAATTCTAGCTTCTTCACAAGCATCGAGTGAGTTGTCAACCGCTTCCTTAACGGCAGTAATCACGGCTCTCTGAAGGGTGTCGAAGCCTAGGAAATGCTTGTTCTTCTCGAAGAATTCACTAATCGAAATCTGCTTTTGTTTACTTGCAATATTCTCTGCATCTACCATCGCGACTACCCCCTCCAGGTCCTCCCATAGTCCGAATGACAAGGGGCCTGCTTGTGGTCGAGGCCGCCCGAGCGCTCAGGGCCTTTAACTCTGTTCAAACAAATCCGGATACCATGCAGTAATCTTTCCAGTGAATGCACTGGCCATTACAGTCAGAGGGCTTGCTAGGTACAATTTTCCTGGTCCAGAGCGACCTTGGAAATTACGATTTATGGCCGATACAGTAACTTGCTCTTCTAGATCAGAAACCCCTGGTCCAGCGCCAATGCAAGCACCACATCCAGGATCGATTAGTTTGACACCAGCGCGTTCAAACAACTCACTCCATCCATTTCGCGCTGACAAATCTTTTACTGCCTTTGACCCAAATTGAATGTAACAATCTACACCTTCTGCTACCGTCAATCCAGCATCTAAAGCCGCCTTGGTAACCATTGCGTAGTATGCGAAATCATCGTCCTTACCTGCTGTACATGAGCCAGCATATGCAATATCAATCTCGACATCTCCTAGATCTTCGATGTATGCTCCGTTTGTTGGGTCGGATGGGATTCCTGCATCAGGGTCTCCGGGGTGTGCTACCATAGGTCGAATTGCAGACAAATCAATCGTATGTACACCTCCATGGTAAACAGCATTCTCATCAGGAAGAACGAAGGCAGAGCGAATCTCAACTTCAGTCAAATCCTGACGTCTTGCCATTAACCACTCAACAGTCAAATCATCGGGCTCACAGATCCCAGTCTTCGCCGAACACTCTGTTGCCATATTGCAAAGAGTAGCTCTTTCATCCATCGAAAGAGATGCTAATCCAGGGCCACCGAATTCCATTGAACGGTCGAGGGTATCTGATTGTGCAGCGTACTTCCAAAGGATATGCAGAATTACATCCTTTGCAGTACAACCGGGGTCTAGACTTCCGACCAATTCGAATCGAATACTCTCTGGAACTTTTACGAATGCGAATTGATTGTGTACCAAGTTAGCGTACTCAGTTGATCCGACTCCGTATGTTAGAGCATTGCTCGCACCACCCATGCAAGTGTGACTATCTGTAGCTTGAATGAAGTCGCCAACATCGATGAATTCCTCTCGGGCGACTTGGTGACATATGCCCGGACTTACTCCATTCACTGCGGAATAATCTCGTACTCCTGTGTGCTTCTGGAAAGTGACTTGCAAATCGCGTAAGGTCTGAATCTTATCTTCAAATCGAGCGAACCTTGCCACTCCCGTTGCATACAAGAGATGGTCTTCAAAAACTGCAAATTTTGGCGGATTTGGTAATGAATAATCATCGCCATATTCAGCGGCTAGAAAATTGTGAACTTGAGCAGTAGTAAACTCGTGTGAATATCCGCCATCGACTTGCGCAAGCACAGCGTCTCCGGGCTTGACATAACCACGCACACCATTCTGTCCGAGCAATTTGTTGGAAATCATCTTCTCAGCCATTGTCATCGGAGTAGAATCACTACTTACCGCAGGCAACTCAACATCACCTGCCTTCATTCTCTTAGCGAAGGGGAAGATCCCACCATTCTCTACAATTAGTTTGGTCACCGGGTCGTATTTTGCTGTGAACTCTTCCAGGCCAATACTTTCTCCATTCTGGAGGCGTTCAATCATTGCATGGTCGCCCATTAACTGACCGAGATTGATGTTATTCCTCTCATGAATAGGGGCAAAGGATGCGGCGATGACAATTCGAATTCCTGACCATCTTTCACATTGAGCGGCCGTCTCTCTACTACTTCCGGTTCCCTTTCGGTGGCCACTAACAATTACTTCGAATCCACCATCCATCAATGCTCGTGACTCAAAGACACGACGGCCTTCATGCAAAAGTCCTGCGTAGGCATTCTCTGCTAGTATTGCCGGGTCATGATCAAAACACACCCAAGCGGGAGTCATTACATCGGTGTTGATATCGTCGAGTAAGTCATCGACGGACAAATCTTCCATCCTTAATTCGAGACCTTCATACAATTGTTTTCGAATCAACTCCAAGTCTTTTGTCAAAAATAGAACCCTTTTGTTTGGGCTAAGACTGACTTTGGAAGGAGGCCAAGACTGCATACCAACACCTCTCGCTTGCTTAACGCCAAGGTCTGTTGCTATTTCACCGTTGGTGCAAGTAAGAGCAGGCTAGCAGACCTTCATTTAGAGGCAATTTATAATACCTATAAGGTTTAAATAAGAAGTCCATTGCGAATATTTTACCTTTCGGTTCGAAAGGGGTGATTAAGAAATGTCAGAATATCTCGTAGAAGACACTGTCAAGTGTGACGAATGTGGTTCAAGAAATCTAGACCGCGACGAAACTCGTGGTGAAATTGTGTGCCAAGATTGCGGACTTGTCCTCGAAGACAAGGTTATCGATCAAGGCGCCGAATGGCGCGTGTTTAGCCCTGAGCAAGGAGACCAGCGTGCACGTACTGGTGCTCCAATGACTGTAATGCTTCACGACAAGGGTCTTTCCACCGATATTGATTGGCAGAACAAGGACTACTCAGGAAAGACAATCTCCTCCAGATACCGCTCCCAATTCTACCGAATGAGAAAGTGGCAGAAGCGCTCTCGAGTAAGCAATGCAACAGAGCGAAACCTCGCAATGGCTCTTGCAGAATTGGATAGAATGGCCAGCCGCCTAGATCTTCCAAAGAGTATCCGAGAAACTGCAGCTGTCAACTACAAGAAAGCGGTCGAGAAGAGACTCATTCGTGGTCGCTCGATTGAAGGTGTAGCAGCAGCATCCCTGTATGCTGCTTGCCGCCAGTGCAACAATCCACGAACTCTCGACGAAATCGGTGATGCTAGCAGAACCGGTAGAAAGGAAATTGGTCGTACATACAGATTCATGGTTCGTGAATTGAAGATGAAGATTCCACCAACCAAGCCTGAGGATTACATTCCTCGATTCTGTTCAGGCCTTGACCTAGATGCCGAGGTACAAGCCAAGGCATACGAATTGATTCAGAAGGCCCAAGAAAAGGAACTAACCAGCGGCCGAGGCCCAACTGGTATCGCGGCATCAATCATTTACATCGCATCTGTTCTTTGTGGTAAGCGCAGAACTCAGCGAGAGGTTGCTGAAGTGGCTGGTGTCACTGAGGTTACAATCCGAAATAGGTACAAGGAACTCATCCAGAACCTAAACATCGAACTAGAGATTTGAGTCGGTCCAAATGGCCAGACGGGAAGGCAATGCCTTAGTCTGGCAGAAAACCGATGAAAGGCTCAAGGAAGCGGTGCGTGAAGCATTTGAGATTGCACCGCTACCTAATCCTCCTCTAGAATTACCGGATTTCCCTGCAATCTCTCCTACTGATTCCGAATCATTGGTTAGGCAGGCGGCAGGAATCTTCGCTATCGATCGGCAAGGATTCAATATGCGTTTAGCTGAGGTTTGCGAGATACATCTACCGGATTATGTTCGTCGCTCAATGAATCCCATGGAGGCAGAATCAGAATGGCTAGCATCCAACTCGGAAGCAATTGCAGAGAGGGTGCTCGTGCTCCAGACTAGAGACTGGTTAGCAGTTGCATTAGATGAAAATGTACCAGATACAGATAGATGGTATCTTGGGTCAAGTTTGCTAGTAGGTCTAGCATTGGGCGGTACAGAAGTTGCTAGAGATGATTGCTACTATTTGCTTGAAGCAATCGCTTATGCTGTTACTCCTGGGAATTTACCATATTCGAATATCGCTGGCCATCATCAAATTGCATGGTCTCCGGAGATATCGAACAGCAATCCACTTCCCCCTCACCCTGCGGGTGTAATGGCAGCAACGACAATTCTGGATACACTATCGATGAAACCAGAATCAACAGATAAGATTCTGCCAAAATGGCTGGAGAATCTTTCTGTCTCACTACTTCTTTGTCCGACATTAGCAATCCCTTCCCGCGTTATTGATTCTCTTGGACAGACAGATGAAGACAGCGGCCCGTATGTACGAGCAGGACTACAGATACTATCGCATTCACCAGAAGAAGCAACAGATATTCTCGTCGCATCTGCAGATCATCGCTCAGTAGGCACTAGAAGAACGGTAGCAGAAAATCTCTCTCGAATCCAT
>DALV01000006.1:8321-22875 GCA_002496905.1 Euryarchaeota archaeon UBA105 | reverse complement strand
GGATGAATCAATACAGACACTCTGCGCCTCATTTGTAGGAGGATTAGCCCGCTTTTCCGAAGAAGAATTCGTTGGAAGGGCACAATCGATTCTTGCTAAAGGAAATCAAAAAGCAACCCAAAGGCTAGTCGAATCTGGACTTCGAGACTATCTCTCAACTAACCCAACAGATCCGGCTCAACTTCTTTCCTCGGCTTGGCTTTCATCTTCCGAAATTGGTCGCTCTAGAGTAGGAAATCTGATTGTCGAGCAGGCTAGAGTTTCTCCCGAAGCATTTCAAACAACTTGTGAAACTATCAAGCAAGCCAACCTAGAATCTTACGATAAGTTGGCCAACTGGGTTGAGATGAGAAGTCCTGAGGCCTATCAATTACTATAGGAAATCAGGAACAACCGGTCGTGGCGCCGCAGGCATTACACTTCAGGCAAGTACCATTGCGAACCATCTGGCTACTTCCGCAATCATCGCAGATATCTCCAGTGAATCCACGCTCACGAGCCATCCGGCGGATGCGAGAATCCTCGTCCTCAGATGGAGCAACCGCATTCAGAGTCAACTGTACGTCTCTCTTTTCTCCTTGCGTTCGCACCAATCCCTCTTCTGTTTGCTCGGGTCTGCTGATTGATGTTGATACCATATCTTCAGCGGAGACGTGAGCTAGGTCGTCACGCTCTAGATATTGAATTGCTAATTCTCGGAATATATAATCGACAATTGATGTCGACATCTTAACCCGGCCACTACCGCCGGTTACCATTCCACTCGGGTCGAACTTCTGGAAAGTGAACGACTTGACGAATGCATCTAGAGGCACACCGTATTGTAATCCAATAGACACCGCGATTGCGAATTGATTCAGTAGAGATCTCCATGCTGCACCCTCTTTCGAGGTTGTAATCATAATCTCGCCCAAACGCCCATCATCATAATTGCTTGAAGACAGATAAACAGTATGTCCACCAACTCTGGATTTCATAGTGCTAGAAGACCTGACATCAGGCAGAGGTCTTCTTGTTGCGATGTAATTGTGCACGAACTGTTCGGCTACAACTGTAGCAGCCGGTGCAGGTATTGGAAGTGCCTCTGCGGTTTGTTCTACCATCTTGTGAACAACAGTAACTGCCTCATCTTCCTCTTCCTCATCTAGAGATGTGGCGTCAACTAACTGATTCATCAATGGTTGACTGAGTTTACTGCCATCTCGATAAATTGCACATGCCTTAATCATGGTATCATAACTTAGGTCATATGCAGCTCTAATGTCCTCAATCGAGGCATCTGCTGGCATGTTGATAGTTTTCGAGATGGCTCCAGAAATGAATGGCTGAGCGGCTGCCATCATCAATACGTGAGCCTTCCAATCGATCGATCTCTTTCCGTACTTGCCACAAGGAGTTGCGCAATCGAACACGGCCAAGTGCTCATCCTTTAGTCTAGGAGCGCCCTCAATTGTACCGTATCCAAAGACATGGTCATTAGCCTGGTCAATTTCATCATTGGAGAATCCAAGGTGACCGAGAGTGTCAAAGAATGGGTCCTCAAATTGTTCTTTTGAAACCCCTAGAGTTTCTGTACAGAAATCTTCTCCGAGGATAGAAGGCGCAAATGCAGAGCGGATATCGAAAACATCTGGGAAGCTCGACTCCACTTTCTTCAACATCTTTGCATTGAAGCCAGCAGCCTTCAATGCCTTGGAAGATACAGTAGGACAGTTTCCTAGTGAAGCAGTTCCCATAATGTACTCTTGAATTGCTTGTGTTTCTTTTTCGGAGTACCCCAATCGTCGTAGAGCGTTTGGTACTCCGTGGTTGATGATTCTTAGAGAACCTCCACCAGCTAGTTGCTTGTACTGAACTAGTGAGAATTGTGGTTCTACTCCAGTGGTGTCAGCATTCATCACTAATCCAATAGTTCCTGTTGGCGCAATAACAGTGGTCTGGGCATTTCTGTAACCATGCTCTTCGCCTTCTCTCAATGCTCGATCCCATGCTTCTCTGGCTGCATCAAGAAGATCCTTCGGGCACTTCTTTGAGTTAATTCCCATTGGTAGTACAGACAATCCATCATATTCTTTTGCCGGAGCATCATATGCTGCTAGTCGGTGATTTCTCATTACTCTCAGCATATGGTCTGCATTCTCTGAATAGTTGGGGAATGGCCCTAGAACTGAAGCCATCTCGGCGCTGGTTGCGTAGGATTCCCCACACATAATCGAGGTAACAGCACCGCAAATCGCGTAGCCTCTTTCGTCATCGTAAGGAATTCCCATGTGCATCAAAAGTGAACCCAAATTGCAGTAACCGAGTCCTAGGGTTCGGTATTCGTAGGACTGACGAGCTATTTCAGCCGAAGGAAATTGCGCCATTAGAACACTGATTTCTAAGGTTGCAGTCCACAATCGAACCGAATGTCGGAAGTCCTCAACGTCAAAGGTTTGAGTTGCCTTGTCATAGTAATGTAGCAGATTGATGCTAGCGAGGTTGCAAGCAGTATCATCGAGGAACATGTATTCGCTGCAAGGGTTTGACCCGTTAATTCGGCCACCCTCTGGACAAGTATGCCATTCGTTGATTGTTGTATCAAATTGAACCCCTGGGTCTGCACAAGCCCAAGCAGTGTATGCTACTTTGTCCCACAATTCAGTAGCCGGCATTGTTTTGCAAGGCTCGGGCTCTCTACCCTCCTCGCCAGCCTTCTTTAGTTCGGTTCTGTGGTAAAGATTCCAGTCTCCATCATTTCTAAGAGATTCCATAAATGAATTAGGGACACGAACAGAATTGTTGGAGTTTTGACCAGATACTGTTCCATAACCTTCTCCCTGCCAATCAGTATCCAACTGTTCGAATGTTAAACTCTTCCAGCCTTGACCTGCAAGGTCTAGAATTCGCTTGATGTGCGGCTGAGGAACGCTATCGCGTACAGCCTTTATCATCGCCAATTTGAGAGCGCCGTTAACCGAAGGATCAGTCTTTGATTCATCCTCATCATGGCTCCAAATTGCGGATAAGATAGCATCTGAGTGTTTCTGTAAAAGACTCGAACCAATCACTAGAGCCGATACCTTCTCCTCTTCTGTTAACTTCCAATCAATGTATTCTTCAATATCCGGATGATCAAGATCTAGAGTAACCATCTTTGCTGCACGGCGAGTTGTACCACCCGACTTGATAGCCCCGGCCGCCCTATCTCCAATCTTTAGGAAGGACAGAAGACCACTGGAAGTGCCTCCTCCAGATAGTGGCTCTCCAGCACCTCTTATTTGGGAGAAGTTTGAACCGGTTCCCGATCCATACTTGAATAGTAGAGCCTCTCTATTCCAGAGTCCCATAATCGATTCAGTACCTCCAACCAAGGAATCTCCTACTGATTGAATAAAGCAAGCATGAGGTTGAGGGTGTGTATAGGCATCCTCTGAAAGATTCAATTCACCGTTGACAGCATCAACGTAGTGGTGGCCTTGAGCTGGACCTGTTATCCCATAGGCCCAATTCAAACCAGTATTGAACCACTGCGGGCTATTTGGAGCAGATCTCTGGCTTGCTATTAGGTAAGCCATCTCATCATAGAAGGCACGAGCATCAGCTTCGCTAGCAAAGTAGCCATGAGTCCAACCCCAGTAGGTCCAGGTACCTGCGAGGCGACGGAATAATTCCCGCCCATTTGTCTCACCGATGAACCTGTCCTCTGGAGCTAGGGTCTGAAGTTTCTCGTGATCGGGTTCGCTACGTTGTAGCCATCCTGGGACGCCGTCCTCCGCCACCTTGCGCAGAGCAGCAGGAACGCCCGCTTTCCTCAGATACTTCTGAGCACAGACTTTTCCTGGAACACCAGCAAAGCCTGAAGGCAGTTGAACTCCATGAATCTCATGAGCGAGACTCCCGTCGGGGTTTCGGATCTCTACACTCATCTCAATCCAATCAAAGGCATCGAAGGGGTCAGCACCTGCTGTAGTAAAACGGCGTTCAATCACTAATCCCTTCTCGGCTTCGCCTTCTTCGGCGACTACCTCATCATCTGTTCTCGTCTGCATCACAACCACTTCCGAATCAATTCCCCGGCTCAATTCTCTCCTTCGCACGCGCGAAGGATTTGGGTGTGCCCGAAGACGGACTTTAATGGAATCGGAAAATACGTCTAAATCCCTAGCAAATTTAGCTCAGGATTTTCCTAATCCAGAGGCCGCCGGCCCGCGTAAAGTTACAAGTTACGAACGTAAATCAAGTGTCCAATCTACACTTGCTCCGGACCTTGAAATCATAATTCCAACCGAACAATCCTTCTCATGGGAAAGAGAAATTATCCTTCGAACTAATTTCTCTGGAACGTCTCCCTCAACGACATAGTGCATCTTCACTGAAGTAAAAACACGCGGAGACTCATCAGCTCTCACCCCCTCAACATCTACCCACATTGCTCGAACGTTTTCCATTCTGTCTTTGAGACCGACTCTAAGGTCAATTAGGGAACAAGCGGCATGAGCCTGCAGCATCATTTCCATCGGGCTAGGTGCGGTGTCGGAATAGATTGGTGTGACCTTAGCCGATTCGGTTTCACCTTCCATGGTTCGCCCTCCAGTCCATCGAACTACGCTCTTCATGCCCCCTCCTCTATCGCGTCCGTCTTGAGGGTTGGCTTCTTGAGGCGGAGGCGGGTGGCGCGATTGAGTGACATGGCTGTGGGCAGTGCAATTACAATGGAAGAAGGCCGTTTGAGCGTACCCGATCAACCAATAATCCATTACATCGAGGGAGATGGAATTGGAGTTGACATTACTCCTGTAATGATTGATGTAGTCGATGCAGCAGTCCACAAGGCATACTCGGATTCCCGTCAAATACACTGGTCTGAAGTATTAGCCGGAGAAAAGGCATTCAACGCCACTGGAGAATGGTTACCAGATGAAACATTAGAATCAATGAAGAATGGTCTAGTATCTATCAAAGGACCTCTTACAACTCCTGTAGGCGGAGGAATCCGAAGCCTCAATGTCGCACTCCGACAACAACTGGATTTGTTCGCCTGTGTCCGTCCGGTTCGCTGGTATGCTGGTACGCCCAGTCCCGTACGAGACCCTGGCGCAGTAGACATGATTATTTTCAGAGAAAATAGCGAAGATGTCTACGCAGGAATAGAGTGGGAATCCGGCAGTGAGGAAGTCGCAAAAGTGATTCAATTCCTACAAAACGAAATGGGTGTCGAAAAGATTCGATTCCCTGACACCTCTGGAATCGGAATCAAACCTATTAGCGTCGAAGGCACAGCTAGAATAGTACGCGCTGCAATCAGGTACGCAATCGATAATGACAAGGATTCAGTAACTCTTGTTCACAAAGGAAACATCATGAAATTCACAGAAGGTGGATTCAGAGATTGGGGATATCAACTAGCTAAAGATGAGTTTGGAGCAGTAGAATTAGATGGTGGCCCTTGGTGCACATTAACCAATCCAAAGACAGGAAACACGATTGTCATCAAGGATGTAATCGCGGACGCAATGCTACAACAAGTTCTCACGCGCCCGCGCGAGTATGGCGTTCTTGCAACTATGAATCTGAATGGCGATTACATCTCAGATGCATTAGCCGCACAGGTTGGTGGAATCGGTATTGCCCCTGGTGCTAACATCAACTACGACACTGGAATTTCTATCTTCGAAGCGACACATGGAACCGCTCCAAAATATACTGGTCAAGACAAGGTCAACCCCGGCAGCCTAATTCTTTCTGCTGAGATGATGCTCCGTCACATGGGTTGGAGTGAAGCGGCGGATCTAATTGTCAAGGGAATGGAGAGTGCGATTTCAGCCGGAACTGTAACCTATGATTTCGAGCGCCTGATGGAAGAAGCCACTTTACTCAAGTGTAGTGAGTTTGGACAGGCAATTATTTCCCACATGTGAGAAATATTTCCTTGAATAATCAATTTCGTAGAATATGACTATTCAACTGCTGAGCAGTTGAAATCGCATCGAATCCGAAGTTGTCATGTAACGCTCTTGAAATTAGAGTGAAGTCAGAATCTCTTGTAGCAACTAGGACACAACCGACGTCAGGAGTTGTCGACGAGGCATAAACAGTTGAATCTCGCATTATTTCTAGGTCACCTGACTCTGGGAAGATTTCCACACCATCGATAACACTTCTTGGCGGCGGGTCATCTCTAGCCAATTGCTTGGCTTCCGTAACTCTCTCGAAAATCTCCGAATGCCGAACTAGGAAGGAGTCCAGGTCAACCTCTCGCTTCGCATCCATATCGACCTCGTTTCTGAATTTACCAAACGTTCGCAGAATATACTCGACTCTTTCTTGCAGAAGTTTGGAAGTAACTGTCGCCTTCCAAGCCTTGTTGTCAATATACACATCCCTGAACAGAGCGCGCGCAATCTTTGGAGATCTTGTTCGATTGAGGAACTCAGCTTCGGCAGACATCGGTATACACAAATGAACTCGGCTCTCTTCGCTACGTCTCTTTAGCATCCAGACAAAGGCCCTCTCTACTGTCCAATCGAATGTTCCGTAATTATCTTGAGAAATCTGCCCTAACAAATCATCCTTCAGGGCATCGATTAGAATATTGGTATCGACCAAAACCAACGGTCGTAGAGAAAGATGACTCAATGACCGACGTTGTCGAACAGGAATATCCTTGCTGTATCTACGGAATAATGCCTTTTGTGACCGAACCAAGGTCTGAATTTGCCGCAAATCAAAGTTCTCCGATTGAATCGCAGTTTCGAACATTCGAAGCCCTCGAATCGGTGAGATATCAGCCACTTCTTCTGCGATTAACGTAATCTCAAGGACGTCCTTTCTTTCGTTCAACTCCATCAGGAATCGGCCTTCAAGTTCGCTTCTTCTGCCTGGTTGCTTGCGGCGCATCATCATCTGCGCCGCTAGAACACGGCCACGGAATGGGTCCTCGGGCAATCGGTGTTCAGACGCGTATCGAAGAGCCCTATCGAGCACTTCCAATCTGCGCTTCACAACATCTCTATCTTCACTACCCTCACTAGGCTCTCTTTGTGAAACATATTCCATTATTCTCTGAGTGGCTATTTCATTACGTCCAGCTACAGCGTCTGCACAGACTCTTAGGTATAGTTGGAATCTAGAGGTTACAGATGCGAGCAGCTCTGGATGTTTGTCAATCAAATCAATTGCTTCTTTCCAACCACCCGCAAGGGCGAATTCAATCAGTGATTTTCGAAGTAGCAGAGACGATTGTTCAAAATCATCTCTAATTCTCATCGCTGCATCTCGGTATGATCTAGCAGCATTGATTCGATCTCCCTTCGCCACTGCAATTGTTGCTCTGACGATTTGGTGATTGGAGGAGCCATTGTCATGCTGTCTATACCACATTTCCAAATCAGGAATTGCTACATTGTGTTCCAATACTAGGTCTGTGGCAAATCTGATTGTGCGCAGTTCAACTGCTTCGGTTGAACATAATGTACCGAGGGCTGAAAGGGCCGAAACAGCTCTTTCTTCCACTCCGCTTTGTAGATCCATTGTTGCTCTGTTTAATCTCAGGGCGCTGATTAAGACACTGAATAGACTTCTCTCAAGGAAGGTCAAATCAGCATCCTCAACCGATTGTTCCAATCGTTCAATTCGATTTTCCTCAACCAATCCGTCACCATCTGCTCGAAGTGCAGCCCTAACTTGGTTGAGAGCCTCAAGCCCCTTCGAATCCAATTTATCGTGAACAGCATCCATTGAAGATGGGTTTCCACTCAATAGTGCAATCAATGAAGAAACAGCCTCGGTCATCACATCGTCATTTTGTGTTTCTGCAAGTCCGAGGATTGCTCTCTTCCTCATTGCTTCTAGCTCTGGCATAATTGCAACCCCTTGCTCTGCAGGAATAAGATGCCAAACTAATAATGCACGATGAGGAAATTTAGATACCAAGTCAGGATGATTTAGGAATTCACCACTAAGCCCTTCGACATCTGCTGATAAGGTGTAAATGTCGAGCACTTCTTCCTCGATACCTAGGTCCTTTGTTGAGAGCTTTTCCGCTGCTTCCTTCCTAATCTTTAGAGGGGCAGAAGAATTTCGCATTACGCTGAGAGTCATTTCATCTGATGACTTTGCAAGACCCTTCAATATGGAATCCTCAATGATAGAATCTCCAGTTTCAGAAATCAGGTGAATTGCAACATTCATTTCTTCTTCATTATTGATTTCTAAACCCCTGAGGATTGCAACAGTCTCCGCTCCTCTATTTGCCGATGAAAGGGCAGCGATTACCGCCCAACGAAGAGTATCCGAAGGTGTGAGGCTGGCATTTTGGAGAATATCCATACCTTTCAGTAAAGTGTTAGCATCGGTGGTATTTCCTGTCTGAAAATTATTCCAAGCCTCAATTTGAATAGCCTTGGAGAGCCTATCTTCTCCGTCTTGAGAAATGGCCTGCTGCCAATTTTCAGTTGAACCCGCCCGTAACGATAGTAGAGTAGATTGTGCCTCAACCAAGCCTTGCAAATTTTCTGAATCCACGCTGTCAAAAATCAAAGTTGTTTGCTCAATGTTGCCAGCTGCCATTAACATCGCCTCTAGCAGTGCATAATCTCCGACCATATCTTTCAAAGAGGGATTCATCCATGCCTTCCATTTCTGCGTGCGTGGTTTTCCAGAGCGTAGGTCACGTGTAATTTTCTGAAGGGCTGATGCTTGGTGGATATCCAATTGTAGGGTACAGGAATCAAGCCAATCGAGTAATGCAGAGGAATCATGTGGGTCGAAATTGGCTCGAACTAACCAATCTCCAGCATCGATATTTTGTTCGTTTTCGGAAATCGGAAATCTACCTAGTTCTGCAAGCAAAGGGGCTTCCCTAGCCATACGTTCCCAAACAGGATGAACACCAGTTTCACATTCTTTCCTTAGTGGTTGAAAACTTTCATCCCATTGCTCATTCCAAGAATCCCCCATCTTGTGTTTCTGGGCGATTAAAACCGCCAATCTGTACGCCGCCGGCTCATTTGAACGAATTACTGAGGGGGGTAATTCCAAGCGATCTTGTAATCCTGATTGGCCCCCTCTTCCGCCTCTTCTGCCAATACGCCGATTTGGTCTAGCAGGCTTCCCAGTTGAAGAATTAAGATCGACAGATTCTGGTGCTGCTTGATTTACTGCTAAGAAGGCCAAAGCCTTCCACTCTTTATTGAGCAAATTCCATGCCTTTGGGCGTTGGATTTCGGATTTCCTCCTCCCTGAATCGTCGCCTGCTCTCTGCAGTTGTTCGACGCAATCGAGAAGATAACCCTCCAAATTGAATCACTCCGGTAGGCACATCGCCCCACCCCTGCCTACATCAACACATCGCCTTGCTATGCAAGGCGCAAGAAGGAGAACTCAAGACCTCTAAAGGGCGGCGAAGACTCGTGGAAATCACCCAAGTGCTCATCCTCTTGCTGCATCCAATCGCGGCATTGGTTGTCATTCGAGAGTTTGCAAGGCAGCGAAACTGGCGCAAGTTGAGCACCACGCTAAAGGGCTCTGAGAGGACTGCAGAACTCGAAAATCACGAGAGTCAAGGTGAACGATTGTTTCGCTGGGTTCTGCTTGTTGTCGCTTTGGCATTCGCCGCCAAAATAACCTCATCTTTACTCTCGGGGGAAGAATTCGCACTCGACTTACTAATGCCTGGGCATTTCCATGGTTGGGCTGGATTACTTGGAATAGCGCTGATGACTTACCTTTGGCGTTCGGGTAGAAAGACAAGCGCCGAAAAAAAGGCTGGGGAATCATTTGCAAAATCTAAGCAATTACACGGTAAACTTAGTGATATTATGATCGGATTAATTGCCATTCATGCCTTCCTTGGATTCCTCTATCTTTTGCAATTAATCGGCTAACGATTTGCCCACATTTTCAACCATTCTCGAATATTCTCTTCAATATCTTCGCCGACCACTTTTCTCTCAACCTTTTGACCATTTTCTAGCGGTTGAATCCTGCAACCACAGGCATTGGCATGACCTCCTCCGTCGGGGTCAAATCTTGTTGCTAACTGAGTTAAATCGAAAATTCCACCTTCTGTGTGTAGGAATGAGTTGGTGTAAAACGAGGCTGAAACAGGATAGGAATCTTCCTCTCCGAACCCAGCACCAACATCCCCATGAATAACCATACAAGCATCGCAGTCCTCTCCAGCCAAGGCGGTAACACGATAGCCATTAGAACGCACCCCCATGTCTTCTAATCGGACTACAGCGAGCCTATCGATAACTTCTAATCGCTCTGCAATAATTGAATTGGCACGAGTTAGATAGTCTCTTTTTTCAGCAACAACAGACGAAATATTTTCAGAAGATAGAATTTCTTCTACAGAATCTCCACGACTCAAAGCCTCTAGGATTTCAAGTGAGATTACATCATTTCCTCCAATGATTCTTCCTAGCCAAACTACTGGGTGCTCTGAGAGGAATTCCTCTTTGCTAACAGAACCTCCATCCAGCTTGTCGACCCATTCCATAAGGCCGGTCAAATCGGAAACATCGACAACTTCACCAACCAAATCAAAGGCGATTCTTGCCGCTGAAGGTGTAGGCTTCCAAACCACCACCATCTCAGAATTATCTTCATCATCAATTGGCGCATTTGATTGGTGGTGATCAATACTCAATCCGCATTGAGAATGTCTAGGCAAATCACAAACCGCAGTGTGCCTATCGATTACATCATCCAACATTCCAGCACGAAGCGCACCGGGGTGACCAAACACAACTTCAGCATCCTTCCACCATCTTCTCAAAATCGCACCTGTCACGACTCCGTCGAGGTCCGAATCCGTCACAATTCGACGGATATCAAGCGACAAGGCAGGGTGAGTCATCATTGGACTGCGCCACAACTCACCTATCATTTGTTTGGCTCAATAGTTTTCCAAAAACGGAGTAAATTACCGTATCAACACTTGACGGGAATAGGAGAATGGAGAAATGTATGATGCCTATCCCAGCACCTATGGAGACGTCTTGCGGCTTCGTCTTGGTCAATTTCGACAGTATTCTTCTGTTGCAATATCCGCAAGGACATTGGTCGTACCCCAAGGGCCATGTTGAGGGCGACGAGGATCATTACCAAACCGCTCGCAGAGAGTTGAAAGAAGAAACCGGAATCAGCGAGATAGAGATTGATTCAGGATGGAGCCAAAGAACAGAATATACCTTCCAAAGCAAGGGACGACCAATCGATAAGCAGGTATTTTGGTACATTGCTTCAACAGATCAACTTGAGGTTAAATTATCTCATGAACATACTAACTATCTCTGGCTTAGTTTAGATGAAGCAGAGGAACAACTCACTTTTGCTCAGGAAAAGGAAGTGCTACGTTCAGCAAGAGAACACATGCAGAAGATGGGCAAGGCACTCTGATTTCTAAAGAATCAGCCAACCAACCAATTCAATGCGACCAATAGAAGAACAATGGTAAATACCAAATCAAAAATTACTTTTAGAGCGACAAAGAATTTTCCAATTCCTTTTTGAAATTGAGAACGTTCTGAATCATCAATACTCTTGATTACCTCTTTATGACCCTCAAGGTATTTTGTAAAGAGAGACACAGCTAATCACTCTTCACGCTTACCCAACGGGGTCCACAAGGTCTCATTCTCACCAGTCTTTGCCGAAATCCAACGTCCGAGAACAAAACAGTGGTCGGAGAGCCTGTTGAGGTAGCTGATCACCTCTGGTCGAACCTCATCACGAAGAGAGCAAGCCTCTCTCTCAGCTCTTCGAACAATCGTTCGAGCCATGTGTAAATTTGCTACCGCCGGACTTCCAGTTGGTAGTATGAATGAAGACAGAGGTTCCAAATCTTCCAACATAGAATCCATCTCTGCAACCAATCGTTCTCCCGACTCTGCTCCAATAATCGACATCTGTTCTGGAACACCGCCGGGGGGGCAGGCACATTCGGCTCCAACATCAAACAATTCCTGTTGGATTGTCCCGAGCAATTTGTCTGAATAATCACAGACCTCCATGGATATAGATGCTCTAGAAAGCTCCATTCTAACGATTCCAATAGCTGAATTTGCCTCGTCGATGGTGCCGTAAATCGCAACCCTTGGATGCTCCTTTCCAACACGAGTACCGTCGACAAGAGAGGTTTCACCCCCATCTCCCCCGCCGGTGTGAACCTTGGTTATCCGAACCATCTTATTCACTTCCGAGGAGGTTCATCGCTTTGAATCGTGCTAGAGTCATTCACTCTTCTTCAGTTCCTCTAGAAACCTTCAATTTTCTTAATTCACCCTCAATTGTTTGAATCCAATTTTTATCAACTGCATCCCATCCACCGATAGCTTGTAATTCCTGTATATGCTCTTTTTCAGCCGCTTCATCCCCTAGGTGTTTGTGGATTAAAGCAAGAGCTGCATGACTCATCGCATTGAGCCATTGATCATCCATGTCCCAAGATCTTTCAAAGTGTGAAATCGCACCTCTAGGGCCTTGTAATAGCCCTCTACTTACCTGTCTGAGGCCGGATTTTGACCAAGTAATTCCTTGTACACCGACTACTAGACCTCTGAATGCAAGATAAATTTCTAGCATAACCACAACCGAGGCCGTAATGAATGAAATTAGGTGGTCAGTCGAATTCATTTCGTCCCATGAATCGGCCATCAAACTAACAGTTCCTACACACAGCAGAACACCTCCAAAGGGCGCTACTAACACATCTTGCTGGGTCACTACCATGTGCCTGACTCCGTACATAACGGCGAGACCACCAAAAATTGCTGCGGTAACTGTTGGCGCTAATATCGCAGTATCTCTTGGGGCATTTCTACTAATCAGAAAGACCAACCCTAATGCTATACTGGACCACCCGAATTTATTTCCAAATTCAGGGAAAGGTTGTAACCTAGCGTAATACAATGAAACTGCCCCAAGAGCGAAAAATAGTACAATCCAATAATCTAATTCAGAAGTGCTCATTCTAATTCACCTCGAGGCTCGTCGCGCCATCCAGGCTTCCAAAAGTCATCATCATCAAGCCACTTTAGCCATTCGTCATCTGAGGCCCGTAAAAGGCGCAATGCGCGCCTATCCAAACCATCAAGAAGAGCATCATCTACTTCCCCTTCGGAGTGTGCGTCCGTCCACTCGATTTGCATCTGTCGAACCAATCTCCTCCCTTCTTCTGGGTTATCGAAATTTCTTTCGCAGGACTCTCTTAGGTCCTGTAGCCAAATTCTTGTTCCACGAATATGTAGGTCATCTTGCAAGGGCTTTTCCTTGCGTTTGAATGGCCACCAACTCATGTCTCTCAATCGATGGGCGCAAGCCGTTACCCTTGATGCTTACGAATTAATGAAAGATTGCCGATGCTCCCGTCGAACCATGGGCCGTATCGTCGTGCACCTACACGGCAGGGCAAAGGACGCCGCATTCAGCATGGCTATCTCAGATTACGCAAACCGACTTTCGGGAGAAGGCGTATCGCTTTCTGAACATCGAAATCGTACAGATCCTGAGACCTACCTTTCCTCAATTGTATCCAAGGCTGGAGAGGACAACGTAATTGTGCTCGAGGAAAAAGGCGAGATTCTTGATTCGATGGGATATTCAGAGAAAATGAAACAATGGCGTCTTTCCAGCAATGATGTCCACCTAGTTGTTGGACCACCAGGTGGTTTTGGAGACTATAGCAAGGGAATGTCATCCTTGTCTCTTGGATTGATCACACTACCTCACGAGTTGGCCGCGGTTGTTTTGTTAGAGCAATTATATCGAGCCTCTACAATCATCAAAGGATTGCCATATCATAGAGCATAATTTTGTTTAAATTAGTAGTTAGATTCTGTAGTAGCCAACTCAATGATTTTGTTTTGTTCATCCACATGAACAATCCGCGGCTGATGATTTTCGATTTCACCTTCTTCTATACCTTGGTAAGTTAACAAAATTACCAAGTCACCAGGATTGACCAGATGAGCAGCAGCCCCATTTATGCAGATTTCTCCTGACCCTCGAGGCGCCTTTATTGCATAGGTTTCTAGGCGTGACCCATTGGTTATATCGAGCACTGCAATCTTTTCCCACTCGACAATTCCAGCGGCCTCCATAAGGCCCTCATCAATTGATATCGAGCCGACATAATCCAGGTCGGCTTGAGTAACTGTAGCTCTGTGGATTTTTGATCGCAATACCATTCTTATTGGCGCCATCAAAACAATTCAGAGAATCTTGTTTTTTTAATATATGGACGAAATATGCTTCGGTAAATATCAGTCTTATCAAACGAAACGAAGCATGATACTCGAAGGCTTCCGTGATACTCGCGCGCGCATTAGAGGGGTTTCGTTGATAAGCAGGTCAATTTTGCAAGGGTACTTCGGTGGTCGGAATGAACGAATTGAAACAGACTTGGTACAGTCGAGAAAACAGAAAGAAGAGCGGTTCAGCACTAATGATGGTAGTGCTCATGTTAATGAGTACACAGATGTATAATTTCATGGGCGTCGAGGTAGAGAAACCCAGCCTCGAAACGATAGACGAGCCCCCTGCTAGGACGGCATATCAGCAGTTC
>DALV01000006.1:0-8018 GCA_002496905.1 Euryarchaeota archaeon UBA105 | reverse complement strand
GCTAGGACGGCATATCAGCAGTTCTACCAAGCCGAGGGTCAAACAACAGGAGCCACACAAGGGCAACCCGCAGTAATGGGTAGTTTTGACCATGACGCCTTCACCGATCCAAGTTGGGTAGATCCAGCCTCGTACCAAGGCAAGATTACCGACCCATCAGTGCTGCTCACTAACCCAGGGTATGGCTTTTTCCTCGAACAAACAAATACCGAAGATCACGATAACGACGGAATCAATGACTTAGATGATTTAGATGACGATAACGATGGAATTAGTGATCTTATCGAGCGCTTCGACGGATGCTATGGAACCGATCCATTCGATCATGATAACGACGGCATCTCCGATGAGGATGATTGGGATGACGATAACGATGGAATTCTTGAAGGCCCAATCGACTACACCCAAGGCGCCGATCCATGGAACGTCAGTGCCGACCGATATGTTGAGCCAAACACAGTACATCCTTGGACTGGGACTCCTGTAGGAACAGGCTACAGAATAGATCAGAACCCAATGGATCACGATAATGATGGCGTAACGGATGAGGACATAGACGGAAACGGTCGAGGTTCGTATGACGAGGATGACGATAATGATGGCAGAATAGACCAGTTCACATGGCCTTGCGATTTTGATGGTGATGGCGCGCAGGATTATTTCGATGATGACGATGATAATGATGGAGTAGTCGATCTCTGGGACTCACATCCTTGGGATTCTACGGTCACCACCAACATTACTGATACTGCATCAATGTGGGATGACCCAGTTCCTTGGGACGCAAAAGAGACTACTACAATTTTATTACAATCCAGCGGAATCAATCCACAATTTTACAACATTGAAGTTGGAGATACTGTAGTATGGGTGAATGACGACACTAGATCACACAATGTCACTGCTGATGATGGTTCTTTCGATAGTGGAGCAATAGCCCCAGGCGACTCATTTTCATTTACATTTAACGAGGAAGGTAATTTCCCGTTTTCAGAACCAGATGGGTCTGTATTATTTTCAGGTAGTATAACAGTAGGACCAGAGACCAGTCAATCACTGCCAGCCGCATTTGACCTCAATCCAGACATTTACACGTCCGACAAAATGAACTTCGCAACCAAAGAACAGAATATCTGGCACCCAAGAAATCCAACATTTACTCAAATGATTGATGGAGATCTTGACGGCGATGGCATTCCAAATTTCATAGATCCAGACAACGATAATGATGGCTCTCCGGATTCATCGGATACCGACGACGATAACGATGGATTGCTGGACATGTATGATGTTGATGATGACAACGATGGAATACCAGATTCTTGCCTGCAGTTAGATACTAACCTAGATGGTATTGGAGATTATCCAAATGATCATCCAATTCAAATCCCTGGTATAGACTGCGAACTCGATTACGATAGAGATGCTGATGATGATATATACAGAGCAATTGATTCAGATTACGATTTGGTCTGGGATTGGATGGACACAGATGTTGGAGGCGCTTGGCCTGCCGATAACTTACTAGGAGAGCCGGGAGTCAATGAAAACGATATCCCTTATGATTTGGATAATGACGGTATATTGAACGAAGAAGATCCATACATGATGGCTACCATCGCTCAGGTCGAGGATTGGAATTGTGCTAGCTTAACGAATCCAAATCCACAAAATTCCGATATGAATTGTACCGTGACCAGAAAGTCATACACCGGCAACAACGATTGGGATAACGACGGAATCAATAATTGGGAAGACGTGGATGATGATAATGACGGTGTTTTAGATTGGCTAGATATAGATCCAAATTGCGATTTGGATGACGATAACGATCTCCACCTTCTGAATGGTTCAAGATTCCGAGACGATGGGCCTAATAATATCGATACAGATATTGATGGGGACGGCCTACCAAATGACGAGGATTGGGATGACGATAACGACGGAATTCCAGATATCTATGACCCTGATGACGGAAATTGTGGAATAGTCGACAACGACAACTCAGATCAATTCTCCACTTCGAATGGCTACTCTCACGGAGATGGCGACATAATCGATGGTAGTGATGACAGTCAAATTTACACTTCAGTCGGGACATCTCAAACTCCAATCTTGTGGGCACAGTATTGGCATTTCAGCCCATTTACTGCCGAAGAACACGGATTTATTCTTCCCTACAATGGATACCAGGAAACAACAGATACTGAAGTCCCAGCAATGATCTCGAATGGAGAAGTTCCCGAGATGTACTACTACGTTATGATGCGATGGAGTCCATGGAATGGAAACAACTACTTCGATATCGACATGGATGGAGACTCACTGATTAATGGCATAGATGTGGATATGGATGCAGATGGAATGCCCGATTGGTGGGATCAAGATGAGGGCTCAGACGGAAGATTGGATGTAAACAATCCACAATTCGGTGGTTCAACAGACGATGGAGAGTGTGATATTGGTCTGGCTAATTTCCTAGTCTTTGGTGGTCCTGCCACAGAAATAGTCTGTGGTCTTCGTTTATCATGGCTCTATGCATGGCCTCTACTGAGTGCTCGTCAAACAGGTCAACTCATCTACACCCTACCTTACTCAACCCGGCCGGACCCCGAATATGATGATGGCCCATATGATGGGACAGATGCCCCTGACAACAGTCCAGCATCGAGTTGTGACGAGAATTGTTTTCACTTCGATTTCACAACCGATACACCCGATCCTACTGCGGCGGTAACCTACAATCAGATGAAGAATAATCGTGATTTATTCACGGCTTGGCTCGGAATCAATTTCGGATTATTCCAATGGACTTCCGACCAAAACGCCAATATGTTCCCCGATGAAGTTGCAGATTTGCTCGATAACGACGTAGATCCTGATGATGACTGCGGCGCTCCTATCCCAGGAAATATGAATCCATCATGTATGGTCAATGATACCGCCGATTTAGATGATGATTTCGATGGTGTATACGACCATTGGGACATAGACGACGATAACGATGGTATCTGGGATTATTTAGAAGTCGACAGTAATGATGACCTAGATGACGATAGTGGAACAGAATCAGGGAATTTCTTCATCGGTTCAAATTGTGTTGACAAAGATGATGACGGAACTGATACAGACCCAGACGATGATGGTTGGTACCAATCTGTTTGGGATCAAGGAGTACTGGGTCAAGGATTACTATTCCCAATCTACTACGATGTCGACAATGATAACGACGGAGTGCCAGATGGCGAAGACCCCGACGACGACAATAATGGCGTACTAGATGAGGTGCAAGAAACCCTATGTTTCACCGGTGAGGAACAGAGCGTCTGGGACCACGATAACGATGGCGTCCTAGATTGGGCTGATGACGATTGGGATGCTGATGGAATAGTCAACACTTTGGAATTAAATTCGGCCACTCCATTCATATCGCCGTGGGATCACGATAATGATGGTCTTAGAGACGATGTTGACCTCGACGATGACTCTGATGGAATGCTAGACAAAGACGAAATTATGCTATGGCCGTCCCGATACGATCAACCTTCAACCAATCCTTGGGACCACGACGATTATGGAAATGGTACAGGAATGGCCAATCCAACTGACCCATTTACCGGACCGGATGCAATCGATGAGGACGACGACACCGACGAACGACCGGACAGAGATTGGGACCAATTGGAAGAGGATCACTCCGGCACATCAGATTGGGATCACGATAACGATGGAATACTAGATGAGGATGACAAAATTCCAACCCGAATCAATATGACTTCCAGTAATGTGCTCTGGTTAGATGCAGTAAATCCGGCGATATTCAAAGGTACAGTGAATTGGCTAGACCCCGATACAGGTGTTTTCGAACCAGCTCCTGACCTACCGGTTCAGATAACAATTGAATGGGCCCGTAACGGCACGCTTGCTCTAGAAACTGTAGATGTGTTGACAGACGCTGCGGGTGCCTTCGTGGTAGGTCAATTCCTATTGCCCGAAGACCTAATTGTTGGTCCAAATACAACTTACAATGTCTATGCAGAAGTAACTGAGATGTTCTATCACGATGGTTCCCAAACAGAACCAATACCTGTAGAAGTCAGGGCAAATACCACGATAGATTATGTTTCTTGGACATATTTCCGAAGCGATGAACAACCGTTATTCGTGGATTACAAGGTCCACTATGAAGCAGATTGGGACCGTGGTGTATTCGACAACAGAATTACTCACGCGCCGATTTCTTTCCGTGTTCACGGCGGCCCGTTCGGAAACTACACACATCCTACTATTTTCGATGGATATGGGTATGGATATCGCGCTGATTCAGCCGGATGGGCATCACTGACCTTCGTGCAAACCGCGGGTGCTCAAGGTCAATGGAAACAAGTTCAATGGAATTCAACTATGGATAATGGCGAAGGAAAGCTACCCGGAGGATACGAGGAAATTATTTGGGATGATAATGCAAAGGATCACTACGTATTGGGACGTTATGATTACACCAATACCAGTTTACCAATTGGTGATTACTCATTCATTGGTTATGCTAGACCTGATTTAGGTGATGAATGGCCATTCCCTTACCTTGAGGGAGCGGAGACCGAGGCATTCACCATTCGCTCGATGCACAGAATGTACATTGAAGCGGATATGTACGTCTCTTCGGTTAGGCCAGTATTCTTCTGGGATGCAACCCAATTTACAGGATCTTCATTCGGAGCCTGGAGAGCTCTATTCCATCAACCAAGCCTCGATGCTGCAGGATTAAATTATGCCGAAGTAAGCCTTGGAAAGCCATACGCTATGTCTTGGGATGGAACTCCAGAAGGTCTAATCGGCGAGAGCGCTAGACTACGACCATTCCTATCTTCTAATGGTACACACTGGAGGATTGCTATGCAAAATGGAGGTGACTTCAATGCGCCCCCTTGTGGCCCTGTTGAGCCAACAGACCCAGATAGTGCAGTTCGCTGTGAAATCGTTCCAGAGATGTTCACTGGTGAGGAGTTACGAGTAATTGGTAGTGTATGGAATCGAACCATGGTTCCATGGCCACACGACCCAATGACTCTGCAAGTCGATCTAGATAGAAATGGGATCTTTGCTGGTTCACAAGAAACCGGATTTGCGAGAGCACCACAAATGATCAACGGTGTTGCAACCTTCGATTACAATTGGACATGGTACTCTCAATATGCTGCTGGATTCTATGGCATTCGAGCCGACTTCACTAACTCTAATTTCTACTTCACTGGAAACCAGAGCAATGTGCTTGCTCCAACCGGAGCATACCTGAATGTCTCGGTTATTGGTACAAGCGAATTCAAGGAATTAATCCAGCCTCGTCTATACCGTGGTCAGAATCGTAGCATTGAAGTACAATTGCTAGATAACTCTCTCCAACCACTAAAGAATTCTCAGATTAATTACGTCTGGGAGGCAGACGGTACCAACGGTATTGCAGAGACAGATAGCACCGGTTGGTTCACTGTTAACTTGACAATAGAGGAAGATCATGAGTTAGGTAACTTCACCTTGGACTACACATATCCAGGAGACCCACGTCACCAAGGAACATCAGGCACCATGGACCTCTGGGTAGTGTCTCGGACCTATATCACGCTACAAGATACTACGCCGAATATTCGCTCCACCGGAGATATTTGGGAATTCACTGCACAGGTTACGGATGATAACCGTACTGCAGTAATCAAGGACTCGGGTCAAGCATTGGATGGATGTGGAGCAAATGGTGGCGAGGTTCTGGTAATTTTGGAAGGTACGGACTTCGAAGACCGCACCCACCGCCAGATTGTCGATACTAAATGCCCGAACGCAGGCACTATCCATCACGAGATGGTTCTAGACCCGCAGCTACTTCGCGACGACCCACAATCCTTCCTTCCCGACGGATTCGGTCCAGTGAACGTGATTCTACGATTCGAGGAGAATTTACCTCACGAGGGATGTGAACCTCTCGACGCGGAAGCACTGAGCACCTCAGGAGCATGGGATCCATGTGTACAAGTGGTGAACAGCGATCATTATCGTAGAGTTATGCAGTTCCAGGTCGATGGATTTAGTTTGATTGGATACACAACTCTCAATGTTGACGACCAGATTGTTTACACATCTGAGATCGACCCAACTACTGGCCAACCTATCGAGAAGCCGATGGTAGTAACCGGGCAGTTAATAGATGAGTTAGGTTCCAATCTATCGAATAGGGCAATCAGAGTCACCTATGAAATGGTAGGGGCAGAAACCGGAGTAGTAGGTTGTCTACCAGGCACAAGCGACGCCAATGGATTCTATGAGATAACCTGCCCACTTACTGACGTACAGGCGGGCCAAGCTCGTGTTAAGGTCGAATTCAATTCCTACGAGAATAACGATCGCTATCGATACCACAACGCTAGCACAACACGATTGTTCCCGGTCTTCTCAAATTCGAGCTTGGAGGTGCAAGAGATCGGACCATTCCGAAATGACGTTGACTCATACACCTTCCAGAATGGTTCTGTATTCCCTGTGCTTTATCTGAAGGAATCGTTCCACCTAGATGCGAGATTGATACAAACAAATGGTAACCCGATTGGAGGCAAGTGTCTGAATATTTACTTGGATCCTGAGGTGAATACCCGACCTATTGCTACATCGATAACACAGGACGGAACTGGTGAAATTGAGTGGTTCAGCGGCGATCCGGATGACAATCCGAGTCGACGCGGTGTCGAACCTACTTCAGATATGATGGAAGGATTCAGAGTTGTAAGAATCGCCTATGAACCAAATAAGGAATTACCGGGTGGTTGTAGAGCCGAAACAACACCGGTGGTGAATGGCTCATTTATCGATGTTGAAGTGCTTGTTAGAAGCCGTGTAGACATCTTACTGAAGGACCATTGGTCTAACCCTGATGGCTACCAAGAGGGAGAATACATCAATGGTTCAGTAGCGATTCTGCGAGACCGATTGGACCTTTCTGTAGAATCACAAACAGTGATTTTCACCTATCAGTATTGGAATGCAGAAGAGGGCGAATGGATCCCTCACAACGTAGTCTATGCAACTACAAACGAGTTGGGAGTTGCTTCGTTTAGCTTCCCTTACTCTGGTGTTAACATCCCGGGTGAATTGGACTGTGATCAAGGAGGATATTGTATATCTGGAGGAGATTGGCAAGTTACAATTCACTTCAAGGGCTCTCATGAATTTGAAGAGGAGTTCCTCAACAACACTCCTCCAATTAAACTAGGAGAGCCTGTTACCAAGGCTGAAGCCAGCTTCTTCACAGTGCAAATTCTGACAATTATGGGAATTGCATTAGCCTTCGCTGTCTTAGTTGGCGCAATTATGTATCGAAATTACGTAGAGCGCCGTAGAATTGAGATTCTCCGAGGTATCCTAACCGACTCTTTGATGTCTCTAAAGGCGTCCAATGAGTACATTGATACAATTTTCAATTGTTACAAGGAATTGGTCAGATTCTTCCGCGGCAGAGGCGCGATGAAGAAGGTCTACGAAACCACTAGGGAATTCGAGGATGCAGTAACAGGAATGTTAGCAGGAATCGCACCACCAGAGGACTTAGACATCTTCTTCTCTCTATTCGAAGAAGCAAGATATTCCGACCACGAAATTGGCGCTGATCAGCGAGATAGAGCAATCAATGCTTTGCAGTCGATTATCAACCATATTAGCGCCTCTCTCGGAGACGGAATGCTGAACCGAACCGCCGTCAATGAATCCGGCCTTTACGGCTCGGTTGTGAAAGCTGGTTCATTCGTAGATTCCGAAGGCCAAGAAAGAATCGCAGGAACCGATGATGGTTCTGAGGAAGATAGCGGATTCCGAATATGATTACGTAGAGTTGGGGAAAAAGGGCGGCCACAACCCGCCTTATCCTCTTCTCGATGTACTGCGAGGCTATGCCCCGTAGGGGCAACCCGCAGCATTCATAACAGGCGGTCAGGTGGGCGCGCTACCCAAGCATACGTCGAGGGAGTCATATGAGT
>DALV01000086.1:4257-5466 GCA_002496905.1 Euryarchaeota archaeon UBA105 | reverse complement strand
GCTTTCTCGGCCACCTCAACCAAAGGCTCGTTTTCTTCAGCTTCTGCAACCCCAAGAAGAAGGGCCCCGCGAAAGAATCGGA
Source organism: Euryarchaeota archaeon UBA105 (assembly GCA_002496905.1). Classification (GTDB taxonomy): domain Archaea; phylum Thermoplasmatota; class Poseidoniia; order Poseidoniales; family Thalassarchaeaceae; genus MGIIb-O1. The sequence goes on along the minus strand of DALV01000086.1, from coordinate 5,384 downwards.
CTATCGCCACGGCACTCCGAGTCGATTATTCGTCTTGAAATCGACCTGTGAACTCAATCATTCTTCCAGCGAGTCCATTGGCCTGTTTGCTTATTGAAGACAAGGCCAGCCTTCTTCATCCACTTGTTGAACTTAGTAGCACCTGCACCGGTGGCGAGGATGAAGTCTTCTCGATGCTCTTGGGCTTGGATGTAGCCCTTCGCAGCGAGTGTCTGGTCAATCCACTCATCAATGCTCATCAGCCCGCCTGTCAAGTCGCTTGCTTCCACCGCAGCCGCCATCTCTTCAGCAGATGCACCGGTAGCTTCCAAATCCTTAATCATCAAATCCTTGATTATGTCGGCTGATTTCTTCTTTGGCTTTCGAACGAGCTTTTCTCGAGGTTTCATCTTTGGATCGATTTTAATTCGTGAGCCATTGTTTAGCTGCTCATCGACAAAGTTTGCCATTGGTGCATGGAATTCTTCCTCACAATCCCAGCAAACAAATGAGAAGTCTCTCGTATCTTCAATCACATTACCTCCTCGAGGATCCATCTCTTCACCACATTCGGGGCAAGCATACATACACAATTTAGGAGCTATTTTTCGACGGAAGTCAACAATGTCTTGAGGTGTACCTACCAATTCAAGCATCTCGTGGTCTCTAGCCGCCTCTAGACCCCTAGTCTCAAGTTGATCGCGTAGTTTGGTACGCTGTTCCCGCTTGGATTCATCATCGAATGAATTCTCTAGTTTGACGATGAGTTCAACGGTTTTACCTAAGCGATTCATAACCAATTTCTTCGAACGGAATGACTCAACTTTAGCTATCCGTAATTCTTCTTTCTTCTCGTTGAGCTCTGAAACGATATCCTTCTGCTCTCGCTTGAAGCGTTGCTCCTCGATTTTGTCGACCTGTTTCTTCTTGTCTTTTGAGAGAACGTCGGCTAGGTAACGTTGCTTTGCAGAGGCTCTTGGTCCAGATTTAACAGCCTCAAGTACGGACTTTGCAATCTCTTTCTTGAGGCCATAGTTATTGCGAAGTTTCTCTTCATCGAGTTTCTTTAGATCGCCGACTTTGATACCCGAGTCAGCCAAGAGCTGAGCCGTATTTTCATCAATTCCTCTACGCAAAAGCGCGAGATA
>DALV01000086.1:0-3960 GCA_002496905.1 Euryarchaeota archaeon UBA105 | reverse complement strand
TCCTCTACGCAAAAGCGCGAGATATGTGTCCTTCTTGGCCATCTAACCAACTCCCTTCCTAGCGACGCCTATACACGCTTCGCTATTGGCCCGGAACCTACTGTGGGCTTTGAAGGCGTGGTTCACCTGTTCTCAGTACAGTTCACGACTGAGTAATTTGGCCAATTAGCGAGACCCAATCCTCAGAAGTTAGATTCTCGGGTCGGAGATCAAGAGTTTCGCCAGATATTGTCTTGGTTGCTGTTTCCCAGCGAGAACGATGCCAACCAGATATTCTATTGAGGCGTTTAGGTGGTTTTTTGAGGGATGTCCTTAGTTTTCGACGCCTATTTGCAAAACATTCCGTGATTACCATTCTGAATAGTCGGTTGTCAATTGATTGTATCATTTCCCGGTTAACGGGAATTAGGTTTGTCAAACGTGAATGGACTCGTGGTGATGGACTGAATGAATGTGGTGCAACCTTTGAGTCCAATTCAACATCAAAATCGAGCCAAAGGGAATGACCTAATGGGCCACGGGTTGCATACCCTTTGTTCATCGCCATGCGTTCAGCAAATTCTTCTTGAACAAGTAATGAAATCCCTTTGAGTTGAAAACTAGAGTGGTACTTCTGGATTCTCGCTAACACCGGACTAGATATCTGGTATGGGAGATTGGAAACGATGTGAGTGATTTCTTCTGGCCAATCGATTTCTAGTGCATCGGCGTGAATTACTTGCAATTTCCCATCTGCACCGTTGAAAACTCTAGCGAGGTGTGATGTGGCTTCTTGATCTAATTCAATAGCAGTTACTTTTGCTCCGGTTCGCAATAATTCCAACGTCAAGGAACCAGGGCCCGGACCAATCTCCAAAACATGACTATGCTCGTTTATTGGATGGTTCTTTGAGGCGATTTCCACAGCCCTAGCAATAACCTCCTCATCCAGTAGAAAATGTTGGCCAAGAGAACGATCAGGGGTTATTCGGTCACGGAGCAATTCTACTAGCAATCTGACGTCAAGGTCGTCCATGCGCCCACCTCGATTAGGCGCCGACTCTAACCAGTAAATCTAGCAGGCAGGGAACTTCTCCTGGGTTTTCCATTTCACTAACATATCGCTCTGCTAGCAATTCGACTGCGTCAATATCCAGTTTTTGGCTCACTTCATCCAAGTCTACCCAGCCATTCGGACCGCGTATTTCCACCCAAGACCTAGCTGTTGAACTACCAACTCCAGGGAGTAGTTGGAAGGCGTGAACCTTGAGTGAAATATTGTTGGCCCGATTATAGAATCCCAAATGTGAGTCTGGGTTCACTTTGATTGATTCAGCAACCGATTCTTGCAATGCTGAATTTGCATCTCCTGAGAGATCTTGGAAACGTATCGGAGATAATGGTCCGGACTTACCTGATTCGAGAGCGAAATGATCACCGGATTTAGCGGTAAAACCATCGTTCAATCTTGCCCGAACAATGTGGAGACCTGGTTCGGAAATAGCATGTATTTCCATTCCAACAGGTCTTCTTTCCTTTACATCAAGAACACGAACATGAGTTTCAGATGCAAATGGGCCATCGGCTGCGTCGCCGTCTACATTGCCCTTCGGCTGCATATTCCTCAGTCCTTGAGAGTCGGTTATCCCTCATGAATGGATGTGTTCCTTAGGATTTGACAAAATTAAGACAAAATACTGACTTTTAGTCAAAAAGTAGAGTCTTGAATCAAAGAATGTGTTGTCTGACGATGGTGATGATTTCTTCTATCTCGTCTGTATCCATTGCGATTCTCTTGGAAGCGATGATGACTCGGACATCCTCGACCTTCATTGGAGCAAGTTCGGCAATCTTTGCACAAACTTCTGGATGTTGACCTAATTTCTCATTCTTTGCGAGATCTCCGAATAGGTTGGTGAATATCTCTGGACTTGTCTTTAATCCGCCTCGATTCTCACTAGCTGCCCATTCAGCATGTTGTAGAGCGACTTTCTGTTCGTAAGATAACTCACCGCGGCGTTCTCGTGTATCCAATAGTAAGTCACGTACTGTAGCGAAGTCGACAAAATCTCTCTTGCTCATGTAAATCACTCCAATGGATGTAGGTGCTCTGGGCGGGCTATGACTGTCTTTGCCATATTTTTATCGTGAAGAGCGACAACCCATGCTCGGCCTTGCTTGGCTTCAATTACCCCAGTTGCACCTTGGAATCTGCGGTGAGGCATACCCTTTTGCTGAGAGCCATTAAGCACGACTGCGACTCTATCACCAATCTCGTATTGGTGCATGACTCGAGCGATATCTATTCGGCCACGCTGGGTTTTGGACCGGCGTAGAATACTGCGAGTTCCTTGACGAGTACCGTGACTTCTTCGCATGATTTTTCACCCATAGACCATAGGTCGTGCGAGCGGTCGACCTGCCGCCCATTCTTAAGCCCATCTGAGCCCTTCGGGCTTCAGTCAGCGTGGATATCCTCAACATCCAGCCAAATTACTTCGCAGGGACTGCCCAAAACTCCTGCTACTGATGGAACTGTTCTACCTTCGTCGGAATGTACCAACTCTTTGACATATGTTCCAGCCTCGCAGCGCACCGAAAATTGCACTTCGTTGTCTTCGACAACCACATTGTTGATTGACACAACCTTACGCTTACGGTTTCTGTCCGCTCTGCGGTGAGATACTCTCTTCGGTGTTTGTTGTTCCAAAGTAACTCCAGATAGATTGGAGATTGATTCAACGATGAAGGGCTCTTCAGGCGGCTCCTCAATCGAGAATCGGATGGTGTAGGACTTCTCTGCTCTAGTTTCTTTTATTCGACTAACTTCACTGCGATTCGTCCAACGTAAATCGCTAATTTCGATTTTCCCCGATGCGTTTGAGTTGACGACTTCCATGACTTCCTCTAGGTCTGTGCGACGGACCTTTGGACGCTTTGCCTCTAGAACAAAAGGACGGCCTCTTCCTAAACACCGTACATCGATGTCTTCTCGACCCATTCCGTGGAATGAGGTATCCTCTGCAGACAATACTATTCGGAATGGTTCTCCGATTAGATCCTGCACAGAATCGGGGTATTGAAGTCCTGTTCCCTCGCAGGCTTCACAGCCCTCTGCACGGCCGCGACAAGCACGACAAGGCCAGCGAGTCTGTGGTATTCCTCGATCCAACTTTCTGTAGCGGCCATAGATGAATACCGGCCGAATATCAACATCGACCCTAAGGGTTAGGCAATCGATTAAAATCATCAAATCTGGTCTTTCTTTAACGAATTCAACACCATCCATACGGACAGAAACCCCGGTCTGTACAGCTTCAGAAAATGCTGCTTTTAGGGGTCTAGAACCTGGTGCAGCGTGACGGGTACGAATTCTGTCCTCTTCCTGAATTAGATCCTTAGGAACGTGGACTCCAACTTGTAATGAGCCATGATCGAGTTCACCGGTTTGTTCGACTATTCTCTCAACGATATTGTCGACATCCTCGAAGAGGTTCTCGCAAAGTGGACATAGATCGGGCGCCTCGAATGATTCCAATTCCTTGTCTTTTGCAAAGGCCTCAGCGCGAAGCGTGGCACCCCCCTTTTCTCCGGTATCTTCTGTTCGTCGCCCGCCGACTCGGTGTAAACAGTGATTGCAGGTACCGAGTCGAATCATGTGAGCGATACCTAATGGAGCAGGACAAGGGGGGGAATCCCAATCCAAGGTTTGTCCATTGGTTTCGAAATCGTCACCATCGAACCATTCCTCTTCTTCCTCTTTATCGTCTTCAACCTCAACTAGATCATCCCAAGGGTCTTCTGCGGCAGCATAACCAGCCGTTGAATAGAGTTGCCACTCCTCCTCTTCGGGCGTATTGTCATCGGCCTCTGGCTCATCTGGGTTCATTGAATCACCCACCGCAGCGAGGGAGGGAATCCCATATTGCGATGGTTCGCGGAATCAAGGGTTACCTTTGAGCGCTTCTATCCAAATTTAAG
>DALV01000063.1:3648-4184 GCA_002496905.1 Euryarchaeota archaeon UBA105 | reverse complement strand
AGAAAACTTCAACTGACAGGTGGTTCAACTTACATTGTCAGTTTACCAAAGAGGTGGGTGATGGAACACCAATTGTCTGCTAAAGATGAAGTCAGAATTGAATGGAGGCCTTCCGGTAGTTTGCGAGTAAATGCAGAAACTACTTCGGTTAGGAAAAGACGACAAGTGGAAATTGATTTACAGGAAATCAGTAGGGATTTTATTCTTGATCACCTAATTGGTGCTTATCTCTCTGGGGCTCAAAACATTCGAATCATTTCAAAGTCTAGAATTGATAGAGAACACAGAAGGGAACTTCGAAGATTCATCCAAACTACCCGTGGGATCGAAATCGCCAACGAAACTGATTACAGCGTAGAAATGATAACGCTACTTAATCCTGCAGAGATGCCATTACATTCTAGTCTAAACAGAATGTATCTCTTAGTTTCTAGCCAAATAAGGGATGTGGTGGAAGTCCTTACTGGTGGAGACCTTACTATCCTAGAAGATAGCGAGGAGAGGGAAAAAGAGGTTGATGCATTGCGTTTGTTACT
>DALV01000063.1:0-3236 GCA_002496905.1 Euryarchaeota archaeon UBA105 | reverse complement strand
CGGACGCTCGAAAGGATTGGTGATCACTGTTACATCTTAAGCAATCTGTGCGTTAACCAAGAAGTGCCCAAGAATCTTTCATCAACAGAATTACCAGTTTCTGTAATTCCCATTTGGCAGTCCTCAATTAAGCAACTTATCGCAAATTTACGGAAAAGGAAGGTTAAGGAAATCCACGATGCAAAATCGAATCTAGAATCTGCCATAATGAATCTGAGGGAATACGAAGATAGCTTGTGGGAAATGAAACTACAATCTACCGATGCCTTGTTTTTGGATAAATTATCAGAATCTCTCAGGAGAATTTTGGCATACACCGTCGACATGGCGGAGATATTAATCAACATACACACACATAGAAATTCAATAGAAGTAACAATTGAATAGACTATTTTATTGTGTTTTTATCGTAGTAAAAATTTGCATATTTTCACACAACTATAGAGATTAGATAGGTTCCTTCCATCTATGTTAACTTTACAGATTCATTTCAACATAGCATGCGATGTCGAAGCGAACGGAGAAATACGAATGAATCGAACTCTATTGACGAATATGATGATTGTACTGTTACTCAGTGCCTCACTGGCCGGGTGTACAGGTGATGACGAAAAAGAAAGCTTGATCCAAACCGGATCTTCGACCGTTTTGCCGCTGGCGGTGGCCTGGGCGGAAGAATATGAAGGAGCAGATGTATCTGTCTCGGGAGGAGGTTCCAGCCATGGAATCAATGCTTTATTGAATGGGGAAGCTGACCTAGGGGATGCTTCGAGACTGATGAAAGGTAAGGACTACACAAAAGTAAACTGCGATGAATCAGGGGTTAGATCTGATGGAACTGCTTCTGAAGAATGCATGGGGGTAATGCCAACCAAGTGGGTCGTTGCTTTTGATGTCTTAGCGATTATTACCCATCCTTCTAACGACTTTGCAAGCACTCTAACTTACGATCAGTTATACTCAATTTTCACAGATGATAACCCAGCTGTTTATTGGGATGATGTGCCTGGATTAGACGGCGCTCCTCACGAAGAAATTGAAATCTACGCACCCGATGAGGCAAGCGGTACTTTTGATTACTTTTTCGAAGAGATTATCGAAGATTGGGGTGACGACACCCAAGTCGCAGGGACTCGTCTAGAAGCTGGTGATGGTGTATATCACCCATCAGCGGACGATAACGTGATTATGACCGCAATACAATCCAACGAATACGCAATTGGATTCTTAGGATTCGCCTATGTTAGAGAGAATGCTGACACGATAAATACGGTATCGATAGATGATGGCAGTGGTGCTGTAGAGCCTTCCTTAGAGACGGTTGCAGATTATCCTATGGCTCGTCCACTTCACATATACACCGATGCGAGTGCGGCAAATTCAGATGTTGTGAACGGCTACTTGAGTTTTGCAATGTCTGATGAAGGACAAGCAGTCTGTGACGAAGTAGGATACGTGAAGGTAGAGTTGGTCGATGCCAATTTACTTTCACTCCAACGCGCAGCCTTGGCGTGAACGATGAAGTGGTAAATCATGAATGAGACTGGCACTTTCCTAGAAGGCCGGGCTCCACGTAATCGATTTACCTACAGTGCTTTGTTTTCTGCCGCCTCATTATCGGTGATTGCAAGTGCGCTAATCATATACACATTGGCATCAGGAACAATTCGCTTTTTTGAATACGAAGAAGCTACCTTCTTGGAATTCATAACTGGAACGGATTGGTTGCCTAATGGACGTAACCCCAGTTTTGGGATCTGGCCTTTACTTTCAGGTACAGCTCTCATTGCTGTGGGGGCACTAATGATTTCTATCCCCCTTGGAGTGGCTGCCGCTCTTCATCTTGGTGAATTTGCCTCGCCCAAATCACGACGTTTTCTGAAGCCAATTGTCGAGGTTCTTTCCGGTATTCCATCAGTAGTTCATGGTTTCTTCGCTCTTCTTGTTATTAGTCCATTTATGCAAAGAACCATCGATGCAACATACTTCAACGCAGCCAGTGCAATAATTGTCGTGGCAGCAATGATTTTGCCGATTATAGTTTCAATATCAGATGATGCAATTAGAGCAGTTCCTAGGGAAATAAAGGAAGCAGCATTAGGCCTTGGAGCAACACGTTGGGAAATGGCGACCAAAGTTGTTCTACCGTCTGCTCGTTCTGGAATCGTTGCGGCTGTATTACTCGCACTCGCACGTGCAGTAGGTGAAACAATGGCTGTAACTATGGCTGCTGGCTCAGTTGCAGCACTGCATTTCGATCCACGTCTAGAAGTACAAACTCTAACTGCATATATCGCCCAAGTTGCAACTGGCGATATACCTCCTGGACCAGCAACTGATGCGGGATTCGCGGTAGGCTCAGCTCTCTTTGTCCTAACATACTCGGTGAACATCTTGGCAATAGGGGCAACAAGAAAGCGACTGGGTGCAAATAGAGGAAAAATGTCTTCTCTATTTTTTGAGATTAAAGCGAAATTATCGATGCTCTTAGAGAAACTTAGAGGAGAAGTCAAATATAATTTAACACAATCAAATCCATTTATTCCCACAAAATACGACTTATATAGAAGAAGAAAAGAAAAGGTTTCTCGATTTTTTGTTGCAAGTAGTCTATTTGTGGGATTAGCATTTTTACTTATCTTACTGCAAACAATTCTGGAAACAGGACTGGCGGGTATTGATTTACAGTTTCTGACAAACTTCCCGTCCTACAGAGCTGATCAGGCGGGTATAGGACCTACAATTTGGGGTTCACTTTGGTTAATCGCACTGACAATGTTATTCGCATTGCCAGCGGGTGTTGGGGCTGCAGTTTACTTGACTGAACTTGCTCCCGAAGGTATTCTGAATCAATTTTTGAGGCGAACCATACAGAATCTTGCAGCGGTCCCCTCGATTATTTTTGGTTTAGTCGGGTTGTATATCTTCAGCAGAATGTTTGGTTTTGGGCTTAGTTTACTCACAGGTTCTCTAACTCTTGCAATGATGGTTTTACCAATGATTGTAGTGACTACAGAAGAAGCATTGCTAGCGGTTCCGAAATCGTTTCGAGATGCAGCGTTGGGCGTTGGAGCAACTAGGTGGCAGGCAGTCCGACATCATGTCCTTCCAAATGCGGTTCCAGGAATAGCAACTGGAGCAATTCTTTCCGTCGCAAGAGCATTAGGAGAAACTGCCCCTATTCTATTCGTTGCAAGCCTATTTTCCAAAACGGCGCCAACAGGAATAATGGATGG
>DALV01000093.1:1605-4784 GCA_002496905.1 Euryarchaeota archaeon UBA105 | reverse complement strand
TCTGCATAAACATCTCCTGGACTACCGCCCTCATCGGAGTAGTACATGCGGAAATTACCGGAACAGTCCGCAATTGGCCCTACAGGGCCAGGAGGATCAGTACACTGTGGTCCGCCCTGAGCAGGTACTGAATATTCAACTGTCAGAGTAAGCATGGTGTCCTTGTCCCATGTTCTAACGGAATCATCGACTAAGATGTCCCACTGAGTATTGAAGTCATTGCCATTGTTCACTGAATTCGCGGATTGAACAAATTGATCGATTTCTTCTTGCCCCCGAGAAAGAGTTAGAGTTAAATCGGTACAATCGCCTCCACAATTTCCAGACTCAATATTAAATTTCAACCTCATCGAAATAGTTTCGTTAATTGCTAAGATAAAATCGTCTGTAAAGGCTGATTGCATATTACAAGAATACTCAACAGAAACATCATCACCAGCCGGAAATGCAATTTCACCGAATCCAGAACTTGAAGAGCCAGTTGATGCATTATCGAAATTACTCCAGCATTCAGATAAATCATCTGAACCCCAGAAATACATGTAGGGTTGTTCTTCTGTCGGATGATTATTTTGGCCATCTTGCGCTACAACAAAAACAGAAAGGAGACTTACAGAGAAAAGTAAGACTACTGCTAAGGAAAGGCCTCTACTTGCATAGCGCATGAGTTAGGGGGCAGAAAGTAGCGTTTGAGGCTTCGCCCAACAAGGTTCGGTTCAAATTGCAGCCAAGCCAGAATTATCATACTCCCAATCTATGATTTGCCAACCTACCTCAGATAAATTCGAATGGACCAAATTTAGGCTCATTGGGTTGCAAAGAAGGGCGGCACATCCACCTCCTCCTGCACCTAGAGCTTTCCAAGCCATCACTGAACCATCTGCAAGCATTGGTTCGATTGTTTTTCGAAATGGTTCATGTATCGAAGAATCGAGTAAATCGACTCCTTTACAGATTTCATTTAGGGCCTCTACAACCAACTGTCTGTGGTCTCTTTGAAGGGCATCAGCCATCATTTTGGTGGCTAAGCGAATAGTTTGGAGGCCATTGATTACGCTTTGATCGCCTGCATCATATCGGGACCAAACTAATTCTTGCATATCTCCGGATTTATGCTGTATTCCACTATGTGCAATAATCAGATGCTTTTTCAGCCATTTTCTTGCAGAAGGGGCTGGTTCAAATGGTAATTTCTCCACTCCATCCCCTATGAATAGAATACGATTGAATCCACCATGTGCCGATGCCCATTGGTCTTGACGGCCACAACGATTACCTTCATTGGTTTCTGCTTCGAAGGCTAATTCTGCAATTGCATCTAGGTCACTTACATCATCAACCCCCAGAGCAGCAATCTTTGCAACATTGAGAGCCCCACTAGTCCCTAGTCCAGAACCTGCAGGGACATCAAATTGGAAATCGATATCTCCATCAACATCTGGAGTTGCAGTAACCCACTTGTCAATTGTGAAGTTGACCACTTCTCCTCCATGGTCGTGAGTGTACGGTGCTAGGTCAGTCCAACCTCCAGCTAGGTCGACCCTTAGCGGGGCTCGATATCCATCCATGAATTGTCTGATGACTCGGGGATGATAACTCTACGGTGAGAACAAAGAACCAAAAATAACGGGTATCAACACCGAGTCGGAACAAACATGGAGTCGAATGTTGAAAGTGCTATTCGAGCCTTCTCGGAAGGTAAACCAGTGATGGTTTTCGACTCTGATTTCAGAGAATGTGAAACCGATCTTCTATGGCCTGCAACAGCGGCCAGTCCTGCGGTTATGCGAAGATTACGGCAGGACTGTGGGGGGCTTCTATTCTTGGCAGTCGGGGAGGAGATAGGTAGTCTATTCGGCCTTCCTTGGTTACAGGACATTCATACTCACCCCGCACTTGTAGCGGAAAATCCGGTCCTTGGTAAATTGATCACTGACGACTTACAATATGATTCCCGTTCTGCCTTCACCCTCTCTTTGAATCACAGAGAAACTTACACTGGAATTACAGATCGAGACCGTGCGCTAACCACTCGAAGGTTTGGGGAATTAGCAGGAGAGATGATGCAGGCAAATGCAACTGAAGAAACTGCTCAGCAGGCGCTCGGATCAGAATTTAGGACTCCTGGGCATATTCCTGTCTGTAGAGAATCGCCTGGTGGTCTGGAAACTAGACAAGGCCATACTGAACTAGCTGTTGCAATAGCAAGACTCTCCGGCCACGTTCCAGCCACCATAGGAGCCGAGATGTTACAACCAGATGGAGATAAAGCCCTGAGTGTTAAGGCTGCCAGAAAGTACGCTGAATTACACAATATACCCATGATTACTGGTGATGATTTACTAAAGGCTCTAGGGATTGAAGATTGACCGAAGCATTGAGGATATTTGACTGAGAGGAGATATCGATGGTTCGGGTCATGGCGGTCGGAGTTTTCGACCTACTACACGCAGGTCACCTGCATTATGTCGAACAGGCAAAGTCCCTAGGTGACGAGTTGATTGTCGTAGTTGCTCATGATGATACTGTAAGAAACCAAAAACACGAGCCCGTGACCAATCAAGATCTCAGAAGACGCATGGTTATGGGGTTGAAACCCGTTGATGAGGCGATTGTAGGAAACCCTCCAAGTGTACCTATTTTTGATATCTTAGAAGTAGTGAAACCCGATGTAATCGCATTAGGTTACGACCAGAAGCATTCACGAGACTCAATCAAGAAAGGATTGGAGGAGAACGGTTGGGGAAATGTCGAGGTGCGAAGGGTCGAAGGATTAGCAGACGACCTCGACGGAACAAGGAAAATCATTGCTCGGATTATTGACCTCTGGTCTGGTGAAACCGGTGGCCCTTACGAGGAGGATTGAGAATGTTCACAGGGATTGTGGCTGCGTCTTGCGAGGTTGTGTCAACCGAGCAAGGAGAAGAGGTCCGTTCAATTGTTGTTGACCTAAGTGGTTATGATGATGATTTAGAAATAGGCGCAAGCGTGGCAATAGATGGCGTTTGTATGACAGTAGTTTCTTCAATAGATGGCAATGTTCAGTTTGAAGCAATACCTGAAACCTTGGAGCGTACCACAATGGGCTTGCTCAAGCAGGGTAGTCGAGTGAACATTGAGAGATCTCTACGAATGGGTGACGAATTAGGAGGGCACATTCTTTCTGGCCACATTATGTC
>DALV01000093.1:0-1263 GCA_002496905.1 Euryarchaeota archaeon UBA105 | reverse complement strand
CAAAGAAATCAGAAAGGTGAAGGAATCGACCTACTGATCGAACATCAAGCCGATACCAAACCATACATTCTCGAGAAGGGATATGTTGCAGTAGATGGTATGTCCTTGACGGTTGGAGAGGTGCAATCTGAGGGATTTTATCTACATATTATTCCGGAAACTCTGAGGATTACCACAATCGGAGCAAAGACTGAGGGAGACTTAGTGAATATTGAAGTTGACTCTAGAACCCAAGCTGTCGTAGACACGATTCGAAGTATGGAGGTAGAGAAATGAGAATAGTTGCAGTTTGCGGTTCTTTTCACAAAGAAGAAGTGGAAAAAATGCTAGAATTTGCCCGTGATGAAGCATCTATGATGAATTCGGAATTAACAGATGTTGTTTGGGTTCCAGGATCTATGGAAGCACCTCTCGCTTTGGAAAGACTACTCCTCCGAAAGGATGTTGATGGTGCGATTACACTAGGTATAATCGAGCGTGGAGAGACTCAACATGGGTTAGTTATGGGGCAATCTGTTACCCGTGCAATAATCGACCTACAAATCAAGCATGACAAGCCAATAGGTTTGGGAATTATTGGACCAGGAGCCGAGCCAGAACATATTGAACCACGGCTTGAACCTCACGCTCGTGCTGCAGTGGGCGCTGTAGTTTCGATGAAAAACTGATGTCATTCAGGAAAATATCAGTCAAGTTTGAGAGTCAATGTTCAAAGAATGCCGGACATTGGGAGAACCTATGTCCGACAAGGTCCGCAATACAATCATCATCGGTTCAGGCCCCGCTGGATACACCGCTGGCCTATATTCCGCTAGAGCAATGCTAGAGCCTTTGATGTTCGCAGGTTATGCATCTGGAGGTCAGCTAATGCTTACTTCTGATATCGAAAATTTCCCTGGTTACCCACAAGGAATAGGCGGACCCGAAATGATGATGCAACTTAGAGAACAAGCCGAACGATTTGGTCTTGAGGTCCATGATAAAAACGTCGAGAAGGTCGATGTCAGCGAGAGGCCATTCAAAGTCTGGGTTGAAGGAGAAGAGTTTCTTGCTGAGACTTTGATTATCTGCACTGGGGCAGAGGCGATTTGGTTAGGTGCTGAAGGCGAAGACGCACAGAAGGGGCGAGGAATCAGCACCTGTGCAACCTGTGATGGGGCATTTTTCCGAGATGAGGAAATTATCGTTGTAGGGGGTGGAGACTCAGCAATGGAAGAAGCCACTTTCCTGACTAGATTTGCTAGCAAGGTTACAATCATCCAC
>DALV01000041.1:5567-6479 GCA_002496905.1 Euryarchaeota archaeon UBA105 | reverse complement strand
ACTGCCTATCAGGTCGCCAATGTAACCATTCGTTTTGTCGTACAGACCGACGGTAGCGTAGGATATGGCTCTCCAGGCGGTATTTCGGACCCAGATGGCAGAGAGGGTCTAACCGTCTTTGGTTTTAGACCGGTAGACTCAACTGGAGCAACCCTGTATAGCGTTTATCTCGACGGAAATACCCCGACAACACCATCAGGAAATGAATGGCGTTTCCTTACTCTGAATTCTGGTTACGTCGACGATCTTCATGGGTTTGAAGATTCAGCAGTAACCGAGCCTCTCGTTGATGATGTTGATGGATTTACACGAACTAATACCAAAACTTGCTCAAATTCTTACACATGTGGATGGGACTTGACTCCGATTGTTTCAGATGATTATGGTCCTGAAGAAGCAGCATCGTTCCCATACCTGTACTCCATTGGGGCAGAAGGGTCCTTTACGGGAAGTGTAAAAGAAGCGAGTTTAGTATCCCCTACAATTTCAGTCCCTGAATCTGGAATATCTTTCTTCACCTTCGATATGTGGATGTGCTGGGAATACAGTAACTGGCAAGGGCACATGAATGGTGGTGCCTTGATGGTTGAAGTTGATGGTGGAGCTTGGGAAATTGTAAACCCAGGGTGGTATACTGACACTATGTCATCATATGTATCTGGTACGTATTATATCCTTACCAATCTGGATGGAATGCCAATTTGGACCGATGTTAGTTGCGGAGATACCGACTTTACTTCCTTTGAAATGTCTATGGCAGAATGGGCAGGTAGCGATGTTAGATTCAAGTTCATTGCTGCTGATAAGTATGGTTACTCAAGTTCACTTCAACAAGGATGGTTCATCGATAATGTAGGAGTAAGGCAAGGGCATTTCAGCAGCCCTGGAGATTGGATAAGTCAGCCAATTGAA
>DALV01000041.1:0-5246 GCA_002496905.1 Euryarchaeota archaeon UBA105 | reverse complement strand
TGAACGGCTTGGACTCATTCAACATGGGTATAGTAGAAATTGAAGGTAAAATCGACGATAATTCCACCGTAACCGGATCAATTATTGATGCGGTTACCCAAGAGCCAATTATTGGTTTTGAGTCTCTTGATTTCCCGATTAATCTGGCAGGACTAGATTCTGCAACTCACCCTACAGTAAATGTAAGATTGGAGTTGTCTTCATCAAGTACAATTTCCACTCCAATAATTAGGCATGTTGAAGTTGGAGGGCCTAGGATTCTTTCTGCAGAATTATTCGATTTCAATGGCTGGAACATACCCTCTGGAGTTGAGGTGATTGATGATTTGCTTAACTCAACAGCGATTACAAGTACAATAACATCAGATTACATTGATTCGGTTAGGCCAATAAAGAGAATTAATTTCCTCGGAAATGCATCTAACAATGTACTCGTACAGGTACTTGATGCAAATGGAAATAATATTGCAAATAATACCCAAGGAGGTTATGTTTCCTTTACGAATCCGATTAATGGATATGCAATTGAAGTGACCTTGCCACCAAATGGATATATCGATGAGATGTTGATTACACCGATCTATGCGGAACCTGCAAGAGATGTTGCAATTGACGTTGCTGAAGATGATTATGATGATTGGGACTTCCCATATTCACAAGGGCGTGGCCACCTCGGTTGGCAAACTACAATGTTGGCAGAAGAAGCAAGTTCCAACCCCAATCAAATGGGTCACACATCTCTAGACGTATCGCTCACATCGGGTGTTCAAGAGACTTTGACTATCCTAATCCCAGATGGTGCAATCGCTCATTCTGGACTACTAGCCATCACGTCTGATTCCGATGGCTTTGATAGTTCTATTAATATTGGAGTTAATGGGTATCAAAAATACACCTCTTCATCGGACCAATACTTGACTTACTTCACATTCTCTCCGAACCAAGTTGCTTCGATATCAGCTATGAGCAGCTCATGGGCAGATACAAATGCTAATTCAAGAGATTGGAAAGAGGTAGAAGTTACATTAGATAGTTCTACAACTCAAACAGTTACGCTTTCTAGATTAGCAATATCTTATTCGCTGTACGAGACAGTTTCAGATTTGACAACTTCTCTTGCGAACTACCACACGACTGCTGCCGCTGAAAATCCTAGTGCAGTGAATATCAACATACCAACAAATATCACTGCGCCCGCAGGGCAGATTTCCATTAATGGGCAGATATTGCATGAATTGATGATTACGAACAAAGATTTCACGGTTCCACAAGTTTTCTATCCAGACGGTTCAATGTATGAAATTGTTACAAATCACCGACATTTGTATGATAACTCCGAATTGGAATCGATTTCATTGGACGGTCATGCTTCAGATGGAGAAACCATTTCCTTTGAGGTGAGCAATTCTGATGATGGTTCATGGGGTATGAATTCCGGTTCAGTTGCATTCTCTCAGACATCCGGCTCTCAGTTAATCTCTCTTGACACATCTTCTAGCACAGTATCAGTAGTAGATGGCGGAGACGGTTGGATGGATGTTCAGGTTACTTGGAAATTTGATATCTCATGGAACTGGAATGATTTAGATCGAATTAATTGGATTGCTCAAGCGATCGACGGCGATGGAGTCTCTATATGGCCTGCAAATTCCGCTAGTGGTACTACCGGCAATGCAGTAGAGAATGATTTGCAAATCGACTCATTTGAAATCCGTGACCAATATGACCGACTAATTTCGAATCAGTTCTCAACCTTCTATCCATTCCCAATTTTGGAGGGCAGTGAAATTAACGTCACAGGTTCGGTTAGATTCCAGAACTCACTTGATACAAGGCCAATGGGGTCTGATTTCCAAGTTCGACTAAATCTATCGGGGTCACTCTTGCTGCTAGATTCTTATGACGATGGAGTGTTCTCTGGAACATTCAGTACTCCAACGGGACTATCGGAAATCTCAGCATCTCCAGAATTGTTCAGAATCGGTCCACTATCAGGTTCTATAGGCGGCGAAGACACATCTGGCCAACCTCCAATCGTGGTAATGGTCAATGACTACACTCCTCCAACTGCGGGGCCACTTCAGGTAATGACTCCATCTGGTTTGCAAAATGCTAACGGGAAGGTTTGGGATCCATCTCAACCACTCAGCCTCTTTGTGACGATTGAAGAGCCACAGGCTAGAGGTGAAATAATAACCATGCACTATTGGAGAGCGGATTCTGATGATGCTAACTCAAACGGTATCGCTGAGGAAGAAGAATACCTTTCACAGGTCCAACCACTTTCAGTCGGAATGACCGGTGAGCAACAAGTGAGTTTTGCTGGAATTGATGTTTCAGGACAATCTTTCAATAGTCCGGTTCACGTTTATCTTGAAGGAACTGATTGGGCAGGCTTGAGTTATCAGGAAGGCGGAACCGGTGGAGGACCAGGTGCCGATAACTCTTGGGCTAGTGTAATCGTGGCTACCGATGAGCCTACTGAAATTGTAAACAATGGATTCAGCCTAGACAGATACACAGGGTATCTTCTAGCAGGCGTCCCTCATACCTTTACTATGCAGATAAGCGAACCTAATGGATTGCAAACCCTGGATAATATTACCATAATGCTGTGCGGAGATCGCCTCGATGACAATCTAGGCGAGGTTTCCTACAATCCTGTTACTGGTGAGTTATGGACTGCAGACGACTCTATGGTGTCTCCATTAACCGTACAGACACAGCAAATCACCCCAGCGGTAATAGAACTCGCAATGATGTTTGAACTATCATGGGAATACCCATGGGAAGAAGGTCAATTTGGATGTAAACCAAGCGTCAGCATCATCGATGAGATTACTGAAGTCGCATATGTAAATAACATCGGAGAGTTGACTTGGGTGCTAGATAATTCGCTTGTTGCCGTAGCTTCTGGAATGTCTGATTTGACTCCTCCAATAGTAGTCACAGAGGACGCTCACCTCTACCTAAGGCAGGGAGATGAATTCGAGATGACCGGTGAAGTCTTCTATGCCGGTTCAGGAGAAATATTCACTGAAGTTCCAGATGACTTACAGGTAGAGATGACCTTAGTTTATGGTACAGAAGTAATTAGTTCTCTTGCGGATGTTAGCGAGGAGGGAGAATGGTATGCTTCGATGACACTCCCGATGCGGGCGCCATTCAATCCTACCATGAATGTAACTACTACTGTCCTAAATGTTCCAGGAATGGGAACTACCTCTACAAATACCGACGGAAAAATCACAGTGGACAGTAAAAACCCAACTGTTCTATTCGATCAAATGAGTTATCCTGATTCATCCCTGACTGTGTTGGAATCTGATCTTCTGGAAGAAGTTCTTGTATCGTTGACCATTGTTGATGAAATCGGTATGCCTGATTCCGATCTTGAAGTCGCTTGGATTTACCTAAGAGATAACCAGCCAGTGGCAGGCACAGAAGATACCGGCACTCTAAGCCTGTTGTTGGTGGAGGAAGGAAGTCAGGTATTCCAAGGAAAGCTTGACTTCACACCAAATCTTGAAGGATTTACAATTGAAAATGGAGACAGAATCATGTTCTGGGTGACTTCAACCGATAAGGCAGGAAATGAAATCCAAGGCTTGGGTAGTGAACAATCTCCAAGAGCTGTTGCTCTGAGAGTGATGGAATTCAACCCATCTCTAGACAACGTTGTTGTTACGCCAAAGGATCCTCTCCAAGATACAACTGTTGTAATCGAGACATATTGGTCCAACAGTGGAAAGAGAGATGGTACGATAGAGATTAACCTCTACGAACTGACTGGAGACGGAAGATGGGAGACTGAATCAAGTGGTATGGAACTAGATCTGTCTGCTGAGACCTCATCGGTATATGCAAGATTCGAATGGGTTGCTGGAGCACCAGGACAACCTGTATTGTACATTATTGTTGATGATGACTTTGACAATCCTGCACATCCTGTAAGCGGGTTAGTTGTGCAAGCACCAATTACAGACGAAGGAACTGATGAAGATACGATGGTGTACCTCATTATGGGAGGTGTATTCCTCGTTGCAGTTGTAATGGTAGGATTCTTTGTTAGCAGGTCTAGGAGTGGTGATGATGACTATTACTACGACGATGATGATTCATATTACGAAGAAGATTACGAATACGATGATGAAGAATATGAGTACGAGGATGACGATTCCGAAAGCGAATGAAATCGTGCAATATTCATAGATTCGAAAATCAACTGAACTATACGCGAAACCTAATTTGGCCGATAGGCTAACCTGTGGAGTTTATAGACCCCAGAATTCCGAACTTTTGTTTGAGGAGATGATTTCTCCTTGATGGGGATGGGGATTTGGACCAGCATAGCGATGAGGTTACTGTAGAAGAATTGAGAGGGGAACTAGAGGATTTGAGGACGCTTGTCCACACCCTTCTTACGATAATTATGGAGGAAGCTGATGGAGTTCAATCAGGAAATACTCCTCAGATACCAAATCAACCAAAACGCGGATATTCGATGTGATTCAATATTCTACGGGTTCTGGATCTATTGATCTCCAAATATACCAGACACCCATAGTACGGTATGGTTTCCAATTTTCAGAAATCTCATACAACTGAGTTTTTTCCAATGCTTTTCCAGAATTGTATAATTTTTCCATACCTCTGATTAGACCAATATCATCAATTGGAAAAACGTCCTGACGCAATAGGGCGAAAATTAGCAGCATTTGTACCGTCCAGCGCCCGACTCCGCGTAATTTGACAAGTTCCTCAATTACTTCTTCGTCGCTCATTATATCCCAATCAATTTCACCAAATCCATCTATCCAAGACTGAGCTATACCCACAATATATTCCACCTTTCTGTTAGATAATCCCACTTCTTTGATTTCTTGGTGAGTTTTTGTAAGTATAGATTCTGGTGTCACTTCACCTACAAAATCCTCGAATCGGGACCATATTGCTGAGGCGGCTACTACCGAAATTTGCTGTCCAACAATTGATTTGATTAATGTCGCAAATAGGTCGCCTCTACTTCTCAATGAGGGCTCCTCAAATTCTTCAATCACATCATTTAGCAAAATATCTGAGGTCGAGATTGCTTGTTTTGCTGAATCCCACCATTCAGGTGTCGAACCTGCATCAACCATGAACTTCTCAGGATATCATTCATTATCGATTGACCGGTCCGGGGATTCATGGATCAAGCGCAAGTTTTCCTTGCAGCAGGCTTAGTATGTACCTTAGCATTCGCC
>DALV01000042.1:1167-7433 GCA_002496905.1 Euryarchaeota archaeon UBA105 | reverse complement strand
GTTTTGGGGTCCCGAGCGATGTAGTCACGTGCCATTTCGGGGGGGCCCGAGAGCACGGTGCTTATTCAACCGAATGATTACAAGTTCTCAAAATTGCCAAATCCCAATCACGTAAGCCTCAAGCGATACAACTGCCGGAGTGTGAAAGAAGAGCATGAGTGAGCAGACCGATATATCTCGCATACTCTTCACAATTTTTGATGGTTTAGAACCTCAAGAAATCAACAAAGCGGATGTTGTACGTCTATGGTCTCTGGAAATGCAGTGGTTTTCCCCTGAAGAATCCCAAAGTGTAGTGGAGGCACTTACAGACGCTGGTTGGATTTCTCTGAAGGGTGAGGCTTTGCACCTAGTTGAGGGGGTCAAATTAGAAATTCCAAGTTTAGGCTGGAGGCCAATGACTCGAAGGATGTTATCACCTCCTCCTTACAAAACCCCAGCCAAAGAAGAGAGTAAGGATTCAACCTCGGATTTTTCTCAACCTAAGGTTAGTACTAGAGAAGAGAAAAACAATGAACCAAAAAATGGACAAAACTTCTCCCGTCCAAAGGTCGCTAGGTCGAGTGAAAATCCCCACTCAGAATCTTCTAATTCACCGATACCAATCGATCGTGCAGAGGGTAGTATCCCAACTCTAATCGAATTAATAGCATCACAATCTGGTTTAGAAAATAATGAGGTGGTTAGACGGGCTCAACGAAAAAGACGAGCATTGGGCCCTGTTACTCTATGGATGGCTCTAGCACTTGTTGCAAGAGAACAAGGTTTGGATATGCAAAGGGTTTCCTCTGCCATTGACAAAGCCGCAGAATGAAAACCCTTCAATCTAGATTTGATCTTCGAACTTCTGCGGCCAGAAGTCCAGGGAGAACCATTAATGCTAGAATTAATGAAAAGGCGACAGAAATCGAACTCACTAGCCCGAAGTCCTTGATGACAGGTACCGGAGATAGAATTAGCACCATGAATCCACAGATGGTGGTACCCGCTGACATAATCAAGGCCGAACCCGTTGTAGCATACATGTCTCTCATTGATGCCCAAGTCCCCATCCCCGATTCTCTATTTGCCTCAAATTTCCTCCAAACATGTATGGAATAATCAATACCCAGGCCGATTGTCAGAGCGGTAATCATCACTGTCAACACGTTCCAATTGATACCTAAAACAGCCATCGCTCCAACAACCCAAGTTCCGGCTAACCCGACGGGCAGAATTACCACCATTGAAGGTCCAAACCTTCGTGTCAGGGCCACTAATACGAATAGGGAAACTGCCAAACTGAAAGCAGTAGATTCAACTTGAGAAATAACTAGACCAGATAGGACATTATGGACGAGAATCAGGTCTCCACTCAGATGAACTCGGGCTCCTGTAGCCTCTTCTAAACTATTTTCAAATTCCTTGAATTGATTAGCCAATCCAGAAGATTCCTCGCTATTTCCAGCGGTAACATCTACTCGCATCCTGAGGTACCTAATGGCGTTACCATCATCGGTTAATGCAACATAATTTGCTGTTCTTTCTCCCCATGTTTGGCCCCGTATTGGTTCGCCAATTGTTTCGTTTGCTAGTAGATAGCCAACAGCTGAAGCCAGATCACCTTCTGAAAATTCTCCAGTTACATCAACGGCACCGTCAAAGACACCTAAGTTATACATCTCTCCAAAGTTTTCATCGGTCTCTATTGCGTCCCTTAAAATGGGGTATAATCCATCATAAGAGGGCCTAGATGTACCCTCTGGCGTTACAACATTTGTTGTCCATGCCAAATCCTCATCTAGTCGATTTAACTCCTTAAGAAGGTCTCTTTCACCAGTAAGAGCTTCCATTCCAGGAGATGGTTCAATAAGTATGTCAACTGATTTCAAAGCCTCTACGTCATATGATTCATACATCGAGTTTCTAACTTCAATTACTTCCATTTCCTCACCTAAAAAGTCGGTCAACTCGAATTTAGTATCTAACTGCCCAACAGAAACTACAACCGATGAAAGTGTAAGTCCAGCTACAGCTAGTAGAATTAGTGCGGTATGCCTTCTTTGAAACTCAGTAGCAATGGTAGTAAATCCGGGTAATTCCATTGACCTTTGGGCACTGACTCCTGTAGTTTTCTCAACCAATACGTGCAAGGCGCCCACGGTGACTGTGCTGGCAACAAAGGCAGATACAACGCCCAAAGCCAATGTCAACCCGAAAGATTTCAGAGGAGGTAAAGGAGATAGGAAATTAGCAAGGAAAGCAAATGCGGTTGTTATCACAGATAGTGTAAGTGCTATTCTTAGAATAGAAAATGATTGTACCCATGCCTGCGCGGGGCTAATAGAAGTCTCCCGTGCCTTCTCATAGGCGCGTTGTAAGTGAATTGAATAATCGATACCTAAACCCAAGACAACAGGAGCAACGGCAACTTCTAGAATTGAAAATTCTGATCCCGCTAGTGCTCTAATGCCGTATGTCCAAACCAAAGCGGCCGTCAATCCAAGCAATGGAGCGGCCACCATCATTATTGATCTGAAGGCAAGTGCTAGGACTAGAACAACCACTAGGATAGAAAGGATAAGCAACCAGAGTAGATTATCCAAAGTAGATTCGTTAATATCATTGGTGACTAAGTCGTCTGAAACTACTCCATAATCCAAAGCAGAGCCTTCTGCTTGAGACCTCTCTTCCAAAACATCTCGTAGTTGTATCGCTTTTTGCAGTCTATCTTCTGCATCTAAGTCTCCTTCTATTTCGATAACCCACATTGTGCTCGATGCTGTTGGCGTCGGATCACCTTCACCTCCATTTGCCAACCAATCACAAATCGGTTCGTAGTTAAAATCGGAGTGAAGCATAACGGATCTAGCAAAAGAAGCCGTGGCAATCGCTCTTTCTTCGCCAATTGCATCTGTACATTCTTCATCTACAACAATCGCTTCAAGCAACTCTTCCCAATTATTGAAGTCTGATATATTCCGAGCTTCCTGATCTCTTTCCTCAAGAGCCACTTGAAGAATTTGAGCCGCATTTATGTGGGAAGTTATGAAATCCCCATTTGAGGTGGAAAGAGAGTTTATTGCTTCAAGATCGGAGTGAAGTTGCTGAAGAGCCCCCATTTCCAATACATTTGCTCCTTCCTGTGTTGGTTCAATATGGACATAAATTCGGTGTGGAGAGGGTGGCATCACCTCTTCCATTCTTGCAATTGCTGCATCAGCATCTGAATCTGGAGCGAATGCAGCGAGGTCTGTTTGAAATTCGGGCATTGGGCTTAAAGCCAGGCCAGTGACAATGGTTAGCAGTATGCTGATTACGACTATTGCGGGAGCTGATTTTTCAAAGGCTTGGGCGACCCGAATCTCTAGTCCGGGGTCTGCAACCATTAGCGTTCCCATCACCAAGGGCTAAATAATTCAAGCAGTAAATTGGACCCTTAGGGTCCAGCAATCTGATGAAAGGCCTCAAAAGGGGAGGTCCGGTGGCGCGCTCGTCATGCCAGTGAAGCTACTCAAGAATGAAGGGTCCGAAATCCGATTGCGTCTGATTGGCGAGGACCACTCCACACTGCAATTGTTCAGGTCTCGCCTGAACGCTAATGACAAGGTCGAGTATGCGAATTTCTTCACCGGTCACCCTGACCTTGACGAACCAGAACTCTATGTTAGAGTCAAGAAAGGAGCCAAAGCGGACAAGATTCTGAAGGATCTTTGTTCCGATATAGCGAAGGAGTTCGCCGACCTCAGCTTCTGAGGGCGGTGAAATTTTGGCTAAAGCCACATTTGATTTAGGCAACGCAGAGGATATTGAGAGGTATCTAGGTCTAGACCGTTGGGCCCATGATGGCCCAGGTATTGGCGGGCTACTGAAGGTACGAATTGAGGACTTTAGAGTAGAGGAAGTATCCCGTACTCCTGCCCTAGACAAAAAGGGTCGATTTACAGTTGTAAGGGCAACTCTCCACAACTGGGAAACCAATCGTTACCTACGAAGATTGGCTGGAGCGTGTGGAATTAGTCGAAAGAGAATTTTCTCATCCGGACTTAAGGATAAAAGGGCGGTAACAACCCAATTATTGGTTATCGACGCGCCAAGGCATAAGGTGGAATCAGTCGAAATCCCTGATACTGAATTGGAAATCCTAGGACGCACTCACCAAAAGGTGGGCATGAGTGACCACGATGGAAATCGGTTCACTATTACAGTGCGTGGATGTTGTGATGCTGATGGCTCTCCTCTTGATGCCAAAGAAGCGATGAGAAGAGTCTTAGAAATTAGAGAAGGTATGGCTCAAAGGCTAGGTGATGATGCCTTTCCAAATTGGATTGGACCCCAAAGATTTGGGGCAACTAGACCTGTCACACCTAAGGTTGGTCGAGCGGTCATAGAGGGTGATTATGAGAGGGCAGTAGACCTTTATCTCGGTATGCCAGGGACTAGAATGACAGAGGATGTAAGCGCTTTTCGCAAAATGTGGTTGGATAACAAAGATCCATCAGCATGTCTAGAACAGGCTCCCGGCCACTTAGGGTATGAA
This sequence comes from Euryarchaeota archaeon UBA105, assembly GCA_002496905.1. Classification (GTDB taxonomy): domain Archaea; phylum Thermoplasmatota; class Poseidoniia; order Poseidoniales; family Thalassarchaeaceae; genus MGIIb-O1. Next base: position 2,914 of record DALV01000042.1, on the reverse strand, counting down.
AAGAGAATTCTAGAAACATTGATCGACAATCCTGAAAATTATCTCAAGGGGTTTAGGGCATTACCACCTTCCCTACAATTGTTGACAATACATTCTCTACAATCCCTTGCTTTCAACCACTCATTAGCTGGCCGACTAGAAGCGGGTTTGGACCTTCTTGAACCTGAGTTAGGTGATTTGGTTGCACCCATACAGGCCAGTGGCAGAGTTGATGTTTCCAAGATGGCCTTGGTAACTGAAACTAATCTAGATAGGTGCAAACGAAATTGTAAGCTTGGCCGACTAGCAGTCACAGGGCCTTTGCCAGGACAGGATGTAAGTTTAGCACAGGGAGTCCCGGGGGGAATTGAGGCCAAGGCGCTTCAAAGTACTGAATTGGATAATATCGACTGGCGCGTGAAAAAAATCCCAAACCTCTCAACCAATGGTACAAGGCGTCCTTTGAGCGTGGTATTTCGCAATTTCAACGTAGAAGAGGCTACATTGCTCTCCGAGGATTCTTTGTCCGAACGTTGGGAAAATGGCCCTGATGAGGCAGATAGGTGGCATCCTGAAGGAGCAAATTTGCGAATTAGATTTACCCTGCCACCTGGCACTTACGCGACTGTATTGATGCGTGAATTTATGCGGTCACCATTAGACCACTATTAGACGTGATATAGACCTCTATATCAGAGTCGACCCATTTCTAGAGCTTCGATTTGTCCGACATTTTCGTCGATTTCTCTAACTCTTGATTCGAATCCATCGACAATGCCTTCTCCTTCTCCGAGAACTGCTTGAACTTCAATGAACATCATACCGAATGCTAGAGGTTTGATCTCACATGCTTGGACCTCTTCCATAGATGAAATGGTATTGGCAATACCCTCGTAGTCAGGGCTTCCATCTTCTGGCTGGTCAATAGTGACCTTGTACTTCACAACAACATGACCCATGTAGATTCACCTGGTGAGGAATCAGGGACCCTCAAAACCGCAATTTGGGCAAACATAGGCTACTGCCTGAACTCGACATCTCTCGCTACGTCCAATTGATTCTCCACACTCTGGGCATGGGAATTCAGTGCTCTTGTTCTCCACCAATGGAAGGCCGGACGAGGTGCAGATGTCTGTTCTTGGTGCCATTACGTTGTCCCTCAGCGAGGCGGGCGAGCGACCCTTCCCTTTTAGCGTTGACCGACGACTAGATGGCAGTAACATGCCCTCAGTATTTTGATTTCAAACTTGGAATGGGTTGAAATTCACAAGCCTTTACGGAATCTCAGGGATAGCGATGGACAAATCTGAACTTTCACTTAGTGGAGAACAAGTTGACCTTTCAAAATATATCGAGGATGCAGGGGGCATTCATGGTCTACGTGATGTAGATAAGGTCCGAGGTTGGAACAATATCGAATATGGTCCTGGCCTTTCAGGAAAAAACACCCCCTCTACTGCCTTATCGATGAACAAGGCATTCATTCCACCCGGGGGCATTGCTAAAGCCCACATCCATGTTGACTTCGATGTAATGATATTCCTTCTCAAAGGATCAGTAAGGCATGAATTTGGACCCGGATGTCGAAAGTCAGTAATCCATAGTGCTGGAGATATGTTCTACATCGAACCCGGACTTCCTCACGAAGTTTTTAATTGCTCAGATACAGATTGGGTTGAGGCAATAGTAGCTCGTTCAGATGCCTCTGAATGGCAAAACATTGTCCCATACGATAGAGATTCGGAATAATTATTCATTCCTCTTCTTT
>DALV01000042.1:0-758 GCA_002496905.1 Euryarchaeota archaeon UBA105 | reverse complement strand
TGTGAATAAGCACTCTTCCCACGTGCTCCCTTACGTGGTTTAGGCAAACGATTACGACAGACTAGGTATGTCTCAGATGAGGCATTACGACTAGCCATTGGCGCAAAACGTTGGACGTTAGCGAACCGATCTTTTGCGGCCAAAATCAAACCTTCAATTCCAACACCCTGGAATATTTTGGTAACAAATGCCCCCCCAGGGGCTAATATCCCCATTGCTACATCCAGAGTCATAGTCGAGAGTTCTAGAGAAATGGCTTGGTCTGTATCATATCTTCCGGTCAATTTTGGTGAGATATCCGACAAAACAACATTCAGTTCTCTCCCGTCTAGTAATTCTTCAATTCTATCAATTGTCTCTTGTTTTGAAATATCTCCTTGAATGATGCTTGCACCTTCAACAGGGGATGTAGATTTCAAGTCTACACCAATCACTACACCTTCTAACCCAGCCTCCTCAACAGAAACCTGCGTCCATCCACCAGGGTGACATCCTACATCTAGGATAACATCGGATTTTCTGATTAGTTGAAATTTCTCTTGAATTTGCTTGAGTTTGTAGGCAGAACGAGCCCTGTATCCTTTGGACTTGGCTTGTCGACGCCAAGGGTCGCGCCGATTCTCTTGGTACCAGCGCTTACTCATATTGACTCGTCAGGCCCATCAGTTATGAATCCGAGGCGCAGATTTAGCAAATCGGGTTTATCTCATAGGCCGATTTCGTCAATCAGTGCCCTAGCGGTATGTCTGATTGCTGCC
>DALV01000047.1:3658-4266 GCA_002496905.1 Euryarchaeota archaeon UBA105 | reverse complement strand
CATGGACTTAACGACACTTGATTACATTCGGATTTCGATTGGCGTGTCTATACTCCTGTATGTAGCAAATTGCTTGGTCAATCAGAAAGTATGGATTCGTAAGACGTTTTCATGGGGGATGAGAGAGGAGTATCCCAAGATTTTCCAGATGAACATTATTGGGGGATTATTGATTGGATCATTTTTGGTTGCAAGTCCTTTCTTGTTCTGACATATCCCCTACTGAAGTAGAGGAATAGAATTACATTTTCTCTTGTTTTCTCTCTTCTTCATAGGCATCAGCAACCTTGCCAGCTGTACGAAGAAACATTTTTTTCAAACCATCGAAGTTAAGATATATTATCCCACCAAATGTCAAAAAAACGCCTCCAATTATTGTAAAAATACCACCAATGTAGAGGCCAACTCTAGGCTCGTTATCCTCAAAGGTTGCAAATCCAGTTTGTACCATGATAATACCAGCAATGAGTATAATTAATCCAAATATTATCAATACAATAATCTTCGGTTTTAGTTTACTCATATCCTTTGGTTAATACTGGGGTGTTTAGTATTTCTTACATCTCATCTACTTAGGGCCCCCCTCACGTCCGTATCATAATGGCTAC
>DALV01000047.1:0-3263 GCA_002496905.1 Euryarchaeota archaeon UBA105 | reverse complement strand
GCATCTAATGGGTAGAGAGTTAGCCATAATGACCGTTTTCCGGTCTAATCAATAGGGCATGGTTTCACATAGGGGTCTCTCGACCGATGCCCAATGGCGAGACGGGAGGAGCGTGTGGATACAGAGTTGCTGGCGCGGCTTGAATCTGGTGCCGGCGATAAAATCCGCGTAACCCTCCCGAATAAGAAAATCAACGAAATGTTCGCCATCGCAGACCAAATTCTTGGCGGTCGAAGAGTTAGAGCGGTTTGCGCAGATGGTGAGAGTCGTTTGGCACGTATTCCAGGAAAGATGCGAAGACGCCAATGGGTCCGTGAGGGTGACCTAGTAATCGTTCAACCATGGGATTTCCAAGATTCAAGAGCAGATGTAAGGATGCGCTATACAAAGACGCAGTCAATCTATCTTTCACGAAAAGGCGTCTTGCCTGAGATAGTCGACTTATTCGGAATGACCGACGATCAAATTCATGAACAGGATGATGATTACGAAGTAGTCGAGTCCGGTGCAGTGGAAGAGGATACAGCAACCGAAGAGGCCGAAGAAGTCGAAGCGGCTGAAGAAGAAGTTGTTGAAGAGCCGAAGAGTTCGACCTTTGCTGATGACGACGATGATATCGACTCATTCTTCGGGTGAGGAAGATGGCAGATCCCGACTGGGAAGATTTTGACCCAGACGCTCTAATGAGATCGGCCAAGCAACATGATTGGATGGCGGAACCACGCTTCAAGCGAATGTTTGAGGAAATCGAAGACAAATTGCAAGGTGTTCTTGGCTCTGGTCAATACGATTGGGTCGATAGGCGAGTATTCGACGCAGTCTTCGACCGTTCCACTCTGATGTCTTTGCACAAATTGATGCAGGCAGGTGAGATAGAAACTGTCGATTATCCAATCGCTCGCGGTAAGGAGGCTCACGTTTTTCATGCAACAACAAATCAAGGACCGGCTGCAGTGAAGATTTTCCATACTACAAATGCCGTCTTCAAAAGTCTTGCAAAATACATCGATGGTGACCCACGATTCGGTGGATTAAAGCGTCGTCATCGTGAATTAGTAAAGATCTGGGTTCGAAAGGAATACCGCAACCTACGTCGAATGCGGAAAGCCGGAATCAGGGTTCCTAGACCCAGAGCGATTCTAAACAACGTCTTGGTGATGGATTTAATCGGTGATGAAAGTGAACCTTCTCCTCGCCTCAAGGACATAACTATCGATGATCCGAAAGGAGTCTTCGACGACCTTCTTGAGATTCTTGCTGTTTGTTGGCAGACCTGTGACCTTGCTCATGCAGACTTTAGCGAATACAACATTCTCTGGTACGATGGCGAACCATGGGTAATTGATGTCGGTCAAGCAGTAGTTAGCGCTCATCCTTCCTCAAATGAGTTCCTAGTTCGAGATGTAACTAGATTAGTTCAGTGGATTAATCGACAAGGATACGAGGTAAATCTCGCTGACTCTTTGTTAAGGGTGCTCGAGGAACCAGTTCCAACCTACCCAGCGCTTTCGGGCGGGGATTAAAACGGGAGGGCGGGTCGCCCGTTTTCGTGGAACTACTAGCCCGCATACCCAAGGACCGCATAGCGGTGCTAATTGGCAAGGCTGGGCGTACTCGCAAGATGCTTGAGAAAGCAAGTGGGGCGAGTTTGGAAATCGATTCCCAAACCGGTGATATATCGGCTATTTGGGAAGTCGATGAAATCGATCCAATCCTGAAAATGAAAATGCCTGATGTAATCCGCGCGATTGGGCGTGGACTAGCACCAAATCGCGCGGTAAAATTACTCGATGACGAGGTATTCCTCCGAATGTACGACATTCGTGAATGGGTAGGACGTCAGCCAAACCAGACACGACGAATGCGAAGCCGATTAATCGGAAGGAACGGACGCATTCGAAGCTTAATCGAAGAGATGTCCCAAACCGAGATGGCAATCTATGGTTCTACAGTTTTGGTAATTGGGGACGAGGACGGTCTAGCATTAGCAACCCCTGCAATTGAGAATATTCTGAATGGAGCCGAACATGGAACAGTCCTACATGGTCTAGAACAAGATCGCAAGCGTATGCGAATTCAATCTCGAAGTCTTGACACATATGATACCGGTAAAGGATCATCCGATGCCTTCGACGCATTAGTTCCCGGACTCGCCGATGCTCGACGCCGACGTGAACGCAGATTCAAGTCTGCTCAAGTCGACCCAGATGACGAGGAAGAAGTCGCTGAGATGTTGGAATTGGCAGATGACGAGTTGATTTCTTACGGCGAAGAGTGATTTCTCCAGCCGCCACGCCTAAGCGCAGGTGCTTTCTCGACGGGCCGTGAACGTGCTAGAGGAGTGGTACGATTACGAGCGTTTGGTAATCCAAGTGCTCGCCGTAATAATGACATTATTCTGTATTGGAGCATTCCTTGGTTCAATGGATTTCTCAAATCCATTATCTGATTTTGTCTACAAATATTATCTCGATCCGGTTATTGGAGAATCAACTGGAGATTCTGGTTACAACATGGTCAACACCATGACCTATGGAATCGTTCTGGCCATGTTCGTCGTAGCAATGTCTGGCTGGTTGAGGCATCTGGGAGTCGATGGCTCTGACAGAACGCTACTTGCATTACTTCCATTCGTACTTTGGGCGGCACTCGGGGAGATTGTAGAAGACGCAGAAATGTTTGGCGAATTTTTCTCGGCATGGTTTGTAAGTCCCGGAGTTCACTTCCAGACCGCTGCTTGGGTAATTATCGCTGGTTGGTTTGGATATTCAATTCATAACTCCGATTCTAGCGATGAAGAAAAGGCCGAGAAGGTAAAATCCGCTTCGATGATTATCATCTTCACTCAATTTGTAATCTATGCCAATTCAATCGATGGTAAAGTTGACTTCGATATCTCATTGATGCTAATCTTCAGCATGATTGCGTTTTTCTCTCCACATATTTTGGAATCCAGCGCTGATGGTTTTGATAATATTCAGCGCACAGTCTACTTTTCAGGAATCGGTGGCTGTCTAGTTCTCTTCGGGGCCATTGCATCTTATTTGTCCTCGATCGACATAACTCAAATTGACAATTATCCATACAATTTCGTTGCAGTGGTCGTAGTTATCGGATTCCCAGTAGTACTGTGCTGGTTCATGCTAGAACAAGGAAGAGAGGCCGCCGCAGAACTAGAATCTCAAGGAATAATTGCAGGAATTTTACCACCTGGAATGAATGAAGATGAATACATGGCGCTCGAATCGGAGCAGAAGACTCTG
>DALV01000081.1:19147-28585 GCA_002496905.1 Euryarchaeota archaeon UBA105 | reverse complement strand
GTGATGTTCGTAAATGGTCAACAGAATTTCGAATACGAAAATTATGTCATGGAAGACGGCGATGTTATTGAAATAGAATATCGTGAAAGACAGTGATATCTTTTTCTCATCCTTTAATCACAGCAAACGGCCTCAGTCTGGCCACAGGTCTAGCTAGATTCGCTGCATTTGTAAGAGCAATTACCTCGTCCACATCTTTGTACGCCTCAGGCGCTTCTTCAGCAAGCACATTCGGAGTTTTCGCCCGAACATGAATTCCAGAAGCCTCAAGTCTTTCTCTTAGGGCTAATGAATCGACGGATTTCCTTGCTGCTGTTCTAGACAATTGTCTTCCAGCCCCGTGGCAAGACGAAGAAAATGCATCATTAGCCCCTTTCTTTGGCCCCGCTAAAACCCAAGAAGCAGTTCCCATATCACCCGGTACCAGAACAGGCTGGCCAACACTTGAGAATCGGTTGGCCAGTTCAGGGTGATCTCCGCCCAAAGCCCTAGTAGCACCTTTTCTATGGACACAACATTTGCAAGATTTACCATGAACAATATGTTCCTCGACTTTTGCTATATTGTGACTAACATCGTATACAACATCTAATTCACCGTCCGATCCTAGTTGGGTTCTAAGCACATTTCTCAATCTTTGCGTTAGTGCAGAACGGTTTGCAAAGGCGTAATTTCCAGCCGCTCGCATGGCATCAAGATAGGCCGCTCCTTCCCTACTGTAAATCGGTGCTGCTGCAAGTTGTCTATCGCGTAAACGATAATCCCAATCTGGAGCAACCCAATGGTCTCCATCGCGTTGATATTTACTCTCTATTGTTGCCACATGTTCACTACATACCTGATGGCCAAGCCCCCTTGACCCTGTGTGAATCATCGCCGTGACTTGCCCTTCTCTCAAGCCATATGCATTGGCTGCAACAGGATCTTCTATCCTATCTACTACTTGCAATTCAAGGAAGTGATTGCCTGAACCTAATGTTCCAAGAGCCTTCATTCCACGTTTCTGAGCTCTTTCCCCTACATTTCTTTCCGTACTCTCCAGTAACCCATTGGATTCTATTGCCAGTAAATCTTCAGATTCACCCCACCCGATGTCGATTGCTGCTTTCGCGCCCTCTGAAAGAACAGAGGCCATTGTAGTCTCATCTAGTTGAACCCCACCTTTGCTGGTAGCACCAGCAGGGATGTGATTTGCAAGAGCGCCAACTAAGGATTTAGGTTCAATGTCTGAAATCTCCACATCTAGGGAACATAGACGAACTCCACAATTAATGTCGAATCCCACTCCACCCGGGGATATTGCACCTCCTAATTCACCTGCATTTACGTCGGTCGCAACTACTCCTCCAATTGGAAATCCATAGCCAAAATGCCAATCAGCCATTGCCCAAGCATCACCGACGATTCCAGGAATTCCTGCAGTATTGCAGAGTTGCTCTGGAGAACGGTCGTCACTATGAGCGTCCATGTGATTTTGATCTGAAATTAATACTGCATCAGTGAGCATAGAACCATGTTTGGAGATGCGCATTCTCCCATCTCCATCACTGTGAAGATGCTCACGCCAAGCAGCGCTCATGACAACTCGTGAAGCACCATTGATTTCAACGCGCCGCAGCAAGATGAACAATTGCTTTCAAGACAACTTGTTTGATGGGTAGGCTGCAGGGAGGGGCAGTGATGGCGTTTGGAGAGACAAATATCCCCTTCTGGGAAGAGTCAGGAAACTCATGCAGAGTTTGTTCTGTCACCGGTCTCAGGTTTTGGTCACGAGACCAAAATCGTACAACTTCTGGTGATACGGTTGAAGACTCATACACATTTATTGGCAATCCAATAATCAATGGATTTCCTATGCGTGGAAAAGAATTGAAAGATGCCATGCGTGAAACCTTCCTCGATTACTTTGAACAAAGAGGACATGCTAGAATAGACCCATATCCAGTATTGGCAAGATGGCGAGATGATATTCACTTGACCATTGCCTCAATCGCTGATTTCCAGCCACATGTAACTAGTGGATTGGTGCCTCCACCGGCAAATCCTCTAGGGATAAGCCAGCCCTGTATTCGATTAACCGATGTTGCTGCAGTAGGCCGTTCTGGCAGGCATTTAACCACCTTCGAAATGATGGCTCATCACGCCTTTAATCGACCAGATGATGGGGATGTGATTTACTGGATTGACCAATGTGTTCGATATTGCGATGATATGTTGGTCAATACATTCGGAATTACACCTGAGGAGATCACTTACATCGAAAATCCATGGTCAGGAGGTGGAAATGCTGGCCCTGCTCTAGAAGTGATAGTCGGCGGGCTGGAGCTAGCTACTCTGGTATTCATGAATCTAGAGGAGCATGAAGATGGAGATGTCGAAATCAAAGGTCTTCGATACAGAGAAATGCCTCTACAGATTATCGACACAGGATATGGTTTGGAGAGGTTTTGTTGGGCTGCTGCAGGAACATCTACAATTTACGAAGCGATCTATCCAGAGTCAGTCAATTGGTTGAAACAAATCGCCGGCTTTGATTCGATGGTTGAAGGATTAGGATTGGGTGTCGATACAGATGACTTACTTGCTGAATTATCTCAACTTGCTGGAATTCTCAACATTGATGTTGGAACCGATGTCGACTCATTGTATCAGAGACTTGTTGAAAGATTGGGAGATGGTGGAGTTGAGATATCGGTTTCCGACTTAAAACGCCTCACTGAGCCTCTTTCTTCGATTTATGCGATCCCAGATCATATGCATGCAATTTGCAATATGTTGGGTGATGGCTTAGTACCCAGTAATGCAAAAGCGGGTTATCTCGTTCGAATGATGGCGCGTAGAGTTTGTAGAATGAAGGGGGATTTAGGCATTGATATCTCCCTACGCGACTTGGCTGCACATCATATCGACACTCACCTCGATATGAATGGATTTCTCCAGAATAGGGACGGAATTCTAATCATTCTAGATTTAGAAGAGGCTCGCTACCATGAGATGTTGAGAAAGGGTGAAGCTGCGGTTAGAACTGCACTTAGAGAACTTCCACAAGATGCTCAAAACGCGCCAGATGAGGTTCTATTTCGCTTAGCAGAAGAAAGAGGCCTGAACCCCGAAATGGTAGTTTCCATTGCAAGAAAATTAGGCTGGAAAAATCTCTCTGTTAGAGTGGGCTTCGCAGCTGATATGGCGGCTAGAAATGCAGAGAGAACAAAGGCCGCGGCAATGGATAAGGAAAAAGGGCGAATTTTCCAATCTTACTTCCCTCCTACTCGACAAGATTACTATTCCGACACAAGTCAAACTGAGTTCAGCGCAGTAGTTCTCGATTGTAAGCCACTTACGCAGGCACAAATTGACTCACTTAATCTATCCTCTGAGGTTGTCGAAACACCTACTCATTCTGTAGTTTTGGATAGTACTCTATTCTATCCCGAGGGGGGCGGTCAACTTGGTGACCAAGGAAGTTTAGGAATCGCAAGAGTAGTCGATACTAGAATAGAAAGTGGAGTAATCTATCACCTTACTAATTCCTCCGTTGAAGAAGGAGAAATTACTGGTAAAATCGACTGGGAAAGAAGACGGCAACTCATGGACCACCACACCGCGGTCCACATTGTAGGTGGAAGTGCTCGTGCTATTCTAGGCCCCCATATTTGGCAAGCCGGTTCTAACAAGGGTGGGCGATATGCAAGAATTGACCTAACTCACTATTCCCGACTTTCTCGGGATGATTTGGATAAGATTGAAGATCATGCAAATGACATCATTGCAAAGAATCCTGTTGTAGAAAAATTAGTTCTAGATAGAGCAGAAGCAGATGTGCAATTCGGCTTCGAATTATATCAGGGCGGCCCGCCCAAACATAGTCAGATTAGAATAATCAAAATCGGCGACCATGATGTGCAGGCCTGTGGAGGGACGCACCACGATAATACCGGCAAAGTTGCTGAACTTCGCATCATCCGGTCTAGTCAAGTCCAAGACGGGGTCGAGCGTCTGCAAATCGTGGCAGGGGAGACGGCACGCGAGCATGCGCGAATTCAGGAACGCCTCTTGAACGAATCAAGCGAGGTTCTAGGGGTATCTCCTGAGGACCTTCCAGGTGCGGTTTCACGTTTCTTCGATGAGTGGAAAACTCAGCAGAAGAAGATTGAATCTTTAGAAGCAGAAATCGTAAGGCTGCGGACCAGCGGAGGTGGCGATGGCGCTATAGAAAAAGACGGAATTCGCTATGCCATTATGGAAGTTGATGGCGACATGAAAGCAGTTATGTCAATGCTAAGCCAATTAACACGAGATCCTCAAACTCCGACTCTAGCGGTTCTAGGAACTAGAGATGGAGGCGGGAAACTAATCGTCGCCAGCACCGAAGGAACCATCGCTGCCGAGAAACACGATGCAAATGAGATTCTAGGAGCCATCGCCGGTCACATCAATGGTGGCGGCGGAGGCCGTCCGACGATGGCTCAAGGCGGTGGTTCAAACTCGGATGGCATACCCGATGCATTGGAAGCTGCTCGTAATCTACTCGGGTTGTGAGAGAAATGGTCGAACAAGTCGATGTATCTCAGCGCGCTGCATCAATTGAATATGCGATTAGAGATGTTGTAGTCCCTGCCATTGAATTGGAAAAACAAGGGCATGAAATTATTCGACTAAACATTGGAGACCCATTGGCATACGAAGGATTGCCAACCCCAGACCATATGATTGCTGCCTACAAACAAGCATTGGATTCTCAGGATAATGGCTATGGTCCTTCATACGGAATTCCTTCCCTAAGGCAGGCTATTGCCAAAGCTGAATCCGGCAAAGGCTGGAATTGTTCAGAAGACGATGTCTATGTTACACACGGTGTTACCGAAGCCTTGCAAATAATATTCGCCGCATTTCTAGAAGAGGGGTCAAAGGTACTTGCTCCAGGTCCTCATTATCCTCCTTACATGGCTTATCCTCAGATGTATGGTGCAAGCACAATTGAATATCGCCTAAATCCAAACGATGGATGGCGGATTGATCTAGAAGATATCAAAGCCAAGATGGATGATAGTGTTCGTCTTCTTGTGCTTATTAACCCCAATAACCCTACTGGAAATGTACTAACTTCCTCGGAAATAGATGCCTTGCTAGATATTACCAAAGAATATCCCAAGTGCACCATTATTGCTGATGAAATCTATGATGCACTTGATTTCACAGGCGAACTTTGCTCTATAGCCTCAAGATCGAAAACTTCTCCTGTAATCGTTTTAAATGGGGTTTCTAAGGTATACTTCGCTCCAGGTTGGCGCATTGGCTACATGGCATGGCATGACACCGAGGGTCGCCTAGAGTTGGTTCGTGATGGAGTTGAGAGATTATTGAGAAGCCGCTTGTGTGCTTCCACACCTGCTCAACATGGATACTTGGCTGGCTTAACCGATGAACACGATTGGCTAGAAGGGCATCGTTCCAGAGTAAAGCAAAGATTGGATTATTGTATGACTAGAATTACAGAGATAGATGGATTGGAGTGCGAAGTACCAGGAGGTGCTTTTTACCTATTTGTTAGGATTACAGATGAATCCATAACTTCTGACAAACAATGGGTTCTAGATCTTCTCCACCAACAACATGTATTGGTCGTGCATGGCTCTGGATTCTCTCCTGAATTTGGTTCTGGGCATTTTCGTATGGTCTGCTTACCCCCCATCGAAGTATTGTCTACAGCCTTCGACCGAATTGAAAAATTCATCAATGGATGATCGCATGGGATTTTTTGATTTCCTCAATCGAAAAAAACCTCCATCTGACCCTATCGATAGGATCAAACAACGATGGTTATACCTTTCTGATGGACTGATAAAAGACAATTATTCCTCAAAAATCAATCATTATGGTTCTAGATTCTCCACCAACGGATTCGAGACATGGTTCTTGGGTTTGGAACAGAGGCTAGGGCAGAGTTTAGGTCGTAGATTAGCCCATGCTGCTTTAGAGCATCAAGAATTTTTCTTGAAAAATTCAGGGATCAAAATTCCCTCTAGTAGAGACCCTAAGAATTGGACGGAAAATACACTAGATTGGCAAACAAGAGGACTTGGAGTGTATAGTAAATTAGAGGATGAGGACGAAGTTAGGATGCTTGTTGAAAGCCCCGCCTCATCTCCGATATGCTCAGGTTTAATTACTTCAACATGGGAAGTTTCTACAACAAAACGTCACCGTTTTGTATGGTCTCAGAGTTCTCAAGATGGCCTAGTTGTTAGTTTGAATCTTGATCATAAGGACTTACCAAACCCTTCCCTGATTATTCCTCTCTGGCCAAATACAGATAGTGATTCTGTAAATTACGAATTGGCAGAAGAATCATGGGAAGACCTAAGGGTAGAATCTGGAGGAGTTTGGTCAATAATGAATGAAAGAAAAATGATTATTCACAGAGACCTGATTTTAAGATTTGAAGAGTTTTGCCTTCCATACATATCCGCCATTGAATCAGGAAGGCAAGATATCGAATGGCCAATTGAAGATAATCAGCGTAAGTTGTGGTGGACGGCAGCGGCGGATTCAATTAGGAAAGTACATTTTGATTCCGGCTTACATATACTAATCTCAAAGCCAGATGATTGGATTGGAATAGGGCGCAGACATCTGTCGATACATGGTCTAGGGGCTGTGGAATCTGCAGAGTCATTTGACGATCACGGAGGTGTAAAAATTACCCTAAAAAATACATTTCATCCAGCAATTTCAGGAGGCGTATTATTGGCTTGCTGGGAACGTGCTCACGGAAGGCGTGGAAAACTAAAGTGTAGATTTAACAGTGGCTCAGTGCACTTATTTTTATCCTCATCCGTTGATATAGCAGACTGATGTTTGAGATGCGTTATCGCTGAAACATTATATTCATGACTTAAGTCAACAGTGCAACCCCGTTAGGGGTTGGGTGAGAATTTTGGCTTTGAATCACAATCAATACGCAGTCGCGGCGATTGCCGTCACACTATGTCTAGCAGGGTTCTACACGATAATTGACGCAGGACTTTCGACTACCGAATCTGGTGGATTCGACGCCGCTGGAGCGGACGTCGTAATCACAGATGATGAGGTCCAACAGGCAGGTAGAGATTCCGATGGAGACGGTCTTCCGGATAGGATGGAACAGACTCTTTACGGTACAGATGACAATAATCCCGACACCGATGGTGACGGCTTAGATGATGGCTGGGAAGTTGCTAATGGATTGGATCCATTGGACAGTGGGGAGTCTGATGATAGTGATATTGAAAATACCAATGCCGATGGAGAGGATGCAGGTGAACAAAACGAAACATTCCCTGACCCAGACAATGGCCCATATGGTGACCCAGACAGAGATGGCCTAACCAATGAACAGGAAGCAGCTATTGGAACAAACCCGACAGCTAGCGATAGTGATGGGGATGGCTTGAATGACCGCTGGGAATCACTCTACACTGAAACTGTACAAACCCCTCAAGGGCCCGTGACCCTATTAGATCCACTAAATCCAAACTGGGGGTGCCCTTTACTTACACCTCAAGTTGAGGCTGAAATGCAGTTAATCATTGGGACTAGCACCTGGAATTCTCTTCCAGTAGGACCAAACGGCGATCATTCCTGTGATTCAGTTCTAGATATCGACAGACAGGGTCCAGATTCACTACCGAATTATCTTGAGGAACTATACGATACTAATCCACTGGAGGAAGACAGTGATGGTGATTTAATCCCAGATAGAATCGAGGTCGGTTATGGCTCTCAAGAATTACAAGTTCACTGTGGCGTTCCTCAATTCGGAACTATACGGTTAGACGCTCCATACACTGATTTGATGAGTGGAGTTGGCGATTTAACCTGGTTCAATGAAGACATGGATGGCGATGGTCGCCTAAATGGACCAGGTGATTGGGACACGGATGGCGATGGGATGCCTGATGGGTTCGAGTATTGTTACAACACTCTGCTAAACCCTGCGAATTCCACCGACGCCTACGGCGATGGTGATGAAGATGGCTTGAATAATGTCGAAGAATATGAGGTAGCTTACACCTGGGGTGCAGTCAATTTCACCAATCCATTAGTCGCTGATACCGACAGCGATGGTATGCCCGATGGATGGGAGTATCATAGTGGCATACATCCAAACGACGGTAGCAACGCAGAGGAAGACCCTGATTTCGATGGATACGATGCAGATGGTGATGGAGGCGTTCGTTACACTGATTTGGTGGGCATCTCCACAGTACACAACATTGTTGTGGAAGTCGGAGATTTCGTCCAGGTTAATCGTACTGTAATGTGGGTCAGAACGGTTCAGGACAGCCAATATGTCAACATCCCCATCAAAACCCCAACCGAAGGATATGTTTACGCAATTAACGTCGAAGTAGGCCAAGAAGTTACTAGCCGTCTCCAAGACCTAGCAATCGTTGTTGAAGATCATGAGCGATTTACCAACCTAGATGAATATCGAGCTAAGTTTAGCCCCGATACCGATTTTAATCAGCCAGAAGAAGATTGGGCGATTTTGGGTCGTTCAACAGACCCACTAGTTCAGGACACTGACGGCGATGGTCTGATTGATGGTATCGAAGTAATTGGCTGGACCATTAGAGTCGTGGATATGGGAGTTCGAGATGTTACTGTTTATTCTGACCCTGGAGTTTACGACACCGATCGAGATGGATTGTCTGATTCTACTGAATATTATGAAACATTCACTAACGCTAGCGATAGAGATACAGATAGTGATGGATTGGAAGACTTCACTGAAGCGGTTGACGGATTTATGTGGAACGGATCGTTTTACTTCACAAACGCCTCAATGTTTGATACAGATAACGATGGTTTGAATGATGGTGAAGAGGTAATCAATGGTCAAGACCAGTACATCACTCATGCAAATAATGCAGATACTGATGATGATGGACTTTCAGATGGAGGAGAGGTCCTGTATATCCCTCGACCTTGGCAATCTGCGACAAATCCACTGGACAATGATACCGACGACGATGGCCAACCTGATGGCTGGGAGATGCAGGTATTTTCTGTACAGCAGAATACAAATTCCCACAGTCTTTGGGTAACCACTCAGAATTGGTTACCTATCGGATGTACAAGTATGGTCGAATGTGGACTTGGACCAGGCGGATGGGTTTGGGATAGTTATCTCAAGGGATTCCAAACATCTGGGGATCGTAATGGAGATGGCATTCTTGATCCTAAATATTTCATTCATGAGATGAATTTGACTGGATTCACAATCCCAAGTGATGGAAGATGGGCTCTAGATCCGTCATTCGGTTCTATGCCGGACTCTAATTTTGATATCGATAATGACACCCTTATCAACGCTCTAGAAGCCCCTGATAGGTGGGATACCAACCCTGTTGATGACGACACAGATGGTGATTTGCTTGCTGATGGTTGGGAGGT
>DALV01000081.1:9566-18776 GCA_002496905.1 Euryarchaeota archaeon UBA105 | reverse complement strand
GGTGCAAGAGGGCCAATGGATCCGAGAATGCCGGATTCCGATTTAGATGGTATTGATGACGGCTCCGAAGATTTCGATGATGATGGTTTGAATCGGACGCATTTACTGAATAGGTATTGTCCAGGTTGGGATAATCAACAAAATGCTGAATGTCACATCGACCCAACTACCGATAATGGAGGGCGTTTCTATGACGACTTGGAGAATTATACAAATTACGAAGAGTTCCAAAATAAGACCGACCCTGTATTATCTGATACGGACGGAGATGGATGGGCTGATGGGTCTGAGGTTTACCACCAAGATCATGACAATGATGGAATGTGGTCTGGATGGGAATTTTACTTCGATTTCGACCCATTCGATGCCGCAGATGCGTTCGTTGATTCCGATGGTGATGGCTACAATAACAAGTGCGAAAATAAATGGAATACAAATCCGAAAGACCCTACAAGTTTCCCAAGTCAAGGAGAATTGTGTACGAACGATTAGTTCGTATCCCTTAGGTTTCATCACATAACACCCTCTCGGAGGCATTGGTGAGAATATGTCTTGGTGGGTAATGCCTACAACTGCAGATATTGGATTTAGGGCATTCTCAGATAGTCCAAACGGTATTCTTAGGGAATCTGCCCTTGCCTTACAGGGGATTCAACTTTCTGATAGAGGATTAGAATATCTAGACGGACACATACGTCACGTTGCTGAATGGAGTATACCGTTTGGTAGTGCAGATATTGAACGCACCCTCGTCAGATGGTTGGAAGAGGTATTGTACAATTCTTATGTCGAAGATAAATGGCTAGTAGAATCCGAATTATCGCTCGACGAGAAATATCTCCGTGCTCAAGTTTTGTGGGTTGAATCTAGAGACGTTGAATTGGAAATTGAAGTCAAGGCAGTAACTCTCCATGACCTCGTTGTGAGAGAAGTTGGTTTGGGAGAGATTGTCGATGGAGTTGAGGGGGTGCCTTCGTTTGAAGGACCAGGCTGGATGGCACAAGTTGTATTGGATATTTGAAGAAATCAAGCCATTCCTTCCCAGATATAGAATATGCCACTAGCGATTATTCCAATCATTACACCATTATGGATCCATGTCGATTTCAAAGCCTTCAACCACCTTTTCCCAACCCTGACTCCAATGATAGCAGAGATGACTAGGACTAGTGTGATTTGAGAGTGTGCTAGTAGTTCCTCCGGCCTAAAGATAAGATAAACAGGAATTCGCGAAAGATCTACGCATAGTGCAAGAATACTTGCAGTCGCAGCATAAGCCATTTTGTCAGGTAGTCTACGAGTGAGGAACATTGCACGTAGAGCCCCTTGGTGACCAGACAAACCACCCATGAATCCTGAACCAAATCCGCCGATTCGGTCATTTGCTTCTGGAATACGATATCCAGTCCATTTTTCCGAAATAGTTAGAATTGGTAGAATAATCAAAAACAATCCGATTATTACCAATAAAGGATTTTGAGGCACCTCATTCTGTAAAATTGCCCCTATTACTGCACCGATAACTAACCAAATTCCATAATGCTTGAAGGCGGTTAAATCCACAGAATCCCACATACTCCAGCATTTTGCAGCGTTATGTGCACCATGCACAACTGCAACTACCGCTACTGCCTCATGTGGTGGCATTAGTAGCAGAGCGAATGGAGTTAGCATAGTCGAGAGCCCGAAACCTGCTGGAACTGTTAATGCAGCAGCAAAGAAGGCGCCGAAAGCAGCGATTACTAGGATTTCATCCACATCTGTGTGTTAGCAATTTAGGATGTAGCCTTTTGCCCAAAGGAATCTATGAAATATTGATTATTCCTCAACATTGAATCTCTGGTAAACTTCATTTGTAGTTTGAGTTACTCGAATGAATGTAGTACATTTTGGCAAATCCTTGATTCGCCTAGCCCCTACGTATGAGCATGCAGATCGAACCCCTCCAAGAATTGCCTGAACTGTAATTTCCAAAGCCCCTCGGTAAGGGACTCGAACTTCTTTACCTTCTGGCGCCCGATGTTTTGCAACTTCCCCATAGTGAGTTTCCATAGCCTTGGCACTAGACATTCCGTAGAATGACTTGTATTGTTTCCCATTATCTCCTGTGACGAGTTCTCCACCCGATTCATCATGCCCAGCAAACATCCCACCTAGCATTACGAAGTCGGCTCCGGCTGCAAAGGCTTTGGCTACATCACCAGGACTGGAACAACCTCCATCAGCCATAACGTGTCCAGCCAATCCATGTGCGGCATCTGCACATTCTGCAATTGCTGAAAGTTGAGGATAACCGACACCTGCTACCTTTCGAGTTGTACATACCGAACCAGGTCCGATTCCAACTTTGACAATGTCTGCACCGGCTAGAATTAACGCTTCAGTCATTTCTCTGGTTGCGACATTACCGGCGATAATTATTGAGGAGGGGAATTCGTTCCTGACTCTCTTTACGAAATCCAAAAACACCTCTCGATAACCATTTGCAACATCGATACAAATCAATTTGGTACCTGAATTAGTATCCATCTTGCGCTTTAGTAAATCGAACGAATTATCGGTAGAGCCACAGGTAACGGCAACATATTCTGGATCAACCCCATCATTCCAAGCTTCTGCATAATCTCTAGTTGAGTAGAATTTTTGCATACAAGTTATCATTTGGTGCTTTTGTAATTCTGCAGCCACGCTGAATAGCCCTGTGGTATCCATATTTGCAGAAACAATTGGTACGCCGGTCCACGTAGTATCGGAGTGACGAAATTTAAATTCGCGGACTAGAGTGACGTCCGACCGTGAAACCAGCGTACTGCGCTTAGGTCTAATCAATACATCATCAAAAGTGAGCTTCACATCGTGTTCTACACGCATCTGAACCTTACTACTCCAACGAAGGTCCATTTAAGACCGTTCTGACGCATTCTATATCCATTGAAGATGAAATTATTCTATGGTGCTCGTGCCGGGATTTGAACCCGGGTCGACGGATCGAGAACCCGTCATGATGGACCGAACTACACTACACGAGCGTGTACCACGGCGACTGAGGCTATGTATTTGAAAACGATGGAGGGTATATTTTTACGGTGGATATACACTTTCACTTTCACTTTGCACTCTTCTGTCTTCATTGATATGCTGATCGACCGACATCGGGCTATGAACCAAAGACCAAACTGCGATACCCGCCTAGTTTACAGAAAGCGGCCAGAACCTGTACGTGTAGTGTCATTTTCTAGCCTAAACAAGACCACTGGTAACTCTACCAGGTGTAATTCTGAGGTGTTAGTTAATTCATCGAATGGAAATGCTACAGACGGTCTATGGCAACCTATGCCACAACGTGCCATAGAGATTAATGTCAGCCCATCTAGCTGGAGTGGATTGCATTCCCGCGTTCTTGCTTCGAGAAAAGTCACAGTGGAGGCTATCTGATGTCCCGCACTCGAAGATTACGAGAAGCTGTATTGGTGCTACTTGAAGAAAAAGGAGCAGCCAATACGGTTGAGGTATTTGATCACTTAAATGAAAGATTTAGATGGGGCGCCACTATGAATCAAGTAGGAAATATTCTAGCCAAAGATCCTCGCTTTGCTAAGGTGGGCCATCAAAGGGGTCAATTCAGAGGCAGTGTATACACAGTCTGCGTGTGGTCATTATCAACCGAACCACTGATTCCAACAGTTTAAGCGTGCAAGGAATGAAGACTGAGATACTCTTCCGTATTGCGTAGAAATGGTTCGAGACTGGCTAGATTTATTCCGCGCAGGAAATTGTGTTACTGGATTTGTAGGAGTATTCCTTGGAGCAATTCTTACCCTAGAGGATTTCCCGACGGGTGACAATCTGAAAATTACAGCTCTCTTGGCATTGTCGGTATATTCTTTCATGGCATCATGGAATGCTCTGAACGATTATCTAGATCTTGAAATTGATAAAATAAATCGGCCAGATAGACCCTTGCCTTCTGGCCGAATAAGTCAATCTTTAGCTCTTACAGCAATTATATTGACCTGCCTTATCTCCTTTGTTTCACTATTCTTAGCAGGCCAAATAGCTAATGCGATGACGGAAAATTTCGAAGACTGGTATCCTACGATTTTCATCTGGATTATCGCATTAACTCTCCTAGTAAATTATGAAGATGACAGAATATTATTAGGATTGAAAAATAAGGGTTTACCTGGGAATCTAGCTATTTCAATATCTGTTGGATTAGTAGTTTTATTCGGTGCTGCGGGGTTGTTTGAGCCACTCAATGAACGGGCTGTTTCTCTGTTTTTCATCGGAACGCTATACAATTTATCTCGTGAGATAATCAAAGATGTTGAAGATATGGATGGGGATGAAGGACGAAATACCTACGCAATGAGAGTAGGTGCAGAAAATGCTAGATTAACATCCTGGGTGATTTTACTAATTACTTTAGTCGCTTTACTAACTCCGTTTGCCTTGGGAATTTTTGAATTACTACACATAATTTTCATTGCACCAGGGTTATTTTCACTAATGAGTGTTAAGAAACATATCTATTTGGCAGAAGATACTGCTGCATCGAGGTTGATAAAAATCTCAATGACTTTTACTATGATTGGCCTAATTTTAGCAGCATTGATGTAATTACATCTCATTGTATGCATGCCAAGCATCATTATTACACAGATAGGTAAGAATTGACATTTGAGCCCACATTCTATTCTCCGCCTGGTCCAAAACTATGCTATTTCGAGAGTCAATTACGGCATCAGTGACTTCCTCTCCTCTATGTGCCGGCAAACAATGCATGAATACATAATCATGGTGAGCATGAGCTACTAGTTCTTCATTAACTTGGAATCCTTCAAATGCAGAAAACTTGTCAGTGATATGTTCTTCACCCATAGAAACGAAAATATCAGTATAGATTACTGCGGCGTTTTTCACAGCCTCGATTGGGTCATTTGTGCCAATTATTTTCGCCCCGGTTTTGGAAGCAATGTCTTCACATCGTGAAAGTACATTTGAGTCGGGTTCCATGCCAACTGGAGTGGCATATTTTACATCATAGCCAAGTGCTAATCCTGCAAGTGCTAGATCGTGGAATACATTATTTCCGTCCCCGACCCACGCGATATGGCCTTCTGAATTAGCATGCTCGCGTATGGCCATTAAATCAGCTGCAGATTGGCAGGGGTGGTGTAAATCAGATAGTGCATTGATTACTGGAACAGTAGATGTTCTTGCCAATTCCTCCACATCTGCATGGCCAAAACATCGGTAGGTTATTCCATCCAAAAAGCGGGATAATACAGCCGCAGTATCTCCAATTGATTCTGATTTTCCTAATTGAATGTCATTGGCAAGTAGGGTCAAGGGCTGTCCTCCAAGACGACTCACTCCAACTTCAAATGAAACTCTAGTTCTAGTAGATGGTTTTTCATAAATGGACCCTATTGCCATACCGTCTAACGGTTTGAAATCCTGATGAATTGATTCGTCATTTTTGTATTTTATTGCCCAATTAATTATGTCATCCAAATCATCAATTAAGTCATCGATAGCTAGCAAGTCGTTTTTCTCATTGTTGCTCATGTTCAATGTCTCCTGCAAATCCATCTCTCATATCGGCCATTCCGCCAAAGATTGTTTGGGCAAAGGTTAGCATATCCGCTAAGCCTTCTTCCTCCTCGCTAGAAAGCGGAATTAGCCCTGGTTGAATTGCGGCATGTTGCATCATCCTAAGTTGACCAATGGCAAATTCGGCTCGCGAAGTACTGGAATTTTGATCCATTGATTCAGCAGCAGATTCCTCGTATAGTGCCGCCTCTAAAACATCGAGATTCTCTCCCCATTCGAGAATTTTATCCAATATTTCAGGTTCTAGCAAATCTGCTTTCGAAAGAAAGTTTGCCGTTGGAAGCCCCAGTCTAAAGTGGACGATTGAGGAAAGGAGCATTTGTGATACAAATCCACTCGGTGTTTGTGACAACATAGGGTCGAATAGGAATGCGAGACAAGCACGGCCTTGGCCCAAAACCTCGACCAAATGGCTGCTTGCCTCGCGGAATGCGAATAACTCAACTTGCCCAGGGGTATCAATAACCAAAATGTCCCCTGAAATACCTTCAATTTCATCGAAGACATCTATAGCTTGTGAAGCAACTAGGTCGGCAGCAAGAATTTGAGCTCCATTGGGTCCAAGGTCATACTCATCCATAACATCGGATAAAGAGACCAGATCTCGCACGTCAAATTCTGGATCATAATGGACTCTTTCAGCACCTGGGTCGAGATTAATTGTTAGTACATCGATCTGTAAAAATCTCGCCCATCGCTGAAAAGCAGTCACTAGACTGCTCTTTCCAGCACCCGCTGTGCCTACAACAAAGATTACTGGTGGAGTGGTTCCGTCTTGATTGCTCACGGGCCTTTGCTGGGAGGAGCAGTAATTCAACCATTCGTGTTTGGATTCAGTCCGAAGGACTGTGGACGAGCAACGGTTAAACCAATCCAATGCACGTCAATACCTACCCCAGAGGGTGCATCTGCCATGTCCGATACTCCACCGCCACCTCCGGGAATGCCCCCTATCCCTCCCCCTCCACCCCCTCCTGGCTTCGGCTTAGATGACAAAGAGGAAGAGGCCGGTCTTGCAATAGAAGATGAGGCGGATGAAGGTTCAGATATGGAAAAAATTTCCCAATTAATAGATGAATTGCCTTCTTTAGATTATAGCGAGTCCCCTCCACCACCACCCCCTGGATTAGATACACCTCCACCTCCTCCGCCTGGATTCGAAGCGAACGAAGAAGAGGACGAAGAATCATGGGATGTAGATGAACTTGACATTCAATCATTCGATGACAGCCTAGCATCTCTAGAAGAAATGGAGGAAGAAGATCCTGATGATGAATCTCAGGAAATTTCTGACTTAAGTTCCGAAGATTGGAACACTGCTCTTGATAGAGCATTCACGGAGGAAGACGACTCTAAACCAGAATCTGAGGATGTAGATGAACCTCAACTAGCCCTATCGAGTAATCTGCGGCCATCTAGTGAAGTAGACTCAATTCCTGGCGATAAATTGTATGTCACTCTAAAGGAGAAGGAAGAATCAGTACTCAATCCTGATGGCACAGTTAGACAACAATCCATCGACGGCGAACTAATTCTACGAAATTCTAGTCGAAAAGACCGTGCATGGGACATAGAAGTATTGCTACAAAATACTGCTTCTACAGATATAGGAGGGGGGGCAATCACAGTACGTGAATTAGATGCGACACAAACCACCACCCTTCCATATACGGCATCAGGTCCCAGAATGTTGGTTCTTAGGGAGCATATTGACACTGAACCAGAACGCCCTCAAGAATCGAGTCTATCCATGGTATATTCCGAACATGCACAAGAGGTGCTTATACGACTTAGTGTTGAAAATATTGCTCCGGTAAGTTTGACAGATGTCGTAGTTAGAAGAGCCCTCCCGGATAATTTTGAATTATCAGACGGCCCTGAATACGACATAAAGGACAATGAATTGATTTGGCGCATTGGTAGGCTCCCAGTTGGCGATACTGCTTCCTTAGAAATAACCCCAAGAGTCACCACTAGGACGATTCAACGCTTCGCAACTGGCACAGTCAGTGCTGCATATTCTTGTGAAGCAACTGTCTCAAGGGCACAATTTGATTCGGTAAATTCTAGAGCCCGTCAATTTGGCTATGTTTCACCTAAGGAAGACGATAGGCCAGATGTATTCCACTGCAAGTTAGTAGTAGAAAACCGGTCTTCTTTTGTTGTCAGCCTATCCGGTGCAACTGTTTGGCTGGCGGGTCGCAGTAATCCATTCTTAGAAATGGAAGATATTAGAGAGGAGATACCCCCCGAAGGTCTTTGGGACTCGATAGAAAAGAGAATTGAAGCAATAGATAAGCCCAATTTCACGCATGAAATCAACTATTCGATTTTACCAAGAGCTAATGTCGAATCCACTGGAATTTTAGAATTAAAAGAAAGGAGCTTCAAGGTCCTAGATGCTGAGGTAAACAAACAGTACAGCATTTCCCGAATACGCTCCTATGTCGCATCGGACTTAGATTGTATAACGGTAATAGAAAACACCGGGTCTGCACCAATTAACGTGATGCGATTACTCGATGATATCCCGGGTATTTTCGAAGCACCTGCTACTAATCAACTACGAATTGAAATGGAAGGCTCCGATCTTAATGAAGATCAATACAGAATAGAGGTAGTCGATGGCACACAGATAGAAGAACAATTGGTGTCTCCAGATTCGCAAGGCCACGCGCTAAGGATTACCGTAGGGACATCAGCGCCTCTCGGATTGCAACCTGGTAAATCATTGACCATAACTTATCCATTACATGCCGATGACCCCTCTCCTCAAAATGAAAAACTCGCTGCTCCAATTCGGGCCGATTTCAGTATGGAAAGATTCGGTCCAGTAGCTACCCGTCACTGTAACCGCACTCCATTAATTCGTGTAGTTCATCGCCGCAGAAGGTTCTCAACCGGGAAAGAAGTGTTTCCAGCAGCAGGTCCTGGCAGATATGAAATCCTCTTAATGTTCCAAAACGACTCAGATAGTGCTCTAGAGGATTTATCTCTTCACGATGTAGTCCCAGGCACTTTCAATATCGAAAAATCTACTGTTCGCTCGAATCAATCCGGAGAGAGAGTTTTAGACTTTAGTAAGGAGTCTGCCAGAGAAGGGACGCATGTAACTTGGCCTATCGGTAGAATCGAAAAGGACGAGCGAATAGAGGTAGTTTTCGAAATTCAAGGAGACTCCGAAAGTGAATACAAAGTAGCAGATGCTCAAGACTACCACGGAGCAACTTTCGGTGACGAAGTAGATGAGGAACCGAACCTACCAGACTGGGTTGATGAGTCTACCAGAATGAATCTAGACACCCCTGATGTTGTTCCGCAATCCGAATTTTATTCAGAACCTCAAACCGAGGAAAATAAAGAAGAAGATGTGGACTCAAATTCAGATGTTGATGTTGACTTGTCCATGCCTCAGGTACAGAATGTAGAATCGATGACTGATGAAAATGAAGAGACCATGGAAGATTCAGATGACCGCGAGGAAGAGTCGCAGCATGCAACAATAGTGGCCCCTGATGTTTGTCCTGTTTGTGGAACAGAGGCTTCGGTCGGCGCATCTTCTTGCGAAACTTGCAGCTTCCAATTCAGTTAATT
>DALV01000081.1:1181-9178 GCA_002496905.1 Euryarchaeota archaeon UBA105 | reverse complement strand
CACCTGCTGGACAAGGTGATGCTCAGAGTCAGGCGGCTTTGGGCATGATGGGTCCTATGTTCGTTTTACTCGCTGTCATGCTACTGCTAACCTTTAATCCAGGTCTTCGTTCACTCATGGCAGATTCCGCCGCAACAGTGATTGAACCAACTATACCCTTTCACTCAGATTATTTCGTACCAACCGTCTTCATCATCGGCTCATCAATTATGATAGTCAACACAGTAATCCGTGGGTTTTTCATGGACCCGATAACCCAAGTTCATATTGGACATAGAAATAAACAGATTTCTAAACAATTGAGAGAAGCTCAAGCCGAGAGAGATACTGCAAGAGCTGACAAGATGCGCCGTCTCCAAATGGAGTTGATGCCGGATCAGATGGCTATGCAATCTTCAATGATGAAACCGATGATGTTTACAATCATCTTCATTATCGGTATTTTTAGTTGGATGGCTGAATCTGCAGCAGGATTCCGAGTTGGTTACGTAAGCCTTCCTTGGCAACCGATGTGGGGTATGATGGACACAATCTGCTGGATTTTTCCTGCTTGGGTCATCACCTATATTGCAATGAGTGCTCCACTTGGAAGGATAATTGACCGTCATATCAAAATCATACGATTTGGCAGACATCCATTAGTATTGGAAGGCCTACCAATACCCGAGCCATTGTTGCATTTATTGAAGGATGAAGAAAAGAAATCCTCGGCTACTACTCGCCGTAGTCAACGTCGTTCACGCGATGGCCCTCGGAAGAAAGGCAATACAGAATCTCGGCGTGGGGGCAACCTTCATTCCGCTCCTCCTCAAATTGGAACCACCTGTCCGGATTGTTCCTCAACTATGGTAAATCGTACTAGTTCAGGCCGATTACGTTGCAGCGTCTGCCGAAATGAATGGAGGTGAGGTAATTGCTTAGAGTTACAATTAGTGGTGCCCCTGGAAGTGGAACTTCGACATTGGTAGGCAAAATTAAGCAATCCACAGGTTGGAATTCCCTAAACGGAGGTGAGGTTTTTCGTACAGAAGCCAATCGTCGTAATCTCTCTGTTGTTGAATTCAGTGAATTATGCAAGCAAGATTTGGATGTAGATCGCTCACTAGACAAACTTCTGAAAGATGCAATGACCCAATCAGGAGGCCCTGAAATCATTGAAAGTAGATTGGCGGGTTGGTGGGCTCATGAACTTGCAATAAATTGTCTAAGGGTATGGGTCAATACATCGGATGAAGAGAGGGCTCGTCGAGTTCAAAACCGAGAAGGTGGTAGTTTTGAACAAAGACTAACCGAATCGACGGCTAGACAAAGTGCAGACAAGGAGAGATACCGTGTCCTATACGATATTGAACTTGATGAAATGACTCCATACAATTTAGTTGTAAACGCTGACAATCTTACTGCTGATGAGGTATTTTCCATAGTAAACTCAGCAATCAATGGAGGCTAAATAATTGCTTATGCTAGATAGTTCAGCCAAGACTGATCCAAAATTTGGATGCGATCCAAAAGATAGGACTCTCGAAACGCTATTGGATGCTGGTGTAATCTTAGTCGACAAACCCAGAGGCCCATCGAGTCACCAATTAACCGCATGGGCTAGGGAAATGTTGGGGATACAAAGATTGGGACATGGCGGTACTTTGGACCCTTTTGCTACAGGCTTACTTACCATGCTTTGTGGAAAAGCTACACGGTTAACTGAAATGGTTCTTACTGGGGATAAGAAATACATCGCTGTAATCAGATTTGGAAGAGAAGTTACTTTACCAGAATTAGATGACTTACTTAATT
This sequence comes from Euryarchaeota archaeon UBA105, assembly GCA_002496905.1. Taxonomy (GTDB): domain Archaea; phylum Thermoplasmatota; class Poseidoniia; order Poseidoniales; family Thalassarchaeaceae; genus MGIIb-O1. The sequence goes on along the minus strand of DALV01000081.1, from coordinate 7,384 downwards.
CATTAAATGGCGAAATCTACAACGTTCCTCCATTAGAGTCTGCAGTCAAAGTACGCGTAAGAACTAGGATAATCCATGAAATGAAGATTATTGAAAACGATTCAGAGGCTAATTTAGTGGCTTTGTCCATTACCTGTAACGCAGGGACTTACATCAGAACTTTAGCCCGAGACATAGGACTTCTTCTGGATACAAACTGTGAACTTGTTGAATTGCATAGAGACAAAACAGGTTCGTTCTCTCAATCAAATGCCTGTACTATGCAACAGTTAACCGATGCGGTGTTTCTTTGGAAAGAACATGAGGATGATAAAGCTCTACGTAAACTCATTGCACCAGTAGAATCGATTCTCGGGCATTTTCCTCGAATTATAGTAAAGGATGGAGCTGCTGCTGCAATTGCACATGGCGCTGCTCTAGCAAGACCAGGAGTGGTAAGTATCGATGAAGGAATAGAAAGAGGTGACCTAGTAGTCATTGAGACACTTAAGGGGGAGGCGGTAGCAATTGCAGAAACCAACTCAGGAGTCGCCAAAATTCAATCTATGGAACACGGCGAAGTTGCTAGACCCAAGGTTGTTCTAATGCAAGCGGGAATTTATCCTCAAACATGGCAGAAAGGCTGAGATCAATGCATCTCATGCTCTTCGTAGATCCACTCTTCAGTCTCTATTCTGACCTTTAGTTTCATCATCGTAAACACACACCACCGGCTCGCTAGACGAGCGCGGTAGGCTGAATTGGCCGTCCATCATGGTATAACTATTCCCTGATTTACAACGATTATCAGCCGAACGGAGGTCTTCAGACTAGGGTTTCCGAATGTTGAGATGTTTTTTGGATAACCTATCGCTTCCGATATGGCTTTCTAATCCGCCCAGGTCCAAATTGTAATGCGGCTATTGAAATCGCAATTAACCCAATTGATAAGATAACAATTGCAGGGCCTCTGTCTGTGGAATCTTTACCAGTTCCTGTATCTCGGCCTTCAGAATTTACTAATATCTGGAATTCATTGTTAATTTCGTTCGATTCTTCTATTGAGGCTGTACCGTCTACTAATCCTATGATGTCAATGTCCCCAGAAGTAATGATTTGTGTATCACATGTAGCAATAGACAAGCCTCCTGGTGCGACGCTATCGACTATAGTTGAGCCTACTAACATTCCATCAACCCAACATCTAACATCGACTGTATTGGCAACACCTCTGCCTTCGTTTCGAACGTATATCTTGAGTTGAACTACATCACCTTCTTCAACAGAGTCAACGATAACATTCCCCTTCCAAATTTCTAAATTTTCTATCGTTAAATCTGGCTGAGCCGTTACAATCACTTCCAAATCTTGTACTTCAGAGTATGTCCCATCACTAACCGTGATTTCGACAATGTGGGTTCCTGGTTCAACAGGTGTCAAAATCAAATCTCCAAAAGAATCTACATTAGCCCAAGACCTTGATGTAGAAATTGATAATTCAGATGAGTCAGGGTCGTTGATTTCAATATCAATTACCTTACTTTCTCCAAGATTGATGTAAGTCAATACGGGCAATCCTGTAATTGTGGGGGAATCTTCAACAGCAAGCACATTTACGCTAAATCTTCCAACCCACATATTGCCAGATTCGTCCATAACTTCGACATTTACCAATGCCTCTCCATTTGCATCTGTCAGAGGCTGGATCCTAATGTCTCCCGATAATGCAGATATGGAAAGGAGTTCAGTGTTATCTGTCCAAGCATTAACTTCAAGATCTTGCCAATCTGTTAGGTCGTCTTCACACCTACTTGCCATTGCAATTAGTATACCACCTTCATCTTCAATCAATTCTTGCTGAGAGGGGGCGGAGCATACTACATCTCTGTCCCAAAATAAATTGTAACCTCCTTCGATGGAAATAGATTCAATGTGTACAACTGTTGTTTCTGCTACTCCGTTTGAAGACCACTGAAATCTTGAAGCTACACCGAATTCCAATTCATTTGTCTCAACAGGCAAGGCATAACCTATTGGAACTTCAAATGAAAATACACCCGTCTCAATTGGTACTTCTTGGAGAAGTTGGTTTCCAATTGCAAATCTAACATTGCTATATTCTTGAACTAAACCTTGAGTCGAACCGGTTATTGAACCAACCACCACTAGTTTTGGGTCATTGACATCTATCCTAGCCGAACTTATGCAACCGTCAAAAATTGTTATTCGTACTGAATTTGTATCGTCTCCATGTTGTAGTAAATCTCCGTTGGAATAGGTTTCATAATCTTCCATAGATGTTTGACCCTGAGGCATCGCTTCTATTGTGTAATTTCCCTCACCAAATACATGGATTCGTCCTAATTCTTGGTCATAAGGAACTTCAACATCAAAACTCCAGAAACCATCTACACCTTCTTCAGGAGTTAGGCCACAAGATTCAGTTAGCAATCCAGAAATTTCTCCATCATAAGGTCCAAAGTCGAGTACGGGCATACTTTGACCTGCAATTTCATGAATCGCCTTAACAGTCTCAAATGAGTACCATGGTTGGTGATATTTTACTCGAATTCCAACTGCATCCACTCTGATTTCTGAATCATCAGGAGCACCGTCAGAGACATAGTCTACAGTTACAGACGCATCTTCCAAATCATCCCAATTCCAATCTTGTAAATCGTCAATATTTTCCACCAGTGGAGTTGTCATCCGATTAACTGCTCCAAACGTCCTTGCAATTGTTTTGACTAATTTCTCCGGGCCATTTGCCTCTATTGTTATACGAATTTCATCTGAAGGTAGTGAATCTGGAATCGATATGTGCATAACCAACGAAACATTGGCTAAGACTCGACTTTCTAAACCACTGAAAGAATATCCTGACAAGGTAATATCAGGGCCTGTAGACCATGTATAGGAGCCATCGGGATTTCCCAGTGAAAAGTTCGAATCTGTTGGGCTGAATGAGGCCCAAGCGGTATGAGTTTGGAAATTATCTGGTCGGTTGTGTGTGAATGACAACTCTCCATCAGCAATCATACCCACACTATGGTCGGCTGGTTGATCCGAAAAGGCGGCTTTGGTCGAAATAGTCCAATCACTAGCATCATCAAAAGATCCTGCTTCTAGTAACTCTATTCGATTTGATTCGATGACCGTATCTCCTGTGGTTAACGGAGATAGTATTGCAATTATCGCTAGGGCCGTCAAACCCAAACTTAGACCCTCGCCCCGACTCATCAATTACTAACGGTTGAGAACGACGCTTCAATCCGTTGGTCTCTAGAGTCGGGGCTACTTCACGCGGAACGCTTGAAATATGGTCTATCAGTCGAATGGCTACATACGGCTGTGGTAGTGTAGCGGTTAGCACGGTGGGTTGTGGTCCCGCCGGCCCGGGTTCAAGTCCCGGCCACGGCCCCAAAAATCATACTTAGAGGGGATTTTGCAATTTGCATTAAGACTCAAAATGGTCGTCCGAAATCGAATGCCCCATTCTTTCTACCTTTGTTGAAAGGTAATCTCGATTATCTTCGTTTACTCCTGCTACTAGGGGCATTCGTTCGTGTACGTCTACATCGTGATTTTGTAATTGAATTACTTTGTCAGGATTGTTGGTTAATAGACAGACTTTTTCTACTCCCACTGCGGCCAATATCTTTGCAGCAATTCGATAATCTCTAGCATCTGCAGGGTGACCCAGCAGTAAATTAGCGTCTAATGTATCAGCACCCTTGTCTTGTAAATTGTAGGCTTGAATTTTGGCATGTAGACCAATACCTCTTCCTTCCTGTCTAAGGTATACCAAACACCCCCATCCAACTTCTTGTATACGTCGCAGAGCAGTATCGAGTTGAGGGCCACAGTCACAACGTAGACTTCCAAATGCATCACCGGTTAGGCACTCTGAGTGGACTCGCACAAGGACGGGGTCTGGCCCCTGCATGTCTCCGAGTGTTAGGGCTACATGATCAAGTCCTGTAGTGTCCTCGTGAAATACCCTAATTCGAAAATCACCATGTTCAGTCGGCAACCTAGCATCTGCAGGGACATCAAGCAATTCTCTGAGATCCACAGGCCCATTGGGTGACGTCATTGACTTCACGACCTATTCTACTCTCAAGAACCCATCCGATTGGAAAATTCATTTCCTAATTAGAAATCTATACTCTCCTGATTCTTCTGTAACGTTCAGAAGTTGAACTCCAATCCTATCGCATAGTGCTGGCATATCTTGGAGAGTTTCGGGGTCGTCAGCGTGTACTTCGAGAAGTTCTCCTTCTTGCATTTCATCGAGTGCCTTTCTTGCCTCGTGCACAGGGACTGGGCAAAAAAACCCCAATAGGTCAAGACGCCGATTTGGCGTCTCTGTTTGGTCCATTACAAAACCTCAAAATTCGACTATTGATGGATTTAACGCAAGTCCATCAAATTCCCTTTTCTTGATTACATCAATCACATAGGATGCTTTCTCAACGTGTATTTGAACGGTTGAAGATGCATCGCTCATTTGGATTTCCCCCAATGCGATTTCTGGAATGCGCGCTTCGCTGACAATCCAATCCGCCAGCGAGCGCTTAGTTGCCTTTCTGCTTCCAACCTCAAGTGCGACGCTGACCATGCCGAAGGGGTCTGTGACCTCGGACCAATCTTCTCGCTTTCGTACAGGGTCTCGAGTCATGCCCTCTGGTAATTCGGGGGCTTCAACATATGGAATATCGAGATTCCAAGTATTTGCAATCTTATCAAGAGCAGCCATATCCTCTTTGGATACAAGTGACCATGCTTGCCCTGAACGCCCCATGCGTCCTGTTCTACCTATGCGGTGGACGTAGGATTCGGTATCATCAGGAAGATCGTAATTGACGACATAAGTAATTCCGTCAACGTCAATTCCGCGTGCTGCTACGTCAGTAGCGACAACAATTTTTGTTTTTCCCTCTTTGAGTGAATCAAGGATTTTCTCTCTCCTGTTCTGGGCTTTATCGCCGTGCATTCCTGTTGCGCTCATCCCGAATTTCCCTAGTCGGTCTTCTAGTAACTCAACCATGCGTTTGGTATTGGTGAAAATTAGCATTTGGTCATCATCACTCATGTTAGCGATTAGTCTTCCCAGAACCCATAGTTTGTTTGAACGTCCAATTCTTACTGCGAATTGATCGATTTCAGGAACCTCAACTTCGAGGTCATCACTCATCACGTAAACTGGCTCATTCATGAATTCCTCAGCAGCATCTAGTACTTCTTGAGGGAAAGTAGCGCTAAACAACAAGGTCTGCTCTCTTGCAGGCATTTGCTCAAAGATCCAAAGCACGTCTGGGAAGAATCCCATATCCAGCATTCTATCTGCTTCGTCTAGACAAAAATGAGAGATTTCTGTTAGATTCAAATGTCCTCGCTTGGACATGTCAATAACGCGACCGGGAGTTCCAACGATTATGTCAGAACCAGATTGCAATTCTTTAGCTTGTTTTTCGATGTCTGTTCCACCGTAAACAGTCTGAATTGACAATCCGCTTTCTCCTTGTAACCAAGTCAACTCCTCTGCGACTTGGACCGCTAATTCTCTGGTTGGGCAGAGGATAATTGCTTGGGGTTCGCCTGAAGCACTAGCCGCTTCGATAATCGGTATACCAAAAGCCGCAGTCTTACCACTTCCCGTGCGCGCTTGACCGACTACATCGCGACCTTGTCTCGCAACCGGAATTGCTCCAACTTGGATTTCAGTAGGATTTTCCCAACCTTTGCTTGATATGGCATCTGCAATCCTTGAATCAAGATTCCAGTCAGAAAATGCCTTAGCGGCGGGGCTCATTTAATCGCCTCAGAAGGATTCCGAATCGCTAATCTCCTTCTGAAGTTCTCCCATCCAGTACTTACGGCAGTTCTCCTTAGTGAGAAACTGATCTTTACTCGAGAAGCTGTGGTTGTAATGACCCTTATCAGCACTCGAGAATTGTTCCTTACGCCTCTTGTGGTACTTCTGTAGTACGTGTTGGCGCATGTACTGGCGGAACTTTAGGGACTTGGTACGGTTAATCCCCTTCGGCGTCACGCCGTCCCAGAGTCGCTCGAATTGTTCGAGCTTCTCGTCAAAAGTCTCGCTCATCTTGTTTCCTCGCGGCCCGCCGACCTGACTCTTGTTTATGACCTTCACGGCTGGACTCTAGCTCACCACTACGTGGTGGAACGATATTATTTGCAGATGAAACATCTTCTTTTGC
>DALV01000081.1:0-1043 GCA_002496905.1 Euryarchaeota archaeon UBA105 | reverse complement strand
TTCGGCGTCACGCCGTCCCAGAGTCGCTCGAATTGTTCGAGCTTCTCGTCAAAAGTCTCGCTCATCTTGTTTCCTCGCGGCCCGCCGACCTAACTCCTCTTTATGACCTTCACGGATGGCCTCTACCTCACCACTACGTGGTGGGACGGCATTATCTGTTGTTGAGACTCCTTCTTTCTCTGCTAATTCTTCAGGAATCGGCTTTAATCCATCAATTTCAGGTAATTGCATCTCGGAGAACTCCTCCGGAACTTTGTCGAGTGGTGCTAGTGCTCGATTTTTCTCGTCTTCTGTACCCTCCCAATCAACGTCTCGAGAGAGTCTTTCAAGTTTAGTCCTAAGGTCAGGTCGGGTTTCTTGACGAAGTAATTCTGCTGCTACTTCTCTCAATTTATCCCCTGTTAGAATAATTGATAATTGTTCAATACAGGCTTTACGTAGAACAGGATCTCTGTCCCTAGCTCCATCTTGTATCAATTGGGCGACCCTTGGATTCTCCATATCAAGAGTTTTCAAAGTCCTGATGATGTTCTTCTTCACTCCAGAATCCTCGTCAAACATCGATGCCTCAACGAATATCGTCGCAACTCTAGATTCTACATTTGCGAGCCTGGGTAGGCATGCTGAAGCGGATCGTCGAACTTGTGCATCCTCGTCCTGTAAAGACCAAGAGATGAGATCCCAGCCTGTAGCGCCTCCTTTCGCAGTAATTGTCCGAAGAATTTTCGCACCCCTACGTCGTAAATCTACATCTTCTTCACGAATCAACTCATCTATGTGTAAACAACCTGTTTCTGACCAGTTTTGTGAGGTATCTTTGAGAGTTGCAAAAGCATCGTCTCTATGTTGTTTAGTTTCATGTCTTAATTCCCGTCTGAGTATTTCTTCACAACCAGAGGGGAAAATTGGTGCTACCTTTCTCAAACATTCCCTAGCGGCCTTTCTCACATGTTCATTTTCTTCAAGTAATCTATCTGAAAGATACATGAATAAATCTTCATGTTTTTTGATAGCAAATGAAGGCATGGCTTTCAGTCCAGCTA
>DALV01000049.1 GCA_002496905.1 Euryarchaeota archaeon UBA105 | reverse complement strand
TAACTGCCACTGTTGTTCGGGCGCATTGAATCTCTGAGAAGTACTCGGCATATACTTCGTTGTAGCCTGCGAAGTCTCTATCCATGTCTACTAGGAACGAAAGACAATCTACGACTTTGTCAAGTGATGAACCAGCGTCTTCTAGAATTGTCTTGATGTTCTCGATTACAGCCCTTGTTTGAGCACTTATGTCGTAATCGAGAGGATTACCATCAGAGTCACGGATAGGACCTCCGGGGATTTCATCAGTTTCTGCTTGACGTGGCCCTATTCCGCTAACAAATAATAAGTTTCCAACTCGATATGCGTGAGGATAAGCGCCGACAGCCTTGGGAGCGTTTTCGGAATATTTTGGCCCGTCGTCGCTTGTGAACTTGCCTGCGGTTTTTTTCCCAACAACTCCGCCAACTATGCCACCAACAGGTCCGCCTACTGCGATACCTGCAGCAGCCCCGGCTGCGCCGCCGGCTGTATACAACATCGACTTACCATAGCCATCGTAAATTGCTTCGATTAGCTCATCAGGAGCCTCGATTAAATCCTTAATCATCTCAAGTCTATGTAAGAAAGAGGCTTCTTCATCTACTTCTTCCGGACTTGGCACTTCGGAAGTCATTCTAGCATCCCCTTATCGAGGACATTTCGATCTCCTCTATAGAATTCAACATCATCCTCGTCGAACTCCTTGTCTCCCACCGAACCTGTCGACGGAGTTAGTGTAATGACCGCTCCCCCACTTCCGTGCAGTGCTTCGTAAGCCAATACTTCACCATCGTAGTTATTGTGCTGACCCATAGTAGCAGCAAGCCACCAAGCGGGTTTGTATGCAACGACTTTCTGAACTCTAATTTGCCCGTGTATATCGCGGCTCAATTGACTCAAATCCTCTAATCTACCATCATCGAAGAATTCCAAAATCTTGCGATTCCAATCATCGTCTTTCTGAGAATGGATTCTATCCTCTTTGGGGTCTATGTGTTCTGTAAACATACGATTAGAGAGACTTGAGACTACTACGACTACTGCCTTCTTGTTTTGTTGGGCCAGTGTATCTCTCACGGCCTTACCTAGAACAATTGTCTCAGAACGATTAGAGTACATGTTGCTAGAAAGAATACAGGAAGGGATTCGATTGTCTGGGTTCAGCAATTGCAAAGCAACCACTGAGCCAGTGTCGATTGGGAAGCCTTCGTATTCAACGGTTCTAGCTTCCAAACCCCTCTTTTCGCAATTTTCTTTCATTGAATGAGCGAATTCGGTGTCCATATGGAATTCATATGGCATACTTCCAAGATAGTGGAAATCGTCATCCACATGAGTCCATATCGCCTTTTCTAAGGCCTGAATTTGATGACCAATAATGCTCGGCCATGTAGTTGAATAAACTAGGATTATATCCGCCTCACTTTCTTCAATTCGCTTTCGACATTCATCGTATGCGGCTCGAAGTTTGCTGTATCCTTCGCTTGCTTCAGGAGAAAGGAGTGGCTGTGGATGAGGGGGGCAATAGATTCCGAAGAGAATCTCAGGTTCATTTGTTTCACTCATTATCTCACCTCAAAGAACGTACTCACGAGTATCATCATTCGGATCCCAGCAGGCGATTACGTTTCCAGTTCCGATTACAGATTGGTAACCATAAATTTCAGCTGGGAAGTCAGGGAATCCCATGGCTCCGAGCATCCAAATCAAGCCGCCACCTTCTGTTTCAGCAATTGTTTGCTCAGTGAATTCTGGCATGATATCGATTACTTCTCGACTTTTGCCGTCACGCATCATCTCAACGATTTTCATATCCCAAACATATTGGCTGTGATTGTAGATATGCTCCTTACTCATGTCTTCAGGTAATGGTGCTTCTTCGACAAAATGTCGATGAGATAGTGAGTGGCTTGCTACCAGTACCACGCGCTTGCCACTTTCCTCAATCGCCTTTGCACAAGCGCGACCTAGTGCAGTTGCTTGCTCAATCATTACTTCAGGAGAGTAATAGTGAGTATTTCGATTACTGGATATTGTCACAATCGGCTTGTCCCATTCGGGATTTAGCAAATGACAACTGGTAATCGTACCATAATCGACTCGGAAATCTGGGTTTGTCATCATCTTGGTGATGATGCCTTCCTGTGAAGCCGCATCTCGCATGGCTTCTGAGAGCTCCACGTCAACTTGTAAATCGTAATTGTAGCGAAATAGGTTAGGGAATACTGGATCAACAGATTTCGACTTGAATTCAGGCAGACCTAGGAAATGAGTTCCAATGTAGGTCTGCCAGTGTGGAGTGAAGATTACAATTGCATCATAATCAATATTTTTCAATTTTCTAGCGAGGCGTTGGTACCCCCACCGAAGTGTTTCCCAACCTCCCTCTGAATATGCCTCATTTTGCGGAGGGTTGTCCGCATAAACTAGGTGTGGAGGGTGTGGAGCAAGGCATCCCGCGACTATCTGGCCCTTCGCCATGAACTGATGAGGTCCTGAAATCTAAAGAAAACCTTCCGCATGGATTCAGCACCTTGATGTGGGGCTTTCAGTCGCGCAAGAATGTGTATTGGGACGGGAGGCGACCTACCAGTCTGTGGTTGATTCCATTTGCAATAGGGCTAGTATCAGGTGCCTTACCGTATCTAATCAACCACGAATTATTCGACGAATCATCCCTGATGGGGTCGGTTGGGATTAGCGCACTTCTTGCCATTGGTTTGCTAGCATTACCTGACTCTAAGACAGATCGAAAAATCGAGATGTTAACTGGAATCTGGATTGGTATGTCAATCTCTTACTTTCCAATTGCATTATTCTTTGTCTGGTTTATTCCTGTTATCCTATATTGGATTGGCCGGACCCTAAAGGTTCAGGAAAGTCATTTCCCACCATTTAGAATTGGATTGTGGATAGGTAGCGGAATATTATCTGGAATCTATATCGGAAATATCATCGCTTTCAATTTGCTTTAAGCGATTAACATACCCTTCAACAACAATTCCGAAAATAATGAAAGATGGCCAACTGGCGAGTAATGCACTCCAAATTAATTCA
>DALV01000102.1:43480-43829 GCA_002496905.1 Euryarchaeota archaeon UBA105 | reverse complement strand
GCTTCAGTCAATTCACCAAAAATTTCTTTTTCATGATCTGCATATCCTTTGACTATGTTTACCATGTTTGGAATCATATCATATCTTTGTTGAAGAAGCGTATCAGTATTGGCCCAAGCTCTGTCAACATCTGCCTCAAGGCGTACCAATCTATTCCAGACGCTAAAGAACCATGTAATGATGATTAAAGAAAAAATTGTAACTCCAAGAATCATTGCAATCGTAGTGCCTTCCATGATATTCCTAGACCTCCTTTAGTAATCAATTTTGACCCGGAATTTGCTATTTTATACCTAATCATTCAATTTTTATCAGATACAAATCAATAATTTGCATATGCAAGATAGGT
>DALV01000102.1:0-43151 GCA_002496905.1 Euryarchaeota archaeon UBA105 | reverse complement strand
CCCATCAAACAACCAGCTGCCAGTATACCGGGGATTATCTTATATTCAATCTGAGACTTTACCTTTCCAAGAACTCCAAGTTCACTTCCTCTTTCCAATCTTGCAGCAAAACCTACTCCACTTTCACCTACAACTTGCAATAAGAGTTGTTGATTATTTCTTCGTATAGGTGTAATACCATCTTCAGCAAACCATTCTTCTTTCTTCATATCCTTCGACCGATTTTCGGCTTTTCCTAGGATGTAACAGGGGTCTCCTAAAGCCAGTCCCCATAATGTCCACTTATGCTCAAGTATCGTCCAACCGCCAAAAGTAGTAGTGATTAGTGAACCAAAAATTTCTCCCAAGTTACGATTATGATCAACTTCCCACATACGAATATAGGTTCCAAGCTCTTGTGTTTGGAACTTTTCGGGTTTTACAAGCACTCCTCCAGTCCCATCGTGAAGTATGAAATTGTGACCACCGTGTTTTTCTGTAATAGTCTCCCATCTGTGTTCGGTTTCAGTTCGTGGCCCCTTATCTGTCATCACAACTTTTGTTCTTCTTAGATATATTTCGTACTTCCATCTCCATGAATGTAGGTCATTGTAAGTGCGAGCAGGATCATCTCCTACCAGAACAGGTGGTGCGGGTGATGTCCACCTTCGAACTTGCCCCACGAGCTCTAGTTCACCAGCAGCCATGGACCTAATCTTTGAAGTTGGAACATCAATAGTCAGCTGCATTTTAGTTCCCGTGACCCAACTCGCAATTGCAAATAGCACGGACCCAATAACTGGCCCGACAATCAATGCACAGGCGACTCCAGCAATCTCGTCTTCCGCACCCGCCTCGAGCATTGCTACTCCAGTCATTACGGAGGCCATTGTAGCTGGGATTGAGTATAGAGCGAGAATGCACATGAAAACACCATCAAGAGAGAAACTTGCTGGTTTTGGAGTACCTACAACGGTGGGATGTTCTGAAATAATTCCAGTATCATCTGGTCCATATGGGTCTACTTTGTCCCAGTAATCTGGACCTGGGGCTTGGAAAACCCATCCTCTATCGTCTTTTTTTGGACTTTTCGAATATTTCCCAGTCCAGAAATTTCCTGTCAAACCCCCAGTTTCAGAACGATGGACAAAATCCCTGGGTTTCTCTTCTATTCTGATTTTTTCAAATTCCTTTTGCAATTTTGTGGGGGTTAGCCACATCCCTAGTAAGCAACCAGGGACGACAAAAATTCCACCTCCAGCTACAGCCGCCCAATCGTTTGCGACTAGACCAACTATACTCCCAATTATACCGAATACTACCAAAAGTAAAGAAAAACCCCAAGGAATAATCACAAATCCACTTGGTATAGTAAAATCAAATCCGCCCCCCTCGCCGAACCGGACCTTAGGGTTACTAACCATTGGTTATCGATACATTGTGAAGGAGATTAAGTTTAACCCAGCATTTTTGAAATTTTGATTAATTCAGGTTTTGTGACGGCTTTTGAATTTCATATTCTGCAATCCAGAGACTAATCCAAATTCCACCTAATTGTAATACAAGCCGCACCAGATTTCCAGTCTGAGATAATGACGCCCCATCACCCAATTCGACAGAATTAACCCACATGTACAGATTTGCCGGATATAGACAAATCAACAAACTAGCGCTGGCAAATCCCCCCATCCATCTTATTGAGGGGATAATCAGCATAACGCCAACTAGAATTTCAACTAAACCACTAGCGATAACCCAAAATTTTGCCGAACCAAGGATTGGTGGTACAATTGGTTCGAACCATTCAGTATCCGTGAAGTGCAATACTCCTACATAAACGAAAAATGAACCGCCTAAGATTGCGAACAAGTCGCGAAAATTCATGTTATCGCCTAGTCCAAATGGAATATGTAGTGTCGTATTCGTTATTGGAGTCTGATTGCAATTTTTCGATAACTTCCTCAGACCATTCAGAACGATTCCATTCTGGAAATTTCACGTCACCACTATTATTGGTTTGGACCGTTGTAAGATGAATTTCTTCTATACGATCAAGAAACATATGGTAAATCTGAGCTCCGCCAATAATCCAGCATTCATCGCAACCATCTGCATAGGCGATTTCTATGGCCCGGCCGATGTATAGAGCAGTCTCTGCCCCATCTGCTTCCCATCCGGTGTCTCTTGACATGACGATGTTTAATCGCTCGGGCAATGGCCGATATGCTTCGGGAAGTGAATCCCAAGTTTTCCTTCCCATAATAACGGCGTTAAACCCGTCTCCTTCAGTCAATTGTTTGAATCGAGCCATGTCAGAAGCTAAACGCCAAGGGAGTCCTTCCCCCCTTCCAATACACCCCTCTTCATCCATAGCCACAATCATCGACATACGCATATTATTACCTCAAACAGAAATTGGCGCCGAAATATGTGGGTGATGCTCATAATTGAGAATCTCAACACTCTCTGCAGTAAATCCATCTATTTCTGAGATGGTCTCATCTAACTTGAGTTTAGGCATTGGAAGTGGTGTCCTAGAAATTTGTTCCTTGGCTTGTTCTAAGTGGTTCAAATACAAATGACAATCTCCACCAGTCCAGACAAATTCCCCGGGTTGCAATCCGCATACTTGAGCCATCATACAGGTTAGTAGACTGTATGAAGAAATATTGAATGGGACACCGAGAAAAGCATCAGCGCTTCTTTGGTATAATTGGCAGGACAATTTTCCTTCGTTGACATAGAATTGGAAAAAAGCGTGGCAAGGCATTAATGCCATATCTTCCAATTCTCCAACATTCCAAGCTGAAACAATAATTCTTCTTGAATTTGGATTCTGTTTTATCATTTCAATGGCGTTTTCAATTTGGTCTACGATCCTGCCATCATTAGTTTCCCATTTTCTCCATTGTTTGCCATAAACAGGTCCAAGATCACCTTCTTCGTCAGCCCATTCGTTCCATATTCGAACGTTATTTTCCTGTAGATAGGAAACGTTTGTATCTCCAGATAAAAACCACAATAATTCATGGATTATACTAGGCCAATGGAGTTTTTTTGTGGTCACGGCTGGAAAAGATTCGGATAAGTCAAATCGCATTTGGTGGCCGAAAAGTGAAATTGTTCCAGTGCCAGTACGATCTGATTTTTCAATCCCTTCGTCAAGGATCCGTTCGAGGAATGCTAGGTATTGCTCCATGTCAACTAAACCTACAGAACCTCCGAAGTCCATGAAGGATGCGGATATCTTGACTCAAATTTTCGCATAAGAAATTTTGATTATGGCGCTCCCAATACTCTTAAATTTTCGATTAATTGATCTGTGAATCTTCTGTAATGTGATTTCATTATCGACCTCTGGCCATGCTCGTCTAAATCAGCAATGTTGGAAATGTCTTCATCGGACATATTCCCTCCGGATTCATCGCCTAACCAGTCTCCAAAGGTGATTGGGTTATCGACATTGACTTGCACTTTCGCCAATGGATTAACCACCGCAGAACCCGGTGCCATGAATTTTCTTGCACCAATAATTGCCATTGGTACAACTGGCACTTCTGGAAACCTAGCGGCTAATCGAGCAACACCAGTCTTACCCCTTGAAAGGTAAGGTGGTTTATCTGATCTAGAGCGAGTTCCCTCGGGGAATATACCCATAACATTCCCTCCTGAAAGAACGTCTACAGCACTTGCTAATGCTTCTACGCCCCCTGATTCTCGAAAGGTTTCAATTTGTCCTGTAGAAGTCATCAATTTCTGGAATTTTTTGTCTTCAAAATGTTCTGCTTTTGCGAGATAATGTACAGGCCTTTTCGCCCCCATTATTTTGACAATTGGGTCGATGTGCGATGTGTGGTTACCAACCAGTATGGCGGGTCCATTTTTTGGAATTCTATTTACTCCATTGTAACTTACATTAGTTATCGTTCTAACTAATGATGGGGATAATTCAATCAAACCTTTGTAAAACATTGGGGTTGAATGATTTTTACCCGACCCCTCAAGCCCGGTCAATCTCGCCACCGTTTCTAAAGAATCAGCGGACAAGCCGGCCATCGTTCCTCCGACTAATCCTCTGCATTATTGCTTTGCGTAGGTGCGATGACTTCTTCTGATACATACTACCCCCTATTCTTGTGAGCATACCTAGAGTACTCTGTCTAGTTATGTGTTGCATAATTTTGCTACCAATGACTGCGCCCGCAGTTGTTGCTGAATGGGAAGATGATAATTGGCTCAGAAATATCATCGGGCCAGAAAGGCTTGAACTCGGGGATGAATTTGGCTGCCATGGCTTTGAAGGGATAGACGTTAGAGAGGAGCCATGGGTAATTGAAGAGTGTAGAGATTACGTAAATCGACTCACTGATGCATCACGTTGGGGCTCTCAAACGATTTCCTTCGGTCATCCAAATGGTCCCGTGACAGAAGATATTGCTCGTTTAATATCTGATGCTGGATTTTCAATTATTGGAGATAGGATTGAAGGCGACGATAATGGATTAAATGTTGTAGAACGATTAACCAGCCTTGAAAAAGGACAAGCCAATTTGTCGGCTCTGGAAAATGCTGAACGAGACAGCCTAGTCAGTATCTATTGGATTGCTAGATGGCACGATATGAATATCAGGGAGGATAAAGATGCAATTTCCTTGCTCAAATCTCAAGAGGTTTGGTTTACTACTTGGGGTGAGTGGCATGGTCACAAAGTATCTGGAGAGTCATATGACACAATTTTGACTTCAGATCCACAGGTAAAGACATACAGAATCCCCACATTATCCGATTCTTTTTGGGCAGTCCCAGGGACGGCCTTATTCGAATGGTCAGAACCTCCCACAAGTATTCAATTTGATGGCAAAGAGGCGTTAGTTATCCCAGCGTCTCAAAAGCATCTGATAACCGGTATACGGCCAGTTGACGGAGGAGCATATGTTACAGCAGAACCAGGAGTCGTTGTCGAATTCTTCTTTGAATCCGAAGAAGTTTCAGTTTCGCACACTCCGCAAATTACTTTCAATGGATTACACCATTCTGTAAGTATAGTCGGCCACCACGTCACAAACCTGCACGATTGGACCTCTGATTTTCATAATTCACCACTTCGCTTTACATGGTTAATAGAGAGGCCTGCAGCATTGGAAATGGATTGGAGGCTACCTGTTTTGGCTATCGGGATATTAATCGCTACTCCAATCGCTGTAAGATTTGTAATTTCAAGGGACCTTCATAATTGACAATTGTCGAATTAACTAAGCAATATCCGGGCCATCTATACGTATATTATTCAATTTCATAGTCTTGATAATATTGGAAATTATATCGTTAGCTAATGATTCTGGTGCATGTACTCCTACTGGTAACATATCCGGGTCTTGCATCCAAGCTTCTACACAACATGCTGTTACCATTCCAGTTGCTCGGGCCATGGAATGACCATCATCTCCTCCATGGTCCTCAACCTCCCATTCCAAAACTTCTCCACTACTTGACTCGGCTCTAACCTTCATCCAGGTAAATTCAGGAATTTTATGATCATAACTCCATTCAAAAATTAAATTTTCTTCATCTAATCGTCCTGATTCTTTTTCTTCGATAAATTTCTGGATATGGCCGGGCCATCGAACGGTAAATTCGGACATTTCTACTGCTGGAATTGATTTCAGCACAGAACGTAATCCATCTGTAAGAAAAGCTTCCATTTCACCATGTTCTCCCGTATCTACCATATGGCGTTGAGTTAACGCAGGAAGAGTAACCTCTTCTCCCTGACGAATTACCCTCGCTGGCCGAGTATATTCTGCAATTACATCAATAGGTGAAAATGGAGCCATATACTTCCATTCTCCATACGGTCCGGTGGGATTCCCTCCTACCCAAATTTCAGCTTTCTCCAAAGGTCCGATTTTTCTATCTGCGTAGGCTAGCAACATATTCGATAAACCAGGTGCTATACCTACATCCCAAAGAATCCTAGCACCGTAATCTTGAGCCTTTTGATTATCCCTATCTGGTGTATGTTTGCTGAAACTTAAATCTACCACGCGATATCTACTTTCTGCGAGATTGGTGGTTGCAATATGTCCTATATCGCCGGGTAGCATATTCAGAACTATGTCAACTTGGCCATTTCTGCTCATTGACATCAAATTGTCTAATACGTCTCCTGTATGCACCGTAATTCCATCAATCCCCATGACTCGATGCGGCTGAAGATCATAGGCGTGAACCTCATGCCCCAGTGTTGCTAGACGTTTTGCAACCCACGCACCGACCAATCCTGTTCCCAAACAATGCACGACGGCCATAATTACCCCAAGCCGGTTTAGTTCTTGACTGATTGCAGTTGAGTGTTTGTCCCATTATTGGGGCGATTAGTTGATTGAGGAGTGTATTCTCGTATGGGCGTGGGAAACGCCGGTCGCATCGATCCTTGGTCCTCGGAGCAATCTACAGATTATGCTCGGATACGTGACCAATTCGGCCTACAGAGTCTTGATTTAACTCAAGTTCCTAATCCAAGTATGTTACATCGTAGGGGGATTATTTTCGCTCATAGAGACCTCGATGTTGTCACTGGGTGCATGGAGCGCTCTGACCCGTTTGGTGTATTGACAGGTCTCATGCCCAGCGGCAGGATGCACTTAGGTCATTCAATGGTTATCGAGCAAGTTAGATGGTTTCAGGAACAAGGTGCTGACATCACTGTGACAGTAGCCGACCTTGAAGCCTTAGCTACTAGAGGAACCAGCCTTGAAGAGGGAAGGAAAACCGCTCTAAAGGAATATGTCCACAATTACGCTGCACTCGGTCTTGATCCAAAATCTACCAATGTATACTTTCAGAGCGGCCGCCCCGAAGTTCAGAGACTTGCTTTTTCTCTGGGGCGCAGAACAAATCTTTCTGAATTTGAAGCGATTTATGGCTTCAAAGGTGACACTAATCTAGCACATGTGCAAGCACCTTTGGTCCAGGTTGGAGATATTATTCATCCGCAATTGGAAGAATTTGGAGGATTGCGACCTATCGTGGTTCCAGTTGGTGTTGACCAAGATCCTCATTTGCGACTCACTCGTGGAATTGCAGGAAAAACCCATTGGTTTAACGTAAAAACTAGAAAAGCCGGAGGATTGACGGTTTCTCTATCAGTTCAGGATAGTAACTCAGAAGCCTTTGGCGTATCGCCAAATGGCAGGGTAGATAGACAAGTAAGGGAGTCAATTTTTGATAGACTAAAGGTATCATTAGCTCCAATGGGTTACTCTGATTTAATTTCAATTCCAAAACATGGAACATTAGACATTCCTGGGGCAAATACCTCCGATATTGCTCAAGTCCGAATGTGTATCCTCCGACTCGAACGAGACTTGGGTGGAATGGGGCTAATGCCTCCAAGTTCTACCTACCATAGGTTTGCAATAGGGCTGACTGGAGAAAAGATGTCATCCTCTAAGCCACAAACTACAATTTTCATGGACGATACTCAGGAGGAAATGAGCAAGAAGGTAAAGCGGGCATTTAGTGGGGGTCAACCAACTGTAGAGGAACATCGAAGACTCGGTGGCGATTGTTCCAAGGATGTTGCATTCCAGTATTTACAATTCTTCTTTGAAGAGGACGACTCAGAGTTAACAAAGATTGCCAGAGAATACGAATCTGGAAAACTATTGGCTGGGGAAATGAAGCAGATTTGTATCGATAGAGCAAGCGAATGGCTTTCTGAATTAGCCGATAAGAGAGATATGTGGGAAGGACGCCTTGAGGAATTCCTAGCGCCGGACGCAAAATAAGTAACTATTCTTCAAAGTCGCTTGAATTGAAAATGGGTATCTGAGGGCCTGTGGCTAAGGCTGCGATTTCCTCCTCGGACAAATCTGTTGATGTAGCCGACTCATGTAAGATTTGAGAATGGCCATTTGGGTCTAGTAACAATAGTTCAACGGGCTCTTCGCCATTCTTGATTTTAGATATTCTATCAATTAATTCTTGACAGGATTCAACTTTTTCCTTTCCTTCTTCGCCATCTCGTATTGCACTGCGTTGTATCATTGCGATCGCATCGGAAAACCGATTTAGCACTCCCTCTACGTTGGAAATATAGCCTGTCGCATTATCACCGGGTTCTACTTCCAAGCCCAATTCGACAATTCTCACTGTGCAAGATGAAGATCTAACCACTCTGGTAGTCATTAACTCTGAATTATCGATAACCAGTGACCAGAAGCTTGGTTTCTTTCCTTCCGATGGTATAAAATCGGTGTTCCTCCAACCACACTCGTTGCAAATTATTGTCATTTCTGTGTGTTCGCCAAAGTATGGTATTTCTGATGTGTGAACATTGAGAATTAATCCATTCTCTGAATTACAAATCGGACAAGGATAATCAAGAGAGCTTTCCAAATTCACACCTCAGTAAGCAGTATTTTGCTCTTCGGAAATACCAAAAGTCGATGGCAATAGTAACAATCTTGAGGTACCTAATCTAATGACTTCTCCGGACAAGTCGCTTTCAACAAAAGATTGGATTCGATCTACTGCAATTCTTAATTCGGTTTCAACTGTGATTAAGCGCGACATTTCTAGAATTACAATGTCACCCTCGGATAACCAATCTAGTAGTTTAGGAATTCCTGTTATATCGTCTAAAATTGCCCTGTGAACAATAACATCGCCGATTCCTCTAGCCACTGGCGCATCTGCGTATAGCTCACCCAAGTCATGGTAATCTTGACCTGGGTCTAATGAAAAATCCCGAGGCCGAGAAGGTAAACTAGGCATCTCAATCCATTTGGGTTCGGACCTAGTAGGCTTCGCCATAATTCATTCCGGGGTGGTAGGCTCTTTGAGGAATACGGTGGATGTTGGATGTAAATGCTGGATTAATCACCCTTTTGCGAAGAGACATTTTGGCTAGAAGCCATTTCACAAGTTTGGGTGTTTTCTCTCATTAATACCCCGTCGTATTGATAAGGGGCCGGATTTGAGTGCAATCCGCAGGGAACTCTCCGTGCGGTGAAATCAGATGAACGCAGAAGCAGACGCCGTCAAGACCGGAACTAGTACTGTTGGCATAACATTCGATGGGGGTGTTGTGGTCGGAGCTGACCATAGAGCTACTATGGGGCACTTTATTGCAAACAAGAGCGTCAAGAAGTTGTTCAAAATTTCAAACAACGTTGCCCTCACCACTGCAGGTCTTGTAGGTCATGCTCAATCACTATCACGAACCCTTGCGGCAGAATTGAGGCTATACGAACTGAAGCGTAACGCTTCTATGACTGTCCGAGGTGCTGCTACATTAACCGCAAATATACTAGTTGGTAGGCCGCACTATGTTCAACTTTTGATTGTTGGAACCGATGAAGACGGGCCGAGTGTATATTCGATAGACTCAGCAGGTGGTTCAATTCCAGACGTTTACTGTGCCACTGGTTCAGGAAGCCCCTTCATGTACGGTGTCCTAGAAGACCAGTACAAGGATGGTATGAGTCGAAATCAAGCCCTAAAGGTAGCCGCAAAGGCCCTCTTAGCTTCGGCACAAAGAGATGCAGCAAGCGGAAATGGAATGGATCTTGCAGTAATTACAAAAGATGCAGGCTACCAACAGCTAACAGAGAAAGAGGTCGCAGACCTACTTTCTAAATTGTAGATAATCTCCACGGCATTTAGCCTTACAACCTCATTTCGAGGTTTTTGGTAGAAGGTGGAGTTCCTCAAATGAGGTGTGAATAATGAGATTAACATTAACAGAAGTAAAGCAAAGGGTATCCAAGTTAGTGCCTGAAAACATCGACTATGAGGTCGATGTAGAGGCAGGTTCGATTGCAATTATTACAAAGCAGCCAGAAGCCTTTGGGGGCGCTGGTCAATCATTAACTGTCAAAATCGCGAAAAATGTCAAGCGTCGGGTTATCGTAAGGCCGCACCCCGATATTCTCGCAGATGAGGGTACGGTTCGACAAAAGGTCAACGAGATTATTCCACCTGAGGCTGAGGTTAGGAATGTTTGGCTCGATCCTGCATTATCCGAAGTCACCCTGGAATGTGACGATCCTGCTTCTGCAGTCGGCCCTAAAGGTATCAATATCAAAAATCTCAGAGATGAAATTGGCTGGTTAATATCGGTTGAACGCGCTCCGGCCTTTGAGAGCCGAACTCAACATGATATCCGAAGATATCGAAAAGAATTAGCCGATGAAAGGAAATCTCTATTGAGAAAATTTGGCACTCGAATTTATCGCCCAAAAAGAGCTGGTGAACCGTGGGTTAGACTGACCGCTTTAGGTTCGTATCGAGAAGTTGGCCGAGCTATGCATTTGGTTACAACAAATGAATCGCGAGTCCTCGTTGATTGTGGGGC
This sequence comes from Euryarchaeota archaeon UBA105, assembly GCA_002496905.1. GTDB lineage: Archaea > Thermoplasmatota > Poseidoniia > Poseidoniales > Thalassarchaeaceae > MGIIb-O1. The sequence continues at coordinate 32,812 of DALV01000102.1, read as the reverse complement.
TAAGCCAACGATGAATCGTAATGAAGTTCAGCCATTCTTCAATGCACCAGAATTACTTCCTTTGGATAATCTCGATGCAATCGTACTTACCCACGCTCACGTTGACCACATAGCCATGCTTCCTGTTCTATTCCGGTATGGATACAGAGGGCCGGTATATTGCACACCTCCAACCAGGGATTTGATGACATTATTGCAAATGGATTACATCAAAGTCTCACAAGCAGAAGGCGCTGATCCACCTTATTCAAAGGCGGATATTCAAGAATGTATCAAACACGTCGTAGACATTCGCTGGGGTGATAAGACAGATATTGCTCCTGACGTTAAAATCACACTCGAAAACGCAGGTCATATCCTTGGTTCATCTAGTGTTTACATGCAGATTGGAGAAGGAAAATCTGAACATAGATTACTCTTTTCAGGCGACATCAAATACGAAAGATCTTGGTTATTTGATGCTGCAACGGTAAGATTCCAAAAAGTCGAGACCTTAGTTATCGAATCAACATACGGCGGCGCGCAAGATTTCCAACCTAATCGAGCAGATGCTACACAGGAATTGCAAGATTTGGTAAAATTAGCTCTCTCGAGGGGAGGTAAAATCTTCTGTCCTGTATTCGCAGTAGGGCGTTCGCAAGAGGTGATGATTGCAATAGATCAATTGTTCAAATCCGGCGAGGTTAAACCGGTAACTGTTTGGTTAGATGGAATGATTTCAGAGGCAACCGCAATTCACGCTAGCCATCCCGATTTCCTTAATCGTGATTTGCGTAGTAAGGTATTGAAAGGAGGGGAAGAAAACCCATTCAATTCAAGTTGGTTCAAGCAGGTAGATAGTAGAGAACAAAGAGAATCATTGCTTTACGATCCTTCTCCATGTATCGTCTTGGCAACTTCAGGAATGATGACCGGAGGGCCCATAATTGAATACTTGAAACACTGGGCTCCTGAAACAAATAACACACTATGTTTTGTTGGATATCAAGCCTCTGGTACTCTAGGACGCAGACTACAACAAGGGCATGCCGAGGTTCCTCTAATGGATAAGGGACAAACACACATGGTCCCTATTGCCTGTAATGTTGTGACAATTGATGGATTCAGTGGGCACTCTGACAGGCGACAATTAATGGATTACGTGAAAGCATTGAATCCTACTCCTAGGAAGATAATTTGCCATCATGGGGACGCAAAAACTTGTAATGCATTCCGTCAAGGTCTTAGAGATGAATTTAGAGTACAAACCTATGCTCCTGCCAACCTTGAAACTCTTAGATTGAAATGAATTTTGACTTTGTCAACTATACATCAACCTCAAACATATTCGCCTTAGCCGATGAGTCATGAGGATTGCACCCTGCGTCGTTGTTTCATTGGTGATGCTGTCCTCAGTACTCGCGGGTTGTATACATACAAATGACCCTGCTCAAGTAGAAATGATAGACGAACAAACTGCCAATGCATACAGTATAGTTGCTCCAATTGATACTGGAATAAATGTTTATCACAATCATTTCGTTTTCAATGAGACTCTACCAGAATGGATGCTGGATGGTTTAGGTGTGACTATGTGGTGTAATATCACCACTGAGGGGACTTGGCAAGAACGATACGAGGCCGACAGAGAATCTTGTTGGGATGTAATTACTTCCTCGGATATAGTGTACTTCCCCGGTACCAGGATAATTGCTACAACACCAGATGATGGGACGGATATTCCCATCCTAGACGATCCTTCTGATGGTCATGGAACCGCAGTCACTGGAGCCGTTTTAGATGCTAATCCAGATGCGATAATTTTCTTTGTCGAAGGATTTAGTGACGCTGCTGTATTAGCTGCCGCCAACCAACCCTTAGTCGACATAATCACTACCTCATTTGGTCCAATTGGGTCGATTCCGGTACCCGGAATCGAGGACTCAACAAGAGTGGCGGTCGTTCAAAATAAGAAAATCCACACTGGAGCAGCAGACAATACTCCTTCTCCCGCAGTGCAAGACCCAACCGCAGGCCCTCCTTGGTCAATCGGTGTATCTGGATATGCGGAAGAAGAAGATGACCAAAAGGAAACCATGAGTGGTTCTTATCCAGATATTGCCGCTGATTGGACTCAGATGCTACCTAACCATGATGACATCGATGGATACCATCAAACATCTGGCACCTCTTTTGCAACACCTAGGACAGCAGGGATTCTTAGCATGGTATTGACTATGTTACGAGAAGATTCAGGAGACCTAATGAGTGGTGCTTCTGAAGAGCGAGGTGGTTTACTTGTTAACGGCACAAATCTATCCGTCTCCAACGACAATATTCGTGATGCACTAAATTTGTCTGCATGGTATCCTAGTGCATCAACATGGGATCCAACTTCGGGCACATTACCGATATCACCTGTTGCTCCTTGTACACAAGTTGGATGGGGTGTTGTCAATCTATCCAATATTCAACCATTGTATAATCACCTAGCTGGAATTGATTCTATGCCACAGCGGCCCGCAGATGTGGTGGCATGTATGGAAGCCAATCAAGCCATGCGGGAAGCATATTGGGGCAATTGACCTATTTTCCTTACATTACAGGGATATCGAATCCATCCTCTTCCGGATTTGGGACATCCTTGTTTGCGGCCGTCTCCATACTTTCTTCCTCTACTATTGAACTTGGACGATTATTCTCGCTTTCCCACCATGTGCTTCGATTAAGTGCGAATGCTAGGGCTGCTGGAGAAAGAAGTAACGAAATCCATGCCTCTACAGTTATCGAGCCGGATTCAAAAAATGAGTAAATAGAAAAGACAATCAGAAGAAAAAATGCTAACCAACCGATGACCATTCGAGTGTTTTGCACGTTAAGCCCAAGTGGTTCTGCATGATTAGGAATACCCTAAATTTCGTCAAATATATGTCTGTTTCACCCTCTATAGCCTCAAGACAATATATTGAACCATGACTTCTCAGCATAGGCCATGGCGAGTAATTGGCTACTACTTCGATGTAAATGTGGCCATTCGTTTGGGGCTAGACAAGGGACTCAAGCATCCTGCAGTAGATGTGGCGAATCTAGTCAGATAACAACAACTGCAGTTTTCACAGATCCTGCTAAATTGACCGAAGCGGTGGCTAACGCTAACCTTCCTTCGGAAATTAGTCAAGAGATTGAGGAGAAATTGTCCGAAAAAAAGCGGAAACAACTGAAGACTAGGGAAAGGGCAAATGCTGGATTGATTCACAGAATAATGAAACAATCCACAGATGAAAGGGGTGTGGTAACCCTACAATCATTGCGAGTATGTCTAGACGCAGAAGGAGTTACAGAACCATCTCCTGAACAAATTATTGGTATGGCGGAATTACAGGGCGTTGTCCAAAGAACTGCTCAAGATGAGTGGAAATGGTTAGCGTGAACTCCATAAAGTCGACTTATGTGGCCAAGTCACTCACGGGCCTGTGGGTTAGTCTGGCCTATGCTAGATGGTTTGGGACCATTTGACCCTGGTTCAAATCCAGGCAGGCCCACCACTTCTATTCAAATTGGCGAAAGCAGTATAATAATCAAATGAATTTCTCTATGGCTTCAATATCAAAAAGCGAAACGGCTACGGACAATGCTTCCTGTTTATCAAACCATTTTGCTTCCTCAATTTCATCATCTTTTGGTACAATTTCCTCTGCAGGAATATCCGCTTTACATTTGTAAGTAAATGAAAGCCAACAAATACCATCAGGAGTAAAAATCTCCTGTCTGACAATTGACTCAGAGTTTGTACCATACCCCTCACTCGACTCTCCCATAGGGTCTGGAATGCGAATTTTGATTCCTAGCTCTTCCAATGCTTCTCGTTCAGCACCCACTCTAGGGTGCTCACCATAGTCGACAAAACCTCCCGGCAAGGTCCAACAGCCTGTGAAAAATCCTCGAGTTACTTTTGCCATAAGTATCTGATTAGATGGATTAGTAATTACAACTTTGCTGACGACTCTATGGAGGGTCCGATATACAGATTCTCTAGCCACGGGATCAACCTCACTATCGCTAATCACGGCGTCTTTCCAGGCCCACTCTCCCGGCCAAGTAATTTCAGGAGTAGCGACAATTAACTCATGCATTTCTTGTCCTAATCTAAATCGATTAGTTCGCTTAGTATTCCAGGTTAAACCCATTTCTTTTGCTTCTTCGGGAGTTGGGAGCCGAATCGAAAAACCGCCTTCCCCTTCTCTTCCCATTTGAGGTATTGCGGGCCCGTTTCCTTGTAGATCTACAAGGAGTAATTTTCCATCGTGTTCAAGATGGATATGACGACGAGGCTCGGTCATCTTTACTTGCGAGTCGAACTTAGAAAATGAACTCAACGGCTAATCATTAGGTTACTCAAATGATTTAGTATGGGTCTATGACATTCGTTGATTACAACAACTCACTTACCGCATCTCGTTCTTCTAAGAGCGCTTTGACATTTTCATCTATCTTTTGTTGGGCGAATTCATCAATAGGTAAATCTTCAACCACGATAATTTCTCCAGATTCGCATCGGCAAGGGAAACTAAACACTAGCCCTTCTGGAACTCCGTACCAACCTTCTGAGGGTAGTGCCATTGATACAATCTGGCCATTGGAACCCTGCCACCAGTCTCTCATGTGGTCTACCGCAGCGGAAGCAGCCGATGCTGCAGAAGAAGCACCACGTGCTACGATAATTGCCTTACCGCGGGTTGCTACAGTATCAAGGAAGGCGCCTTGTAACCATTCATTATCAAATAAATCAGTAATAGACTCATTCCCTACCTTTGCAAACCTTGGGTCTGGATACATAGTGTTTGAATGATTGCCCCAAATGAATACATCTTGTACCTTAGATGCTGGAACACCAGCCTGCTCCGCAATTTGTCCAACCGCTCGGTTTTGGTCTAGCCTAGTCATGGCTGTAAATTGTCTACTAGGGATACTTGCAGCGTTTGCCGATGCAATTAGTGCATTTGTATTGCATGGATTACCTACGGTGATGACTTTGACATTAGGTGATGCTACAGCATCTATCGCTTTTCCTTGTCCTACGAAAATGGGGCCGTTAGCGGCGACGAGATCTGCCCGATCCATATCCTTGGTTCGGGGGCGCGAACCGACTAGAAAAATCGCATCTGCGTCGTTAAACGCAACTCCTGGGTCATCAGTGCCGATAATGTCGTGGACCAACGGGAAAGCAGAATCCCGTAATTCCATGATTACTCCATCAAGGCGTTGCATCCCTGGAGGTATTTCTAGCAACTGTAAAATTACGGGTTGATTATTTCCAAAACAATCACCACTAGCTATTCTCCACAATAAGGCATAGCCGATGTTACCAGCAGCTCCAGTAATGGCGACTCGTATTGCTACTTTTGTTCCCTCTTCCGTAGTTTGCATTTGTTATCCCCAACAGCCGCGATAAGAATTACACCCTTAGCCTTTAGTGAGCGTTAGGTTCGTCCTATGCCGCCCCAATACTAATCACATATGGGTAATTAGACTGCTTGATGCAGAAAGGTCATCTGTCAATATTTGCCCTATTTCTTGTATCAATAATGCCTACTATCTCAATTTTATTTTCCTTTTCTTGGAGCGGATCCGTATTACAGTCTCAAATATTCTTTATTTTCACGAAATTATGGATTATTCTGATACCGATATATTGGATATATCGAATAGAAGATAATCGAATTTCATTAGGTGAAATTAATTCTAAAGGGATGTTTGAATCAATAGTTTCTGGATTGCTAATTTTTGTTACTGTTGGGCTTATGTTTCTAATCTTTGGTGAAACCCTCGATGTGGAATTGATGAAGCAAGAAATCGGAGCCACTGGATTATTGAACCGTAGTATATTTTTCCTCGGGGTATTCTATTGGATAACTATCAATAGTCTAGTGGAAGAATTTGTCTTCCGGCAATTTATTGGAGACCGAATTCTCGAATCAACAGGGCGAGAATCGGTTACAATATTACTTTCAGCAGCAATCTTTACTTTACACCACACGGTATTATTGAGTTATTATTTTGAGCCGTGGCAAAATGTAATATCCAGTCTTGGAATTTTTATTGCCGGAGCGATTTGGTCATTATTGTGGCTACGTTTTCGTTCTCTTTACGTCTGCTGGATATCTCATGCTATTGCCGATGTAGCGGTCTTCGGAATCGCTTATGTTATTCTGTTCTAATTTCGTTACTATATTTTCGATGAGGCGACTATTCCGTTTGATTCAATAATCTAATTCCACTCGCAATGCCTACCCGACATGAGCCTATGGCTCATTGGGAACCGAGGGACTTGTATGAGACTAGGTGTGTTGAAGGAACCTGAAGGGGAAACAAGGGTTGCAATCGTGCCGAAATCTCTCCGTAAATTAAGCAAGTCCGGGTTTGAAGTAGTGGTGGAATCTAATGCCGGTATTACTGCAAACCATTATGATTCTGAATACGAAGAAAATGGTGCAATCGTGTCAAACAGAACAGAAGTCGTAAAATCCCCTCTAATTATTTCCATTCACTTACCAGATGTGTCTGAACTTCATGCGGGCCAAGTCATCGCTTGCGTAGCCGATCCGTTTCGTCATCCTGAAAAAGTTCAGGCTTGCTTGGATGCAGGGGTCACTCTTCTGTCGATGGATATGATTCCTAGAAGGTTGTCAAGAGCACAATCCATGGATGTTAATTCGAGTCAAGACAATCTATCAGGTTACAAAGCGGTACTCTTAGGAGCGGCCTCAGTACCAAAGGGAATCCCGATGATGACCACTTCTGCAGGAACGGTAAGACCAGCGAAAGTTGTTATTATGGGTAGTGGCGTTGCTGGTCTACAGGCGATTGCAACCGCAAAGAGACTTGGCGCAATTGTCTATGCTTCTGACGTGAGGAAGTCAGCCGCAGAACAGATAGAGTCTGTTGGTGGGAGATTCATTGAGGTTGATGGCATGGATGATTTTGAAGATGAAGCCGGTTATGCAAAACCACTCACTCCGGAATTCATTCAGAAAGTCAATGACACAGTTTGTGGAGTCGCGTCCGATGCCGACATTATCGTAACCACTGCAAGAATCTTTGGAAGACCAGCACCTATCACAGTACCAAGTAGTGCTGTTGAATCATTCAAGTCCGGTGCTGTTATTGTCGACATGAATGCTGATGTCGGAGGGAATTGTGAAGATACAATTGCGGGTGAAACAGTTGTCACAGAAAACGGTGTGACAATAATTGGAGTGAATAATCTCCCAGGCAGTTTGGCCAACACAGCCTCGATGTTGTATTCAAACAATCTAACCACTTTCATTACATCGATATTTATTGATGGTGAGTTAGTAATTTCAGATGAAGACGATGTCTTAGTAGGAGCCCCTGAAGGAGATGATTTCTACGTCCCAGGTATGGGAGGGGTTCTGATATGTTCAGATGGAAAAATACATCCTAAACAGAGCAAACTAGGAGGTGTATTGTGATGGAGCCCACGGTTTTAATTGGTTCAGTAACGCTTTTTGTAATGTCTATTTTCTTGGGATTCGAACTTATCACAAAGGTCCCCGCTACTCTTCACACTCCACTAATGAGTGGAGCCAATGCTATTTCTGGAATCAGTATAGTTGGCGCCCTGTTAGGGGCGAATGTCGCCTACGAAGGTGGTGACACAGCTGTCAGTGGAATCCTTGCTTTCGTAGCAGTAGTACTCGCGATGATCAACGTAGTTGGAGGATTCGCAGTAACTAATCGGATGTTGAATATGATTGCTGGAAAGAAAAGGGGTGGTCAATGATGATCGATGATCAATGGGTTGGTCTTGGATATCTGCTTTCGGCGACTCTATTCATCTTCGGCTTGAAGAGATTATCCCACCCTAGAACTGCTCCTCGTGGAAATCAATTAGGCGCAATGGGGATGCTTGTTGCAGTTCTCACAACAGTACTTCAAATGCAACTAGGAGATGGTATTGAAGGCTGGATATTGATTGGCAGCGGATTACTACTAGGTGGTTTAATTGGTTGGATTATGGCCGTTCGTGTCGAAATGACAGGAATGCCCGAAATGGTCGCTTTGTTCAATGGATTCGGTGGAGCCGCATCAGCTTTGGTCGCCCTGTCGGAATCCTGGAAATACATCGAGGATGATACACTAGAAATCCCAACAGGTTTGGAACTAGAAGTCATGGTGGTCGCAGCTGGACTTTCAGCATTGGTTGGTTGGATGACTCTAACTGGGTCTTTACTCGCTATGCTAAAACTCAAGGGCGGCGTCGAAATTTTGGGCAAATGGATTCGTACTCCTACATGGGGTCCGTCTTGGTTAAATCCCGTCAAGGGTTTGTTATTCCTCAGCACATTAGTGCTAATCTATATGTCAATCCAAGAACCTACTGAGACCGATTACCTATTTGCGATAATTGGAATTTCATGTCTACTTGGTATATTGTTGGTATTACCTATCGGTGGTGCGGATATGCCGGTCGTCGTCTCGTTGCTAAATTCTCTATCTGGTATTGCTGCGGCATTTACTGGATTCATTATCTCAAACAGTGTTTTGATAGTCGCTGGCTCCTTAGTTGGAGCCAGTGGTTTAATTCTAACATTCATCATGTGCAAAGCCATGAACAGAGAACTAATTGATGTTCTATTCAAGGCGTTTGGTGGCTCTGATAAAGAACAGGTAACTCGCACAAAGGTCGGTAGCGATGCAGACGAAGTTGCGATGATGGTTGATGGTGCTCAAAAGGTAATCATAGTCCCAGGATATGGTATGGCTGTAAGCCAATGTCAACACCAAGTGAAGGAGTTTGCAGACTTAGTATCAGAGAAATTTGACACAGAGGTAAAGTACGCTATTCACCCAGTTGCAGGTAGAATGCCTGGTCACATGAACGTTCTACTGGCCGAGGCAAATGTCCCTTACGATCAATTAATCGAAATGGATGAAATTAATCCAGAGATGCCAGAGGCAGATATAGCGTTAATTATCGGAGCAAATGATACTTGTAACCCTGTTGCTAGAACAAAAGAAGGTCCATTAGCAGGGATGCCGATAATTGACGCAGACATGGCTCGAACAGTTGTGATCATCAAGAGAAGTTTGTCAGTTGGCTATGCCGGAGTAGACAATGATTTATTTTACATGGACAAGACCATGATGCTATTCGGTGATGGAAAGAAGATGATGAACGAACTCAATGCCGCAGTAAAGGAGTTGTAGATTACACCGCCTCCCTAGGGGAGGCGAACGAGCAAGGGTTATGTGTTTGACGAGGGCGCAAGGATAACAGGAGGTCTTGATGATGGTGCGTTCAACAAAGCTCGTTGTTGCTTTATGCCTAGTAGGATTACTAGCAATACCAGCATTCGCTAACAGCGGTGGTCCACCATATCTTAATTCAGATAATCAAGAGACTGCCAAATATGGGTGTACATGTCATTATTCCAGTCCGGGTGACAGAGCCGTTGTTATGGTTTCAGGAGTCCCTGTAATGTACGAAACAGATCAGGTGTACGAGTTTGTAATCACAGTGGCTGATTCTGTAACACTGGCTGGAGCGGATGGTAACACCAAAGCAGGATTCCTTCTAACAGATAACGGAGCTGGAGCTTTCTCTTGGGATGATTCACAAGAAATTAGAGAAGCCGATGGGGATGCAAATGCAATTTCGCATTCAGAAACCGGTGATGGAGTTTGGACCATCAGTTGGACATCACCATCATCTGATTCAGATATAATACTCTTCAGCATCGCAGGCAATTCAGTTAATGGTGACGGAATTCCAAATGAGTATGATTACTGGAATATCCTGACTTTTTCCATTAACCCACCGGGTTCTATTGCAGTGGGAGATGGTGATGCAACCTTGCAAACTCGAACAATTGCTGTTGGCGATTACCAAACACTCTTCGTCCTTGAAGAAAGTGAGTCCGAAAAAGAAAAAGAACGCCAAAAGAACCTTTCTGATAGAGTCTTTGAAAGTGGCAACCTGTTTTACTGGACTTCTCTAACCGCCCTAATCGTAGGTGCCGTTTTCCAACGGGAAATCCTCGAAAGACGCCATGGCCCAGGTCCTGAATACTTAGCCATGGAATTGGCTTATCCGCAAGGGATTAGGCGTGGACTAGTCGCAGCCATAGCATTCTTCTTTGCAGTCGACTGGTCTGCCAATGGCGGTCAACACGACTTCGTTATTGGATGTGCTTGGTTCATAGCCGCCTGGGCCTCATATGGGGTGTATCGAACTGTGCGTTCGGCTAAGGCAGAGTCAACCGTCCACGACGTGATGTAATATGGCAAACAGTAGTCTAGTAGACCGTAAACCGGTCACTAGCCATTTGGAAGATTTACATTCTTTAATTCGAAGAAATACATTTGTATTCCTTATTGCTTCTGCCGTCACAACAATTTGGGTCGAAACAATTCTCAATAATTGGAGCCTTTCTCAATCACCCTCAGGTGCTTTATCTGTCTATGGTCCCTATGACTGGATAGAAATGAGATTCATGGCTGTAATCATTATTGCATCTGTCATTTCACTGCCATTTTTTTCCCTCGATTTGAGATTTTTCGCCAATGCAGGACTTCTATCTAATGAGAAGAGGTGGCTAGACACATACTTGATTTCGAATGCAATAATTGTTCCGAGTATTTTGTATTGGGTATGGTTTAGTATGATTCCTTATTACATCGAAGCAGGCATTCAACTAGACTCGATTTCTTCAGTCACACCGAGATATGACGCCTCAGAATTATTTGCTTTGGCTAGTGGTATTTCTTGGATTTTAATTCTTACATTTACTTCTACACTATTCCTTTCACTCTCTAGATTATTTGGTTTGGTTGAAGAAGGCCGGAGTCGATTTAGAAACCGAGTCTTTGCTATTGTGGGTGGTTTACTAATTTTGACCCTACCAGAAATTTTCGAGGGCCTTAGAATTTTGATTGCCATTTCTGTACTGGTAACTGCCGAGCTGATATCTCGAACAGTACCTAAAGGCCCGTTGGGTCGACGCAATCCAGATTTTACCCAGTTTGTAGACAAAGATGGTTCTATTCAAAAAATAGCTTTAGTTGACTGTTCATGTGAGGGCGCCTGCCCTTCATTTGAAGAAAAATGGTTACACCAAAAAATACCAATCCTAAGACCAAGTGCGCTATGTTTAGATCAAAATGAACAAGTGGCTTTGAGAGAAATGGTAGAACGCAATTCACTAACTCGCTTGACCATCACAGGATGTAATGGATATCCTTTACCAATAGACATTCGCTCTTACATTGAATCTAATCAAACAGAATTAGACGGATTAAATTGGTTAGATGAAGTCAATTCTAATTCACAGAACTGGAGAAAACAATCCTTGCAGTTTTATTCTGCAGAATATCGTAGATTGCCTTGAAATTGAAGAGATAACAATTCAACAATCCGTTCCCTTCAAGGGAACGGAGATGTTCGATATCGGTATGAAGGGACTTAGGGCAGGGCTAGTGGCTTTGCTAATACTAGGTGCCATATATGTGCATTTTAATTCCGAAATGGTTGATAATTGGGCCTCAAATCAAGTAACCAATGATGACGAAAGTGGACTTCCATTATTAGGGGTTCAGGCCGATGAACGATGGTTGGTACTTCAAGTTGAATTTCCAAATAACCAGTTTTCAACTTCAACCGCCTCACAAATTCTAACCGGTGAAGGTTCTGCTGAGGAATACATTGACCAAATGACTGCTGGGTCTTCGTCATTATCAGTGACATTATTTGACGAAGTTTGGAAAGCGCCATTAGGGGTCAAAAATTGGGGTGAAGATGTTGCCGGAGAGAGGGACCATGGTGCAGATGGGAATGGGGCTGAAACTTTGCTTCGAGATGTTGCCTCCGATCAACTGCAAGGAATTGACCTTTCCAATTGGGACTTGAACTCGGATGGAGTAGTTGACAGACTTCTCATTCTGCACTCTGCACAACCTCAGGAAATGAATGGTGGCACTGATTCACTTTGGAGCCATTTCACAGGAATGCAAGAACCATTAGAAATTGGAGATTGGAGTGTCGAACACTTCACAATCGCTTCAGTTCATTCTGGCGTAGGCACAGTTGTGCATGAAATGCTACACCAGATGGGCGCGTTAGATTTGTATGATGTTCACAGCGATTTGCCAACCAGTAATTGGAATGGTATTGGTGACTGGGGTATAATGGCTAGTGGTAATTGGAACGGCAATGGTGCAATACCTGCCCTGCCCTCCTCCTCTACTCTTGACCTAATTGGGGTTAAGAGGGGTATTCATGTAGATCCTAATTTTTCAAATTATACCATCCGAGGAATATCTCAAGGTGGTTCATACCTTGAAATTCCAATTGCACCAAATGAATGGGTCCGATTCACACTTAGAGTCAATTCGGGATTCGATTCGGCTCTGCCCGGCCATGGAGTTATTGTTGAAATTCAAGATCAAAATAATGGCGATGAAGGTAACAACCTTGTCAACACCGACCCGGAAAAAGCGTGGCTGAAAATTCTCGAAGCGGATGGCGATGCGGCGTTGCAACGAGGCCGAGATAGTGGCGCACCCGGAGACGCTTTTACCCAAGGGGATCAATTGGGAGCAAATGGGATGCAAATACGAGATAGTCGAGGTCGTTTGGTACAATGGACAGCGACAATTGAGAGTATCAATTCTGAAGAGACAAAAATTATTTTCGAATATCCGGAAAATCCCACGTCTGTCAATGTATTACCTCCTAGAGGTCCGTTGGAAATTCTCGGACAAGAAACAATTTTTGCAACAGTTTTTGCAGAAGCCCCTTGTCAATTAGAAATCGACGTCTACACTTCAACCAATTCAGAGGGGGTCGCCCCAAGAATCGTTTCAGTTGAGCAGGGAGAATCTACAATAGAACTTGCTACAGCTAACCAAATGGCCCAGGGTTCAGGATATCTTAGAGGCACAATTGGTTGTGAAGGGGAAGAGAATTGGCAAATTGACTTAGACTGGTATTCCATAGGTCATAGGATTACTTCGCAACACCTTACTGCGGTTATTCCTTGGGATGAAAACTCCCAGCTCACACTATCTACTTCTTGCTTGGGTGAAGGTTCACGAACATACTCTATCGCAGTCGAGGGTGCACTCTCTCGAATAGCCACAGTCAAAACCGCTGGTGAATTACAAGCATGCCCTGACATAGTCCTGAACATAGTTCCTGATGGATTATTGACTCCTGGTATGATTGCAGAAGGTGAAATCGTTTTCGTCGACTCCTTTGGACTAGAACAAAGAGTTCCTGTTACGCTTACTGCACAATCATCATTCAATGGCAATAGCCCTCTTTCTTGGCTCGTTCAACCTAGCAATGCAATCATGGTGATTTTTGTTTTACTTGCAATTTCATTAATGCCTACATCCAATCCTAAACCAATTAAACAAAATCAACCTACAAACGAAGAAGATGAATCTCAATTATTGTGAATTATTACTTTCACTAACCGATTCAATACCTCTCTCTCGTTGGCTGATTGATAGGTGATTTGCATTGCCTTCTGCCTATGTCTCGGCTAACGAGTATTTCTTGGGGTGATTCAGCAATAGATCTAGTATTACCAAAACCAATGGCACCCTCTGTTCTTCTTATTGATCAAGATAGAAAGGAATTCCAAGGTGCACTATTGCGAATGGTTGCTAACGATTTGTCTGAATCTAGACCAGTGCATTGGATTGATGGAGGGATGGCATTCGACCCCTCTCCTCTTCTTCCTTTGTTGCGAATACGAGGTTGTAAAAATCGTCAAGCCTTGTCTAATTTCCATATATGCCGTGGTTTCACAGCTCATCAAACAGCGTCGATTATTCAAAGACTATCTAATGAAGCCAAATCAAAAGATTCACCGAATAGAATGATTGAGGGGAGAATTATCGTAATTTCACAAATACCTAGGATGTTTATGGATACTCAACTTAAGAAATCGGAAGGGCGCTCTTTGTTGAAGGCAACACTTCAACGATGTAAGGATATTAGTAAAGATTCGAATTCTTTGGTGATTCTCACATCAAGTCGTAATTCATCACCACCGTTAAGCAAGGATATACGCGAGATTCTGAGACAATTTGCAGATGATATACTGAGGGTTGGTGAACCACTTTCGAAAAAATCTAATCGTGGTTTGGCAAGAAAGAGATTACACCTTTTGTCTCTTGATAGGGAAATGATTTGGGCACAATTGCCATTTGGTCAAACCTCACTTCTGGAATTCCGTCACATCCAAACCTCTAGACTAGATTGCCTCATCGAGTCTGCAGCTACAACATCTTCATTCCAACCAAAGGGAGATAGTATGGAAGTGGCGGCTCGAACGGCTAGTGGAGTATAGAATTCTGCGTCTCCTTTTTCTCCAGAAATAGAATTCGTTCCTGACTCTATTTCTGATTGTAATCGCACCCTGCCGGCAGGCTGTTCTCTTTTCCAACCTGTTACGGCAAAACGAACCTTCCTTCCAGGAGGGGCAGTTTGTTCTAGCGCTCGGGCACGGAGAAGAGCCGCCGCTGTCAGATTCATTACACGATGATTGCCAGTTTCATATCGTACTCTTCTACCTACTATCAATTGACTCAATGGCACTTCTCCTCTCTTCATACGAGAAATTTCATCTTCAACACGTTGAGACGCGATTTCTGGCCCAATTCCGAATGGATCCTTCGCTAAATCTTCCATCATGCCTTCTTGTAATTGTCTTATCCATTCACATGTTGAATGCTGGCGTAATTCAATCCCTCTAACCTTCCACTCATTTCCTATCTTTGCATAATATTTGGTTAGTGCACCAACTCCTGTAGTTCGATTTGGGATGAATGCAATCCAATCATATTCATGTTCTAGTTCAAGAGGTATGCCAACCAATGCTTCAATTCTAGCCATCAAACGTTGGTATGAATCTCGCTTTTCTCCCTCGCTTCGATTATTTCTATCTTTAATCCAAATAGCGTCAACTATAGCGTGTATACAATCCCATCCTTCTTTGTTTGCTTCTTCAATAGTGGTCAAGAGTATTTCACGAGACCAAGCGCAAATGGCCTCATGGCATTCAATTCTACCAAAGCGAGCATTTCGATACCCCGTATAGCCAAAACAAGTTACTAAGATCCACTTCAGAACATTTTGTCTTCTATCCCAAACGTCTCCTTTGTTCTGCCTTTTTTCTTTCAATACATTCCGTCTTTCAATTATAGGTGCTACCACTCTACCTAGGAATCCATGCCTTTTCGTACAGACATGTAATCCAAGCTCGGGTACTACTAATTTCAAATTTTCATTATTTTTTTGTCTTTTTTGAATTTCAGCAGCGGCTATTTTGACATTCAACGATAATCTCCCATCTTTTCTTGAATAGTCCGAATCTAGATTACAGCACAAACAATTCATAGTTTCAGGGCTAATGTTTCTCGTTGCAATTATGCTGGGGAATAAACTCGCAAAATCTAGTTCAATAACACCTTGATGCACACCAACAATTGGGTCTAAGTATAGTCCACCCCGATCAGCCAACATTATTTGTTCAGCATCTTTCATATCTTCTGGCCTATTCTTTTTCCAAGGAATCAATACTCCATCTTCAATCGATTGTCGAATTTGCATAGCGGAAATTGCTGAACCTGGTGATAATCTTGAGAGGTCCGCTGCTGGTAATCCCGAAGTTCTTGATAATTCTATTAATCCCTCAATCCCACCTTCTTTGCCTATGAAAGAGCGCCCCATGTCAATGTGTAATCGTCCTTCTAAGGAATGGTACGCTTCCTTTCTCAGAAGTCGGCCATAGCTCCAAGCCACACGTTCTTGAGAAAGAGGTTTACTTCCTCTTCCATTTCTACTAATATTCAATTTCACCCCCGACTTCTCGGCAAGTCTAATCAATGCAGGAATGTCGACATTATCTCCATCATGGGTGATTACAATGTCGGGGTCAATTTCCTCCATTTTACTGTGGAAATCATCTAACATATGGGCAGAGCAAGTATATGCGTTGGCAACCAAAGTTTGACTGAATGATTTGCTTTCGCAATTAATTACTCCCTTGTCAACTATTGTGATACTAGAAATTGGTGCGCTAGCCTTTCTTTTACCATTTACATCTAGGCAACAAACATCGAGTTCGATGATTCTAAGAGGTGGAAGTTGCCAATCAACTTCGTCTCTTGTATCTAAGGGAAAAATTTGGTTCCCAATTATCTTCACCCTTCCAAAAGGATGGGTTTTGAGGTCTAACAAAAATTTCTGAGTGATTTTGGGGTCAACGGAAAAAAGCTCGAAATTTTGCCATGAGCCATTTGCATCAATCATCTCTGCAATTTTTCTTATCTTCGATGGTTTCTGCAAACTAACCGCAAGGACTTCCACTTCTTTTTGTGATTCATGTGAGGTACGATGCCTTTCCCATCTCAATGATAGTGCTCCAAATGGACGTTGGTATTCAGGTCTAGAAAGGGCTCTACCTAGTTCATCTAATCTGTGCGATTCTCCATGAACATGTATCGTGAATGACCATGGCATTAGGATCTGTTGAACTCCCCCCTCGTCTTTTTTAATCCATAAACTCATACATTCGGTTTTGATATCTAAATGACAATCAAGGATCCATCCTTCATCCATTCCTCAACCTCTCAATTTCGTCTTCGATTTTTGAGATTCTCTCGTACGCTTCGACTAACATCGCTAGAAATATTGGTTCCATAGGGTCGACCGTGGGTATCATTCCACAAGCCGCCGCTCTGTTTCTCGCGGCATTAATCATCGAATCGTAAGCTGAACGTTCTTGTGGTCTCAAAGTTCTATGAAACTGCTTCCAACCCTCTATTCTTTCTTCCCCTCTCATCCTCCAAGTGGCAACTGTTCGACCCATGGGTTTTCTTGGCGAATCAAATCGCCTAACCTTTTTTTTGTAGGCAGAGGGGTATATTCTAGCGAGTAAAAGTGAAAAAAATCAGCGTTTACTTGGATTCGACCATCGTGAGTCTGCAGGTGGTCTAGTTATCGCTAGATAACTCCAGGAGTCTCCCTGACTAACAGGGTGTAACCAAATTTTGTTGACTCCTGATGCTAATCTCGAGGCGAGGCAAGCACCGGCCCAATCTCTTGGTGCATCCTCAGGCAAGGCTACGAGGAAAGGTGCATGATCTTCTCCTAGAGGCTTATCGTAACATCTCCATCTAGTGCCGTACTTGAACCCAGGTCGAATGACAAGACCCCTATTTAGCAAGTCGGCAAGAATCATTGCACCTTCCGATAGTGGATTTAATCCTTGAATAATTTCACATATTATTGAATCAAGATGAATACCCCCTGCTGTGGGTACTCCTAATTGTTTGATTTTCCAATCATCGAATGGATATAGCAAACCGTTGGCTGAGGGAATTCCTCCGGATAAATTAGTTAGAGATTCTATTGCCTCATGCTCTTGAAATGATCCACGGGGGTTTTGTGAGGAAAGTTGGTATGTAACAATACTCAACTCTTCATCGACAACCAAAACCTCGGCAATTCTTCCGGAACTGTTTACGTCAATTGCCCATTGATGTAATTCAACAGCATCTAATTTATCAGATTCATGAAACCATCGTATTTCAGAAATCGCCTCACTATTTCTTGGATGAGTATTCGATGTCCATCGAGCAGCCCAAGACTTAGGGTTAACTTGTTTAGAAAAAAGTCCCATATTTTGAGATAAAACAATCTTGTTTCCCGGTACACGAAGAGCCTCTAGGATAGAATATTCTTGTAATAGCATCGAGTTTTGATTTAGTGCATTATTCATCCAATTATTTGTTGGTAGGTCTAAGTGTCTGTGATAGTGAACAAACAATGTCTCCGCCGGAGATAACTCTAGTTTTCGCTCTCCTACTGGGCTACCAATCGCAGATTTTTGCCACAGTCTTTCGGCTGCTGGCCCCTCGTAGATCCAACTCCCAGAGCGGTCAACCATACCTCGCGGAGAGAACCTACTCGCTTGAGTTCGTCGGTCATGATTTGACCATTTAGTACCCCCAAACCTCATTCGCCCCCCACCTTTGGAAGGTTCATGGCGATTGACGAAGACACAGTCTCCCGCATTGAATCTCTACGGCGATTACGTTCCAGCCTCAATGATATGGAAGGATCTCACGTGACATTGTTGGGTGATGTGATGTTAGACCGTTATCATCATGGATATGCGAATAATCTGAATTCAATCGCACCTGTTCCTGTCTTGAAAATTTTCCAAACCGATGAAAGCCCAGGAGCGGCTGCTCACATTGCAAGGGGGTTAAACTCAATAGGTCTAGATGTTGATTTTCACACGTTTGTTGGAAATGATAGAGAAGGTAAAGCAATTGTGGATATGTTAATCGAAGATGGAATTACAGTTACAGGGATAGAATCAGTTACAGATAGACATACGCTGGTCAAAATTCGGTTCTTCGGTAGCAGAGAGAGCTTGCTTGAAGAGAGCCAAATTTTACTCCAGGCTGACAGAGGTCCACTTGACCCAATTGAGAACTCAATGTCTGATAAATTAGCAAATAATGCTATGAAGCAATTGGAGAATAGTTGCGCTTTGGTAATCTCAGATTACGATAATGGAGCGGTTACTGTAGCCAGCGCTTCAAAATTGATTGGTGCTGCGAGAAAGAATGGCATTCCCGTCATAATGGATCCCAAATTAACCGGTTTAGAACGATCTCGAGGTGCGACGGTTGTTCTAGTTGAGATGAGGGGTATGGAACTTATGCGCCGCCGATTGGAAGCTTCCGACTCGGCTTCCGCAGCCTCTGAACTAATTTCCACATACGATTGGGATGCATTGGTAGTTTTGGGGGGAATTAATGGGGTAACTCTCTATCAATCGGAGGGTGAAGTAATTCATTTCGATTGTTCATCTCCCACTCCAAAACAACAGATAGGTTTGCATGACGCAGCGGCCACAGCATTGGCAGTAGCACTAGGAAACGATTTGCCAATGGCAGATGCCGGTTTACTAGCCGCCGCCGCATGTGACTGTATTCTAACTGCTGAAGCCAGTCAAGAATTCGTCGATATTGATACACTAGGAACCTGGCTGGACGAAATGGTATGGCAAATGCAAATATCGGAAAGGTGAATTGAACACTTTTGCATGGGGTTCAAGACAGATAGTCTAGTCGTTTGGCTTGATGAAGCGTCACTGGAGGACAGTCTTGCTGTCACTCACTGCATTGCTTTTGATGTGTAATAGTGTTCAGGCAGATACATCTAACGAAGATGATCCTGCCTTAATCAGTATAGATGTGGAAAACGGAGACTATTCATTCGAGTCAATCATCTTTTCAGGAATCATAGAAGATGATAAACAACCCGAGGAAGTATTTTGGCGGGTATCTAAAGATGGCGCAGAATTTGATGGAGGAGATTTGCTGAGTGCTTTGATTGAAACCACATCCACTAATAGTAGGGCACAATGGTCTTGGTCATTCGAGTTGTCTTTCTCGGCTACAGGCGAGTGTGCATGTTATGTTAGCGTCCACTCTATAGACGATTATGGATTAGAAATTATAGAAACTAGAGTGGTATTTATGGTTGAACAAAATTCAACTGGTTTGATTGGATTTTTGTTAGATGGAGATCAATCCGGAGAATTGATTGATTCTTCTATTCAAATTAGTGGTTGGCTTGGGACTTATCCAAACGGTAGAGTAAATCTAGAAATCTCGGGTTCTTTAGCGCAGGGACTAATTCAATCATCTCATATACCCGAAACCTTGGTTTGCGATGAAGCCTCCATAACAGATGAAGTATACGATCTCCCCTCTGGAAATTTTGAATTATCTTGGGATATTTCTACAAAATTAGATGGTTGGATGGAAATATTACTGATTGGTTGCCCAGCGAGCAATTCTGCTCCAGATGGTGCCAGTCATGAGTTTTCTATTCGAGTGAATAACCAACCACCAGTGATCAAAATATCGGGTATTGATTACGCTGTAGAGGACGATATTTGGCATACACTCGATGCAACCTTAACTGAAGATCCTTACTGGGGCAGAACGGAAATGTACTATGTCTGGACTCTCAGAAGACCATCTCATTCTGGCAATCTTCCAATCGATGTACAGATGGGTGAAGACCTCAACACATATTCAATATCCGGGGCACAATCTGGAAACTACACTCTTAGCTTAACCGTCTACGATAAAGGAGGTTTATCATCAGAACAGATGATAAATTTAGACATCAAGAATATAGTTCCGACCGCATCGCTGATAATTGATGGCGAAACTACTTCAGACGGTCAAGAAGTTAGAATTTCAAATCCTTCTGATATAAATTTAGATGCGACCGGAAGCTCGGATACGGCAAATGATGCTTCCAGTTTGAGATGTATTTGGTTGTTGGATAATTCCCCCCTCTACGAAGGATGTGACCGGCAATTTTCATGGACTGATGCAGAAGAATATCGCGCCATACTTACCCTAGAAGTGATTGATGATGATGGGGAGTTCGCAACGATATCAGTAATTTTGATTCATCCAGATGAAGTTAAGCCATTCCCAATACCATTGGTGGCCTTTGCATTTAGCGCATTATTCCTAACATATGCCTTAGTTAACCGATTCCGAGGGAATAGCGAACAATCAATACCGAAGTGGAAATCCTGATTTATACCTATTATTGTTATTTTTTTCATCCCACAGTCATAAGAATAACTTGCTTTTCGGAGAAGCGTGAACAGTATGGCTAGCCTACCTTTCTCGGAGTCAGAATACAGAGGGCGTCAGTCTAAATTCCTCGAAAAGATTCCTCAAGATTGTTTAGTTCTCATTCCAACTAATCCAGCTTCGATTCGCTCTAATGATGTTCATTATCCATTCCGAGCTAGTTCCTACATGCTCTACCTAAGTGGCTGGTCAGAACCTGAGTCAGTATTAATGGCAAAACATAATGGGAAAAATTGGCTTGTGTCATTATTCGTCCAACCAAACGATACAACCGCAGAAATTTGGCAAGGCAGAAGAATTGGGATAGAAGGCGCATCATCTGGCTGGCCCATAGATGAAGCCTATTCTCTATTAGAGATGAATGAAATAGTTACTGATTCGTTGCATAAGTCTAATGGAGTATACTTAATTCAAAATCTAAATTCAAATATTGACCAAATTGTCCATGATGCTCTTACCTCAAAGACTAGACAAAGAAATACATACGGAATGGGGCCAATTAGTCTAGTAGATCCTTCTTCACTCCTAGATGAATTGCGAATTTGTAAATCTACGGAAGAGATAGCCATTATGCAAAAGTCGGCTGATATTGCCTCTATGGCCCATTCTATGGCAATGAAAAAGAGTCATACCGGTATTGGTGAATGGGAAATTCAGGCAATAATCGAAGGTTGTTTTCAATCGAATGGTTCTCACTGGAGTTACCCATCTATTGTTGGTGGTGGTGACAATGCTACAATTCTACACTACCATGCTAACAACCAACCCGTTTCTGATGGAGAGTTAGTACTCGTAGACGCTGGTTGCGAGGTAGAAGGATATGCTTCAGATATCACAAGAACCTGGCCGGTTAATGGTAAATTTAGCGACCCTCAACGAGAGATATACAATCTAGTTCTAGAGGCTGAAATTTCTGGAATAGAAGCTTGTCGGGTAGGTGCGCCTTGGAACGCCTCTCACAAAGCGGCTATGGAAGTAATTTCTAGGGGTCTGATAGAATTAGGCATATTGAATTGTTCTTTCGAAGAAGCCATGGGTGAAGATTTAGATGGGGAAACCCGTCAATTTTTCATGCACGGAACCAGTCATTCACTAGGACTGGATGTGCATGACGTCGGAGTCACTAGACCAGGTGGAAAGGGCGATGGTAGGTTACTAGAGGAAGGCATGGTACTAACTGTCGAACCTGGAATATATTTCGCCTCATGGCGGGAGGATGTTGAAATCCCCGCGAAATACTCAGGTATCGGAATTAGGATCGAAGATGACGTATTAATCACCAAAGACGGACCTGTTGTATTGACTTCTAACTGTCCTAAACAAATTACAGAAATCGAAACATTGGTTGGCTCAGGGTTGTGATTGTTTGGCCGTTTGGCAAGAAATTCTTGAAGCCCAGTTAGGTGATAACCCTCCCCGGCTTTCTGTTGAGGAAGCAACAATTCTCTATGATGAAGCAGATCAAAACGAATTATTGCATGCTGGATTATTGATGCGTAGAAAGAGAGTTCCTGGAAATAAAGTAACATATCTTGTCGATCGGAATGTCAACTACACTAATGTATGTACCATAAATTGTCAATTTTGCTCTTTCTATCGCCCACCAGGACATGAAGAGACTTACACTCAATCCGTAGACCAAATTAGTGCTAGATTTGCCGAATTAGAAAATATCGGTGGTACGCGTGTATTAATGCAAGGTGGTGTCAACCCAGATTTACCTATGGAATGGTACACGAATTTGATTTGCCAATTAAGGGAAAGGCATCCAACAATCGATTTGGATTGTTTTTCTCCTATCGAGATTGAAGGAATCGCAGAAGTTTGTCAAACATCTACCAAAGAGGTGCTAGAGAAATTGAAAGATGCTGGAATGCACGGTTTGCCGGGTGGTGGAGCAGAGATGCTCGTTGATGATGTTCGATTAGACATCTCTCCAAAAAAAGGCAGTTCGGAAAATTGGCTAAGAGTTATGGAAGAGGCACAACATCTTGGACTCACAACATCAGCAACGAATGTCATTGGTTTTGGTGAGAATAATTTTCATCGAGTTCAACACATGGATAGAATTCGGACCCTTCAAGACAGAAGTTTGGGAGTGGGATTGATTGGATTTACTTCATTCATAGCATGGCCAGTTCAATTAGAAAACAATACATTTGGTAAAAGGAATAAGGGTCAAAATAGAATTCAATTAGGGGCAGGCGCACATGAATATCTTCGTCATGTTGCTATTGCTCGTTTATTTTTTGACAACATTAGCCACATACAAGCATCTTGGCCTACTATGGGGGTGGGTATAGCCCAATTAGCCCTATTTGCAGGAGCAGATGATGCAGGCTCCACAATGATGGAAGAAAACGTAGTTTCTGCATCCGGCACTACAAAGACTCTAGCTGGAGAAGATGAATTGCAGAGAGTAATTTCGCGTGCAGGTTTCATACCACAAAAACGAGATTCAGATTATAACCATCTAGATACAGAAATTCTCGATCAGGGTCAATTAGCCAGCCCACCGCCTTTACAACCTGTGTGATTATTCCTTAGAATCTTCAGACCTAGCAGCCCTAAGGGGAAGATTATCAATCACTACTTGGTTATCTGTTTGGGGCATAATAATTGGACTGACCCACCTTAACCTCATACCTTGCCAAAGCACGTGCAAATGTATCTCCCAATGTAATGCAATCATAGAGGAGTAAATTGTACCCGGCCATCTTTCGTTAGGACCATTCAATCTGATAGGTAATTCTTTGTTTGTTTCTAAAACCCCTCTCGATCTAACCCGCATCGGCTCCAATAGAAGAATTCGGGAATAATCAACTGCTAAAGGTGTTGATTCTCCTACTCCTGTCCCATGTTCTTCCCCGCCTGTTAATCTCTTTTCTGGTAGGGCTGTTGACATACCAGGAGGGGGTTGATTTCCTTCTGGTCGTTTGGATGATTTAAGCATGGATTTTCTTTCAGGGACAGCGACTCCAGCTTGTATTCTGGCTGCAGAAAAATACACCTCTTCTGGTAATTGCATTTGTGAAATTTCCACCCACCCATCACCTATCGATAATTCCAATTCAGGGTCTTTTAGTGGAGAATTGATGTAAGTGTTTTGCCTATAAATATCTCTAGAATTTGCGTATATTCTGATTATTATTGGCAATACAAATATTGGAAATGTTATGAATAATAATTTTGGATAATCAAGTGGTCCAATTTGATAAGATCCTTGGGTTAGCCAAGATAGTAGCGGCACATCTCCTAAAGCCGGAGCTATAGCATGAAGAAAAAGAGAGGAAATTAACAAAATTACTGTGGGTGCGATAAATTTCCTAGCAATTGCATGTAATGGATCGGGTTCAATGTACCAACCATTTCTAGTTCTCATTAGAAATGGTAATGTTGCAGTAGTAGTGACAGATTGAATTTTTGGTAGATTGAGGTCTTTATCTGTTAGTCCTCTCCATTCTACCAACCAACCAGATTCTGAACCAATTTTGAAGGGAGTGGGTGGTTGGGAATTTGATTCGAGAATTACTTCCGTAATAGGTATTGAATCAGGGTCTATATTTGTATGGTCAAAGGGCGGGTATCTGATTCTTTGGACAGATTCCAAATGTTCACCCCCAAATTAATGCAGCAGCGGCTTTCGAAGCCAGACGTCGGAATTCCGGGACATCTTTCAACATCTTAATACCGAGTGGGATTGGATTATCTATATCCCCTAATTGATTGATTAAATCAATCACCTCTGGTTGTGACCAAACCGAGAATAATTCGTCCAATTCTTCATCAGTTGATTCTGTCAAAAATACGTTTCTTAATGCTCTTGATTTGTTTTGATTCCGTCTAAGACTAGATATTGTATCATTCAAATTCTTCACAGTAGATTGAGTAAAATCATTGGTCGCAATGGCTTCTACTAATTTTGGAAGCATGAGATCAACTTGTTCGAATCCTTTTCCTATTCCGCCACCCGTTGTAGGTTTGCAAAGACCCGCTGCATCCCCGAATACCCCAACACGGTCAATCACAGGTTTGTGAATCAAGCCAGACGGAACGGGCCCACAGTACCTACCAACCTCTTTACAATTGGAGAATCTCTCTTTCCATTGTGAGGATTTCATTAGCACCTTCAATAAATCCTCACAGGATTCCTCTCCTAATTTGTTCGGTAGAGACCAGTTTCCAATCCTAGTTGTATCGCCCGATGGAATTGCCCAAGCGAAAAATCCGGGAGCGAAATCATCTCCCGTAAAGAGGTCAAGTCTCCCTTCTTCCCCTGGATATCCTGTTACCTCAATTTGGAATCCAATCAACAATTCTTTCGGTCGGCCCATTTTGAAAGTCCTACGCACCCAGGAATGAGCACCGTCTGCACCACAAAGCATACGGCATTGAAGTTGTTTAATTTCTCCATTTATATCTAATGAAATATCAACTCCGGAGCTCGTTACAGTAGCGCTAACTGGCTTTGATGATAACAATAAATCGGCCCCGGAATCAAGGCTAAGTTGGACCACTCTTTCATCAAACAATTTACGGCAAACCGACCAAGTTCTGGTTGTATCTGGGTCCCCTATTACAATTTCTGTACCCGATGGGCTGTACATCCTAGCGCCCCAAATTCTTGTCAGTACCGTATCGAATGCCCCTATCTTATCCATAGCTGATGGATTAACCATTCCAGCACATTGGAATGGCCTTCCAATCTCAGCGTGTTCTTCAACAAGGAGAACACTCAAACCCTTCTCCGTTAACTTCCATCCAAGATATCCACCTACAGGTCCGGCACCAATTACAATAACATCGTAATTGTCTCTAATCAAGCGCTACCCCCCTAGCCCTTGGACCAAGGTAGTATTGGCGCATAGAACAAAAGATATCATTTCTTTTGTTGACGCTTTCGTGATTGAATCATTTTTTTCATTGTACCAATTAAACCACTGGCCTCATTTTTAGAAATTTCATCAATAGTGGTTACTTCGCCAATAGCCATAGCATCCTCAATACTAATTTCTAAATTTTCAGACATTGATTTGATAGCCGCTACTTGCTTTTCTGTAGCTGGAGAATCTTTGTCGATTCCAATCAATGTATTGATTACCGAACTTGCAGTGCCGTCTCTACCACCTGTTAATTCCTCCAAATCACTGTGGCCAAGTTCCGATAGTATTGGTTCTAAATCAACAGAATTTTTATCAGCTAATCTGATGATTAATGCCATTTGTTTTTCACTAGGAGGAATATTTTCAATTTTAGAATCGTTGAGTTCTTCAATGATTCTTCTTGCGTCTTCCCCAGTAAGTTCATCGATATTCTTACCTTTGAACAATTCTGATTTTGTATCATCAGCCATTCGTGAGGTCCTATTAATGATAAAATTACGTTGCTTCACCGTCGGCTTTAGTTTTCTTATCTCTAATGCGTTATTATGCATGTTTCTAAAGTCCGTAACAAATTTATGCCAAACTATGGCGCCACTAGTATCTCCATCTTCTACCTCATCTAAACTAGATTCCATCAATGCTGTGAATCGCGGGGTGAACAAACCCTCAGATATAGTTCCAGACGAATTCTGATCCGACCCATAAAACGGCACCACATCAATCCATAACAATCTACCTTGGTCTGTTGGAATCAGGGATGAACCCTCTTTGTCGACATAGCCTCTGTCTACTAGCTTACCTACTGTGGTCAGATATG
Source organism: Euryarchaeota archaeon UBA105 (assembly GCA_002496905.1). Lineage (GTDB taxonomy): Archaea > Thermoplasmatota > Poseidoniia > Poseidoniales > Thalassarchaeaceae > MGIIb-O1. The sequence goes on along the minus strand of DALV01000102.1, from coordinate 6,400 downwards.
TCGAAGGCCTCCCTATGTCTGCTCTCTTCATTTCCTGGATTATCGAACTTTCAGTGAATCTCCTAGGTGGTTTCGTCTCGTCAGACGTTAAAAGTGGGTTTTCTTCTGTCGAAGTAAATCCCCAAATTGTTCCAATTTCGAAACCAACCTGTGGTGGTTCTGTTTTTACCTCTTTATCTGCGGAGTAGACTGCTTCCCATCCCGCATGGATGCGCCATGAACTGGTTCCATACAATGGCAAATCTAGTTCTGAGACCTTTACTACCAAATCCCTTCTTTCTCGTATAGAATTTGACATTTGGCTTGCAGCAAATCTACCCCAAATTAATCTGTATAACGACTGTTGATCCGCATCTACATCTGCTAATGTCTTCACTTCAGGTTGGGTGGGCCGAATCGCTTCGTGAGCATCCTGTACATTGCTTGCACCTTTTTTTGCGTCCGGTCCTAGCACTCCGGGCCCTAGGTGATTAGAGCCGTATTCTTTTTCGATCAATGATCTAATTCTATCTCTAGCCGTTTTGCTTGTACGTGTAGAATCTGTCCGTATGTAAGTTATGTGACCTGATTGATACAGTGCTGTGGCGACTCTATTTGTTCTACCAATGGACCACCCCATCCTGCCATTGGCGGCTCTTAACATAGATTCGGTTGTGAACGCAGGTTGAGGTTTTCTGTTGGTCTTTCCTTCCTTTACGGATTCTAATAATAATCCATCGGAATCACGAATTTTTTTCATTGCGCTTTCGGCCAAATCCCCGTCAAAAGTTCTGTCTGGGTGATGTTTCCCATCATCGTCTTTCCAAGCACCATCATCATTTTTTTCATGGAATCTAACTTTGAAGGAAACACCATTGGAATCGACCTTAATCGAATGATATGGAATAGGAACATGTGCGTCTCTTTCTAGTTCTCTTTCTACAATGAATCCAAGGGTGGGGGTTTGTACACGTCCCATTGAAGCTAAGTTCCAGGATCGACTAAATCTTGAACAGCGGAAACCTACCAACCTGTCCATAAATCTTCTAACTTTGGCAGCATCGACAAGATCCATATCGATATCTCTAGGTGATTCTATTGCTTCTTGTACTGCAGAATTTGTAATTTCATTGAATGAGACACGATAGATTGAATCGTAATCATTGAAGATTTCTTTCAATCGCCAAGCAATAAATTCCCCCTCTCTATCTGGGTCGGTGGCGATATAAATTTCATCAACTGAATTTTTTTTAGCTTTCTGTCTTAATTTGGAAACAATTTTCTCGGCTCTAGCAGTGTAACTCCAAGGTGGATTTGGTAATTGTCCTTCCTTCGAAGACCACATTGCTTTGTTATCTTGCTTTGTGCCTCCTCGGGTTGGTAAATCTTGTACATGGCCATTACAGGCATCGACAATCCAACCCTTGCCGAGATATTTCTTGATCGTACGGGCCTTTGCCCCTGATTCCAAAATCATGAACTTCAATTAATCACACTCGACTTAGCGGTTCGCCATCTGACATTGGCTTACCACGTTTCTCGGTGGCGACATGAACCCTGTATAAACGTGAGTAAGGTTAGAGCGATGCAAGGCGCGCGTGCACGCGTGCCTGTGTCGCGCGCGCCATGCGCGCGCATGCGAGAAAACCAAAGATATCGGGATGACAAATCATCTCAATAGTACAATTCTCTGATAGCCAATTCATCCCATGGAGTTTCAGCATCAGAACCACCACATCCTGCGCAGGCGGGGTAGCCTGCAGATGCCAGCGCTATAACCTCCTCAATCAAAATATCAAATCCAGTTTGCAAATCTAATGGTATCCAAACCTCAGATTCTGCAGGAGCATCTACGCCTATTATCCCTCCACCTTCACCAATATTCTTCACGGTGATATTGTCTAAATCATGGGCATTAAATTCAATGCCAAAATACAAACTAGGGGATAAATCTGATATTCTGATTCCTAATTTCTCATCTCTGGCAATATGACTTGGTAGAGTAAATATTACTCCTCTTGACCTAAGGATTCTCCGGGCAAGTTCCCGTAAGGAGCGAGTGCACAAATCTGCATCCATGGAACCCGTAATACCCACAAGACTTGAAGGATGCCTCATCAGCCGGCTGTGAGATGGGTCTACCATATCGCTTTCTGGTCCGCCCCTCTTTACGCCTTATTGATTCTGAAAAAGCCCACAATCTAAGTGTAAAAACACTTACTAAATTTGCAGAAAATCGACCCGCGCAAAAAATACTAAATTCAATCTATGGTACACCTAACCTCCCTATCACAGTTTTTGGGAAGTTGTTCAGACACCCTCTTGGGTTGGCTGCGGGTTTTGATAAATCGGCTCAGGCCATAGGTGCTTGGCCTGCTCTTGGTTTCTCTTGGGTCGAATATGGGGGGGTAACTCGTTATCCTCAAGATGGTAATCCAAAACCTAGGATGTTTAGGTCCAATCGAGAAAACGCTCTGATTAATCGAATGGGATTCAATAATCCAGGGGCCCAACAGATTCGAGACACTCTCTCTAAGAGACAAGTATCCGGAAAATGGCCAAATGTACCTATTGCGGCAAACATTGGCCGCTCCAAAACCGTAAACAATGAGCGAGCACCCAGTGATTATGCTGAAACTTTTGGATTATTATATGACCATGCAGACATATTTGTGCTGAATGTTTCCTCACCAAATACTCCTGGTTTACGAGAACTACAGGAGGATGATCATATTCGTGATGTAGTGAGCGCATGCACAGCTCTTCGAGAAAAAAGATCAGGATCTAAACCAATCCTACTGAAATTCGCTCCGGATTTACCTAGAGACGATCTCCTATCCTGTGCAGGCGCAGCACTTTCCGCTGGCATTGATGGATTTATTGCGACGAATACAACAATTAGTAGGCCTGCTCCAAATAACACAAGTTCAAGGAAATTTTTTGCCGAACAAGGGGGACTATCAGGTAAACCACTTCATGAAAAATCAATACAGATGATTGGAGATTTGTATGACAGCATCGGAGGTAAAGTGCCAATCGTTGGTTGCGGAGGAATAGATTCTGGAGATTCAGCTTGGAACGCGATTACTAATGGTTCCTCATTACTACAACTGTATTCTGCAATGGTGTTCCAAGGTCCCTCCGTTGTAAAGAGAGTCACTAAAGGATTGAAAGCCAAAATTGAAAACCAGGGATTTGCTGATTTACAGGAAGTAGTAGGATATACTAGACCATAAGTTCCTCTGTCAGGTGAGAGTAAGGCTATTCAATACCCTGCTGGAGGAATTATTGTGAACACAACCCGCAGGTCCCGACTGTTGTTTGTCGGAGCAATTATGCTTGGACTGATTGGATTGATGTTTTTATCTGTTGACCCTCAAGTTCAGTACACGGTCGACGAAGTTATGGATTCCCCGGAAGAATTTAGTTCAGAAGAAGTAAATATCCGTGGAATTGTAAAAAATGAATCTATTGACAACTCGTCCTCTACTTTCCTATTACAGGGATCTGAGTCCAAAATTCTAGTCTCATTTGCGATGATAGCGGTACCAGACGGATTCGAAGAAGGTCGCATGATAGCGGTCAAAGGTAACTTAATTCAAGATGGGGAAATGTGGATAATCGATGCTAAAGAAATCCAAACTGGTTGTCCCTCCAAGTACGAAACCGAATAAATTAATACAATTTTTTACCTTACAATGCTGATTTGAGTAATAGTTTCGTTCATAGGTAAGCGCTACGCGCATGGATTGGGCTAGGGGGAGCGTTGACGTGTTCTATCATCCACAAATCGTCGAAAATGGTGGCCTGAAGTCCGAGGGCGGCAAAGACGAGCCGACGATGACCCTACGGTTGACGTCGATGCCTCGCCCCCAAGAGATCCAGGTTGGCGGAGAACACTTCCGAAGGGAAGTGTCGACCGTTTCACGCTCGGGAATCAGGTCAGGCGCGGAAGCGAGCAGCCCGACCGAGGATGCTGGATGCCTTGGGACAGCGGGGCGGAGGATATCGTGGAACTTTCATCGTTGGTGACGATTGTCCACCGAGGACGTGCCCACTCCGGGAATCTATTGATCTAGCAATTTGTCTACAAGTTCTTCTGTAATTCCAAAGAAATTATTTTGAGAACACCGAATTAGTAATTCTTTCCAACCATCATGTTCGTTTAGTGCAATAGCTAACAATTCCCTCCCTCTATCCAAATCTCCCTTATTGGCTAGATTAATCGCAGTCCAAAAGGCGATTTCTGGAAATTTTTCTGCTTCTGCTTGTTTAAGATCGAATTCGTAACCATTATTCGTAAATTCCGAATAAATTGAATTTACTTTCAATAATCTACCTAACTCATCGAGGGGATTAGGATGGTCATCCACGTTTACATCAACAATTACCCCTTCCCATTCCTTCTCTGTTTTATTGGTATCAACAACCAGAATCCTACCAGATTGCATTCCACGTATATCCCCGCCTGCATTTTGACCAGCGAACATTGCTGAAAGGAGTCTTTCGGATAACAGACCGTCCGAACTTTCAAACGCATCAGACATTGCTTGTGGTACGGATTCGTTCCACATGAGATTCGCCTGGCAGGAGAATCCTTCCCCGATAACATGTCCAGCAGCAGGGATAGTCAGCGAGCCTGTGTGTGCAGCCACTTCACCATTAGAGTCCAACATTGCTACTTGGCGAATTTCTGGTTCACTGTCTTCCCCAAGCCTTTCTACTAGGGCGTCGGATGCCGACACTCCCCTTTCCATTAATTTCAATCCTAAAGGACCGTGATCGATCAGCGCCATTGCTTGGGTTACCACTACTCCTACCCCTGCCCTCGCCCAGCAGGCATTACCAGCAGCATAGAAGTGTGATTGTATGCCCACACCGTATTGACCAGTTTCTGGACATTTTGCAATTATTGAATAGGTCATTAATTTCCCTCTAAAGCGATTCTGAATCGACTCCGCCCATTTTACAAACAATAGCAAAATGTTCCTGTGAAACCGGTTGCACGGACAAGCGTTGTCCGCGTCGCAACAAAGGCATACCCTCTAGACTAGGATTAGCTTTGAGTTCAGGGAGTCCTACGGATTCTAACTCAATTATCGGTTCTATGTCGATCATTATCCATCTAGGGTTTTCTGGGCTTGCTTTTTCATCAAAATACTTTGAATTTGGATCTTGTGCCGTAAAGTCAGGATATCCTTCTTTACACACCTTTGCCACTCCAGCGACATGGGGGGGTTTGCAATTTGAATGATAAAACAACACCCAATCTCCAATTTTCATATCATCTCTCATAATATTGCGGGCCTGATAGTTCCTGACACCATCCCAGTGAGTTGATTTATCCTCAACCAATTGTGACCATGGGTAGACGTCTGGTTCGCTTTTCATTAACCAATAATTCATCATAATATCACCATGCATCTTGACCATCCATTACTAGGGTGGCATCCATTATATCCCCTTCTTCCCTTGTCAGAGTTCTTCTAAGACCTGCTGCCTTTGCCATAGTTCCAGACCCTCCAATTAAGGATATATTGGCTTTTACTAAAAGGGAATAAATCGCAGGCAAGAGAATCAGCGCGGAAAGTGCAGCAAGTATAAGCAAAATTATGATCACATCAATGAATGGTGCGATTGCTGGAATTGGGATGTAATATGCACAAGTCATTCCAGCTATTGTTACAGTCACCGCTTCCGTAAGACTCATTCCTGTACTTGCACATGCAATACGAATTGCATCTATGGAACCGCCTAATTCTTTAACTCGATTAGCAATATGTATAGAGAAATCTACTCCAACACCAACAAGAATAGAACCAATCATAACAGTAACTAGAGATAAACTGACACTGCCCTGGTCCATTACTAGCCATTGCATGAATACAGTGAATGCTACTGGGGTAGTAGTTAGAATTGCATATCGTATGTCTCTGAATACCAAACCAAGCGTAAAGACGGTAAACAGCAGTGCGAATATTAAGGAACCCCATTGTGAGTCCACAACTAAGTTATTGACTTCTATTGTGACAGAAGCTACACCAATTAATCTGGTAGAAGTGACCCCCAACCCCGCTGTATCTTGTTTAGCGTAATTATCTATTTGTGAAACCGCATTTTCAGTTTTCTTAACGTCCATAAATGGCATATCAATGTAGATGAGGCTCTGGCTATAATTTTCAGAAATGAATAAGTTTCTCATTTCTAGTGTAAGACTGTTGTAGAATACATTTAGAAGAAAGCTTTGGGATTCCACGCTCCCGGACTGTTGTTGATCTAAAACAGCTAAACTCCACCAAAACGAACCATTCCCTGAAACTTCGCGGTCGAATATAATGGCGGATAATTCTTTGATTTGTTCGGGTACAAACTCGTTATCTTGTATTGGTTCATTAATGGGGTCTCCATCTAAATCGACACC
>DALV01000085.1:627-5121 GCA_002496905.1 Euryarchaeota archaeon UBA105 | reverse complement strand
ATCTACAGTGCCGATTTTACTCATCATCTCCATCTGAGTATACATATCTGTGAGTGTAAATCGACCCGACATTAGGCGCTGAGTAAGACGAATTGCCTCTTCCTGATCTAGGTCTTCGGGTGCAAGGTCAATCAGACCTTTGATGTCACCCATTCCAAGTAATCTGGAGATAAATCGGTCAGATTCGAATTTCTCGAGATCCTCAACTCTTTCTCCTTCACCAACGAAGACTATTGGAGCCCCTGTAACGGAAACTGCGCTTAATGCTCCACCACCTCTAGCCGTACCGTCTAGTTTGGTGACTATTGTGCCGGTTACTCCGACCAAATCATGGAATGTTTGTGCAACAGGACCTGCTGCTTGGCCCACCTGTGCATCAATTACAAGGAATCGTTCTGTAGCGTTAGCAATCTCTGCTATTCTTACCAATTCATCTCTTAATTCATCATCAAGGCTGTCTCGGCCCGCAGTATCGATGATTACAACATCAGCTGTCCCTACAGCCTTGATTCCGTTTCTAACAATAGTAGCGGCGTCTTTTTCATCGGGCTCACCATATACTTCGACTGGTGAATCTTCGAGTAGTTGTTGTAATTGGACGTAGGCACCGGGTCGGTGAACATCGGCTTCGATTACCGCTACCTTGACTCCGTGTTTTCTTCTCCACCATTCGGCAACTTTTGCGGTCGTTGTGGTTTTTCCTTGACCATAAAGTCCTACCATCAGTACTGTTTCATTGTGTGGTTTAATTTCACGGGCAGGGCCAAGTAACCTAACTAACTCGGTGTAAATTAGATTCATTGCATGAGTGTCGAGTTTTACACCTGGACGAGGCTCCTCTTCCATCAATCGGCGCTCGATACGTTCAGTCAACTCTTTGGCCTGTCTGACATTGAAATCGGCTTCCAATAATGCTCGGCGGAGAGAACGTGTCAATTCACGTACAGTTTCCTTGTCTACCTCTCGCTTACCCTTGAGTAAGCCAACGGAGCCGAGGATTCTACGCTTCAGACCCTCCAGTGCCATATGCCATGGGTCCAAAGCGTGTGGTTTGAACGTTATCCGCAATAATCGATATGCTTAGCCTCTAGGTAAACTTTGAAACTATGTAACTTTGATTGTATTCCTATATTCTTCAAGGGTGGAACTGATAGCATAAGTGACGTCGGACAATCATGGCTGAGCCCCCCATTGAGATGTGGGAGATGCAGCTTGCATTTGCAATAGGATTGTTGGGAATATATGCCGGTTGGCGTGGTACAATAGCCAAAATGACAGGATTTTACGATTTATCAGGAGCATTCAAGACGCTATTGTTTGGCTTAGTTGCAGGTGTGTTGATTGCCTTTTTCATAGATTCTCTTATTCTTGACCCGATACGATTAGCGACGGTCAATATCATTGAGGTTTCAGTAATCGCCTTAGTCATAGGAATGGCCGAATCAGCATTTGTGCTTTTCTTGCTAGGTCGTCCCAGAACTGTTGGATTAAGGGCTAGTGCACCGTATGGTTGGACCCTAGGTCTTGGTTTTGGCGCGATGCGTTCTGCCCACCTAAATGTAAGATTATTTGATCCGATTGTATGGGATGGTACCACCGGATTCGAACCGTTCAATATCGCTATTGCATTTGTATTGACTTTGACCACTTGTATTGGTCATGCTTCAGTAGCAAGTTGGCAAGGTTCCAAAATCATCCAACACGAAAGAGGCCGTACATTCTTCACTAGTGCTATCGCTCGAGCGGTCCTAATTGTTTCAACAGTGTTAACGGTCTTCGAACCATTTGTGATATTCTTAGTGCTTCCAATGGTTGCTTGGTCATGGATTCCAGCTCATTCTACATGGCTTCCATCCGGTATGACTCCAGCCGCTGCTCAGGCCTATCGCAGAACCCTCAGAAGTTCGGGTAGACACGAACGTGCAGCGGCGCACCGAATCCGCGGAGAGCAGGTCATTGAGGAGGATTGAGGTTTTTTTTTCGAAACCAACTCCGCAGTGCCATGATGGTAGATAAATGGCAAATCAATAAGTCAGAATTATAGGAGCACCGCTAAGGGAGGGTAGCAGAATGCGTGTAATTATCGCTGGAGCCGGTGAAGTCGGCAGGGGTGTAGCAGCCGCTCTGAGAGAAGAAAGAAGGCAGGTTGCATTGATTGATCCTGACCCAGAAGCCATCAATGAATCCCAGTCTTTGGATTGTTTATTGGTGACTGGAAATGCTCTCTCACGTGACTCATTATTGAGAGCAGGCATTAACGATGCCGAAATCATGGTGCTCTGTACAAATAATGACGAGGTCAACCTACTAGGTTGTGCCTTTGCAAAGAGAGTCTACAGTGAACAGGTTGGAGATAGAGCAACAAGAGGTTTGACTACAATCGCTAAGATTCGTGATCCTACTCTTTTAGACAAAAACAGAGGAGCTGGTCCTCTTGAGAGGTGGACACGCGCGGACCATATCGTCTGCGCCTCTGATGATATTGTCAAACAATTAGCTGCAGGACTTCTAGCCCCCTCAGTTGAAGAAATTCTCCCTCTTGGAGATAACGCGTGGATTGCCGTAGCCGAAGTAATGCCTAATTCAGCATTGATTGGTAAAACTACGGGAGAAGTTGCAGATTGGATAGTAAATATTCCATCAGTATACGGAATTAGATCTGCTGATGGTAAAGGTGCGCTTGTGAATGGTAGCGAGGTAATCCAAGAATCAGATATGCTGTGTTTCGTTGCACGTTCAACAGAGGAGTTCATGACGATAACAACTGGTGCAGGTCTGCAGGACCCTGAATGGCCTGAAGACCCTAATATCGCAATCTTTGGGGCTACACAATTCGGAACATCGCTGGCTTCTCATTACCTTGCTGAAGGCGCCGAAGTGGTGGTAATTGACCCTGATTTGGATGCTGCAAACGAATTGGTCGGCTCTAGAATTGGAAATAGTAAGCGACTTGATGTTATTCATGGCGACCCTCAGGATGGGGATTTGCTCAGGGAACTCAGCATTGCTTCGCACGATGCGGCGATTGCAGCACTGGCCGATGATAACCTAAACATCGCAATTGCCATGCGAGCAAAAGACAAGGGAGTACCTAGAACTGGCCTAATTCTCAAAGATAGGGCACTTGTTGAAGCTGTCCAAAGAATAGGTTTGACGAGACCCGTAAGCCGAAGACACGTTACTGTGATTTCAATTATGAAATCGATTCACATGAATGTCCCTGGAACCTATCAAGTCATACCGTCCTTACCTGGAATAATTTCGATTTCTGCATCGCTAAGTGCTAAGGCTGAGGTAGTTGGCAGAAGCATCTCTGATGCAGAGTCTAAACTTGGGTGCAGAATTGTAATGGTTGAACACGAGGATGAGGATGGCATAATTCACATTCTAAATCCGTCCGATGTCGATACTCTTCAAGTAGGTGACAAGGTACTGTTATTCCTGCGACTCGATGATCTCAAGAGAGTGGAGAAAGCTCTGGGGAGTTGAGCTATGCGCTGGGATGTCATCGGCCTTGTGATAGGCTGGACGCTACGAATTTTCGCATTACCTCTGGCCGTTGTCGGTGCTTACTCAGTATATTCCGACGGTTGGGAATATGCTTTGCAAACCTATGCAATAGCGCTTGTAATAGCGTTTGGTGCTAGTCAATGGTTATTTTCCAAAGCCTCCAGTTATGATGTGGGTAGCCGTGTAAGGGACAGAGAGGCATTTGCCGCTGTAGCGATGGGATGGCCACCAGTCGTTTTCCTAGGAGCAATCCCTTTCTGGCTAGGTGGTATGTTTTACGGCCCGATAGAGTTCATGGCGGGAGATGCCAGCTTTATGCAAATGATGAGCGGAGCTTTGCATGCTTGGTTTGAATCAATGTCGGGATTCACTACCACTGGGGCCTCAGTGATTGACCCATCAACTAGCCCGATTTGTTCCGGAGAATTTGATGGAGATTGTGTTGGTAGCCAAACGAAAAGTTTGCTACTTTGGCGGTCATTATCTCAATGGATTGGTGGAATGGGAGTAATTATGCTTGGTTTACTCATCTTCTCAAAGGCTCTTGGTGGCGGAATGGCCCTAGCTAGAGCCGAATTAACCGGGCCTACAGTGTCTAATCTCAGTACCACACTAGAGGGAACAGCTCGAAAGTTGTGGGCGATTTACATTATTCTGACGATACTTGAGGGATTGATCCTTTTTCAATTCACAGAAATGGGCTCATTCGACGCGTTAAATTACGCATTGACAACGATGCCTTCAGGTGGGTTTGCAACTAGTGATATGGGGATAATGGTCTTTGATGATGCATTAATTGAATCAATAATTATGGTATTCATGCTCCTAACCTGCATAAATTTCAGTTTGCTTTTCTTCGCTATTTCAGGAAGATGGGGAGAAGTTTGGAAAGATGAAGAACTTCGAACCTATCTTCTCATTCTTGTTGTTGCTTGGCTTGCAATGGCCTTCAACTTGAGCAGGGCTACCGATTATTCTCTAGCA
>DALV01000085.1:0-248 GCA_002496905.1 Euryarchaeota archaeon UBA105 | reverse complement strand
GCTAATTTCTCTGAATGGCCGGTCTTCAGCCAATTTGTCCTATTGTTATTGATGATAATTGGCGCTAGTGCTGGTTCCACAGGAGGTGGTCTAAAGGTCCTTAGAATACGCATCGCATTCGAGTTAGCTAAGCGAGAGGTCATCCGTATCATTCAGCCGAAGAAGGTAATTGCAATTCGCTTCAATGAAAATGTCGTCGATGAAAGTAGAATTTGGATTATACTCGGAATGGTGAGTTCTTGGATGGT
>DALV01000078.1 GCA_002496905.1 Euryarchaeota archaeon UBA105 | reverse complement strand
ACTCTCGAAGCCCAGTCAAAAGAATCTAGTGAGATGCTATTGGATATCAATTGGAGGCCAGCTCTTTCGATTATTGGAGCAGATGGTATACCTCCCGTACAGACCGCAGGAAATGTTCTACGGACAAATACAGACTTGAAACTCAGTTTCCGAATTCCACCAGGGGTGAAAGCGGATGAAGTTCAAGAGATTCTAAAGCGGGTTCTAGAGGAAAATCCACCCTACGGGGCTGAAGTGACTTACAAGCCAACCGAACCTGCAGATGGCTTCCATGCGCCTCCCTTGCACGAAGGCGTAGCTTCGGCTCTTGAATCCGCCAGTATGCACCTAACAGGACACCCGCCGATGGCTACCTGGATCGGTGGAACAATTCCGTTCATGGCGATGATTCAGGGTAAATATCCGGAGGCCTGTTTCCTTTGCACCGGTTCATCAGGTCCGGGAAATAATGCCCATGGACCAGATGAGAAGTTGCACATACCCCATTCTAAGCGGCTAAATGTTGCACTCGCAGCCTCTATTGCCGCGATTTGTGAGTAATTTTCGGTGTATATCAAACCCAAAATTGGTTATTCTAAGTGCGGTCTATGATGATATTCAGTCCGCCGAAGTTAAAGCATGGCGGAGTTTCGAGGGAGATGAGGTGTGCTGATGAGCGATGAAGACATCAATGACTCTCCCGATCTTCGAATCCGCCAATTGGAGGAAGATTTGATCAAGGAGAAAGACCGACTTGAGAAGCTATACGCAGGATACACAGCCCTCAAAGATGCCTCCGATGATAAGGATGCAACCATCGATGTTCTAGAACGTCAGATGATCGATAAAGAGATTGAGATGGAGGGGCTTCAGGAACTCCTCTCAGACAAGGATAATCGCATCAGAGACCTCGAATTAGATGGGGCAAAGAATTCACAAAGAGTAAAGCATCTTGAGCCGGAATTACAGAAAATGGAAGAGATGTACAGCCGCGAATCGGCTCGTCTCGGTAGAGTATTCGAGGTCGCTGAAGACCTTGACGAAGCTTTGCGTGTCGCTAAGGGACAATTGACCGCTAGGGATGATTGGTACGCTCAGCACATGAGACTCTTCGAAGATCTAAGTCAAGCGATTCAAACTCGTTACGACATGATTGATGCAGCGATTGAAGCGATTCGCGAGCAGGAACTCAAACAGGCAACATTCCGTGAGCGAATGGACGAGGTTCTAGATGCTGCGGCAGATGCGGCAGAAGAAATGGCTGAAGAACCCGAAGAAGAGACCGAAGAAGAAGTCGATGACGAATGATATTTCTCATTCGGGCTTAGTTCCATCAGCGAGGCGTATGCATTTCGCTGGGACTCCTCCCCATACTTCACCAGCAGGGATATCAGTCCATTTTGGTAACACTGCACGATTGGCTATGACTGCTCCTTCACCAATCGTACAACCGGGCTGAACCGTTGAATTTCCACCAATTAGGGCGCCATTTCCTATTTTTACAGGAGCCATAACTAACTCACCTTTCTCAACTAAGTGGGCGTTGATGATTGCATTACCTCCGATTACTACACTATCTCCTAAGACAACCGACCCTGCATCATTCAGGTGAGGGGAATTAATCTGACAACCTGAGCCAATCTTTGCTCCTGCCATGCGATAGTAAATTGTTCCAACAAAAGAAGGAACTAGCATGGGCAAGAATAGTATTGCGACCCTGTGGAATACCATCGACCAAGCCCATTGAATTGTCACAAATGATCGAAGAGGGTATCTGCCAGGCTCTAGCCTTGGTCGGAATAATCCACCCAGCAGACCCGACATCAATACTAGGGTGAGCCCCCAAACAATGCAAGCTAATCCTAGAGAAATACCAGTTCCAACTAATTCCATCCAATATTCTTGTTCAACAAGGTAAATTCTAGCCTCAAGGAATAGATAAACACCCGGAATCGCGGCAATCCCAACGATAATTCCTAGGAATGGAATAATCAGAGAAGTCAACACATTCTGAACGAGCTCAAACGACTTCATGTGTACACCCCGCCTTTGCTTAGGGTGACTCAGTCATCAATTTTGGCCTGTCGGCAGAATCAAGACAGTTCGGACTTCCGCCGCAATATGGCTCAGGCTTGTGGTATGCTAGGTGACGGTTCACCTTCGGTGAAAATCCACCATCTAGTCAAAGCGCCGGAAAACACAGCCGAGTCAATTGCACGTCGTGAATCCTGGGACGCAAAGAAGCCCGCGACGGTTTACGTAACGCCTGAGCGAATGCCAGATGGAACACCTTGTCAAGCAGCGACGGTAATCTTGCGTACTCGTGGCTGTGCTTGGTGGTGGAAATCGGGTTGTACCTTCTGCGGCTACTTCAACGATGTTCGTGATGATGTAACTGCAGATGACCTATTTGCTCAGTGGAACGATGCAAAAAATCAGACCAATAATTTCGAAGGATGCTCCATGGTCAAGGTGTACACATCGGGTACATTTTTTGAGGATCAAGAGAATCCAGTAGAATGGCAAGAGCACGTTTTGAAAGAGACGCATGAAATGGGACTACATCTTGTGGTCGAAGCCCAAGCCCACATGTGCAAGCCAGAGAAATTAGAGTTCCTTGCCAAGCATCATCCAGGATGTACTGTGGCTATCGGGCTAGAGGCCTACGACGATGCAGTGCTTCGTTTCCATGTCAACAAAGGTTTCTCAACAAAGACATGGAGAAAGGCCGTAGAAGATTTACAAAGCAATGGTCTTCGAGTCAAAACATACCTAATTTTCAAGCCTCCATTCATGAGTGAAGGGGATGCATTGAATCACACCTCGAAGTGGCTTGTCGACGTAGCACCACTTTCGGATGAAGTATCAATAAATCCGATGAACATACAGAATCGAACAATCGTAGACCGCTTGTTCAGAAATCGAGAATACCGCCCTCCATGGTTGTGGTCCCTAGTAGAAATGATTCAGCGTACTCACGAAGAGACAGCAGAACACGACTCTCGAATCATAGTCCATCCAACCGCTGGAGGAAAAATCAGAGGCGCCCACAACTGCGGTTCTTGTGACAAGCATGTAGTCGCCGCCATAGAGCGATACTCAGTATCTCGAAACCTTGCAGAGTTCAAAGGACTAGACTGCAAATGTAAAGCGATTTGGAGTGCAGAAATTATCTCCGACTTGAATCTCCCAACTCCCCTAGGCACGGGTCGAGATAGGCGGGGGCATCGCGTCGACCTAATGCGGGCTCCTTGATGTGAGGGACTACGTCCCTCGCCCAATGCTTAAGGGCGAATCTTCAGTGGTGCACCCGTCCACGAAGTGTTGTGGGCTAGTGGTGTCTCAATGACGAATGATGACGGATTCCTACAAGGCGAGAACGAACCTGCAGCTTCGAAGGTGGTAATTGTTGGAGCGTTGGTCTCCTCTCTAATCTTCATGGTGATATACAGCATCCTGTATCCAGGACAAGATTATCCAGTTCTTTCCGATTTCGAGACCTTCGGCTCACTAACCGGAGGAATCTGGTTCTTCATCCTCGGAGCAGTATTCGGAATTTTCTCGATAATTGCGACGATGATTACGGAGGTCACTCGCGAGTGAGGTGATTGTGATGTCTGAGATTCTCACTACTTTAGCCGTATTTTGGCTCTCTGCACTAATTTTCTATGTCCTAGTCCACAGAGGATTGTGGATATTTTCCGACGTAGCACGAACTATGGGGATGTTCATGCTTGAGAAAGCCCTGGGCCCGGGAATAGACCTGGTCGAAGGTCGTTCAGGTTCCGCTGCAAGAGCATGGATTATGCAATCGGTTCTATGGATGATGATCGGTGCCCTATTCACCTTCGAGGGGATGTGGCTTGCACATGACCCGACCGCACTTCATTCACTCAGTGCATGGGGTTACGATCCAACCGCTGAAACTCTAGCAGCCACAGGTAAGGCTGTTACCGCCTTTGGTGGCATAAGCATGGCACTAATCGGCTGTGGACTACACATTCTACCCAAATTATTGGGTACAGGACTTGCAAGTGAAAGGAATGGAAACTTGGTATCCTTCCTTTACTCAGGTGGGATTTTTGTCACATTAATTGGATCTCACGATCCAGTTATATTTGGAGTAAAAGTTCTTGTTATTGGAACAGCAATACATGTTTTGGCAATTTCTGCCATCGTCATCAACCAATTACTCACCTTAGCTAATCGTGCCGGCTCAATCCCGATGCCAGCATGGTTGATTCTACTAGGATTGATGGCTGAATCATTCAATCTAATCGCTGCAATTTCAACCGGTGCAATCGACGACGGAAATGGTCAGTGGTTGATGTATAGGCTTCAGGGAAGCGGCTTCTTCTTCCTATCACTTGCTGGAATTGTATTGTACGCATCTAGTGTTGGATCTGGAAATGCGCTTTGGTCCAGAACACTTGTTGGTGCAACACTTCTGGGGGGCTTGTTCACATTGAATCCGTTCGGTGCAAACCACGGAACTCTAGTTGCAGATTTATTCGGCCTTGATGCTGGAGAGTTGGCTATGTCTACTAATGATACAGTAATAGTCACCTTCCTAATGGCGCTTGCATCAGTACCGGTAATCGCTTTCGTTGCAAATGCTATGCTAACCATTCGAGATAGTTCCTCTCCGGGAACCGCTGGTATGGCCGAGATTAACCTTGGATTGCTAGCAATGATTCCGGTATTCGTTGGCTCGCTATTTGTTCAAACCGATGCAGTATCGGGAACTAATGCAATCTCCGGACTTTCATGGACAATTGAAGAGATGAGTCGATGGGCAGTATTGGTACCGCTATCACTCGGTTCAGTACTTGTCCTCTATCCTTCAATCACCGGGCGGCAATTGGCTTCTCCGGATCGCGCCCGTACCGCGTTTTGGTTGATGGGCGCCGCAGTATTGCTTGGATTAATGCTCAATCTAACTTCCAACGCTATTGACATGGCTCTCTTAGATGCTGGTGTGGAAGATCCATCTAGCCTATCTCACGAACTATCAGTGGCCGCTTCTGTAATCTTCTACTTCGCTGTGGTTGCAATGATTCTACATTGTCTAAACATGGTAAGTGGTCTATTCCGTGGGGAGATTGTTGGTGAAGACACTGAAGTTTCCTCCTCTATTGAAGCAGATAGATACAACCTCGCATCTGCTACAAGTGTCTCTAGAATTCTTGCATCCGGTGCAGGAATGGACACAATGGTAGTGCCTGTAGGCGAATCAGACGAGAAGGGCTCAGCAACTGATTTGTAAGAAAATCAGAATAAGCCACCACCGTCAAGTTGAGGGCTAAACACCCCTGTTGAGTGGAAGGGTAAGACATGAGGATAGGCCTAGTCGGTAAGCCGAACGTTGGGAAATCAACAACTTTTTCCGCTCTAACTCAAACCCCTGTTGATATTGCGAATTACCCATTTACAACAATTGATCCAAATGTAGGGGTGGCATGGATTCCACTAAGAGAACCATGTGCTTGCTCGGCACTTAGAGCGAAACGTGAGACTGATGGAAGACTTGAATCAATATCAGCAGATGACCCACGAAAGGGTAGCATATGTTCTCCAAATACTGGTTCTTGCGTTGGGCACAATCGACTAGTTCCAGTCACATTAGTGGATGTGGCAGGGTTGGTACCAGGTGCTCATGAGGGGCGAGGCCGAGGAAACCAATTCTTGTCTGATTTAGCCCGCTGCGACGCTCTAATCCAAGTTGTTGACGTTTCAGGTTCAACGGATTTGGAGGGCAATCCAGTAGGAGAAGGTGGTTCTAGCCCTGTAGAAGAGCATGAGTTCCTCCTAGGCGAGTTAGATGCTTGGATTCGTGGCATAATCGAATCGAGTTGGCAAAGAGGCGCACGCCGTGTCCAATCAGAAGGCGATAAGGCCCTAGTAACATATCTGTTAGATCAGTTAAGCGGAATTGGAGCCAATGAATCCCATGTCTCTGCCGGCATTTTCGAAGTATCATCTCAGCACCCCGATGCCGGTGTACCGTGGTCTTGGGGTGAAGAAGAGTTGACAACATTGGCGAAAACAATCAGAACAGGATTATTCCCAATTTGTATTGCAGCAAATAAAGCCGATAGAGCAGAAGAAGGTTCGTGGAATCAACTTGAGGAAATGATTACTGCATCTGGAGGAATACTGATTCCCACGAGTGCAGAGGCAGAACTTGCACTAAGCAGGGCCAGTGCTGCTGGATTAATTCAACACAGACCCGGAGGAGAAGGATTCACCGTCACCGAAGAAGGCGAGTCTAATTTATCTAAAGCGCAAAGGAATGCACTTTCCTCAATTGGCGAGTCGCTTGCAAAATGGTCAGGAGGAGGATTGGTTGGACTTGTTGGAGATATTGTATTCGACAGACTCGACAGAAGGGTCGCCTATCCTGTACAAGATGAAACTCATTGGGTAGATGGCGATGGTAATGTTCTCCCAGATGCAATTCTAATTCCTGAGGGTACATCAGCGAAGGGATTAGCATACGCAGTTCATAGTGACCTTGGAGATGGTTTCATTCGAGCTACAGACGCTCGTAGTGGACGTGTAATCGGTGCAGATCACGAGGTCCAAAACGGCGACGTGATACGAATTCACGCCAAGTCGTGATGTTATTGCGCAGTCTGGACAAGAGAAGGGTGAGCTGTCTCTCGGCGTCCGCCCTTACAAGCGGCCAGCATCCGCACGACCTGATAGCCACCGCTAAGCGGTGTTCGCAGGGTGTGTGTTAACTTGCTATTCGCTTCAACCGAAGAGGGATCCGAGGCCTTCGAAGCCACCGGCTTCTTCCTCTTCTTCTTCCTCAGCTGGTGCTTCCTCAGCAGCAGGAGCAGCGTCTCCACCACCACCAGCAGCAGCTGGCGCAGCAGCAGGCGCAGCGACGGCAGTAGCCATCGCTTCCCCGATGTCAACATCGCCGAGGGATGTGACAAGTGCCTTTACTCGGGCACCGTCGACCTCAACACCAGCAGCGCTCAAAACTGAGCTAACGCCGTCTTCATCGATATTCTTCTCTGCGGAGTGCAGTAGCATTGCAGCATATACGTATTCCATTTTTTCTCACCTATTTTTTTTCAGCCGAAGAGGTCGCCAAGTCCACCGAACCCAGCGTCTTCTTCTTCCTCCTCTTCCTCTTCAGCCGAGGCTTCCTCGGCAGATTCTGCAGCATCGGAGGTTGCGGCAGGAGCGCTCTCAGCGACGCTAGCAGCAGCACCTAGTGCCGCCGCCAACTCGTCATCAAGCGCAGAGGAATCTAGCCGACCCGCTAGGGCCAGCGCACGTGCGTTCGCACGTGAAATGAATAGTGGAATTGTGGCATCGTTGGCGATACCAGCTTCCACAGCGACAGATGTTGCCTCACCACTCGCCTTCGCGAGTAAGGTTGGCATTGTCTGTGAAGAGAACCAGCGAATGTTGCAAGCGAGGTTGAATGCGCCTGAAGTCGCAGTGATGATGTCGGTTCGGAATCCATCCTTGTCTAAGTCTAGAGAATCGGCTTGGAACAGGAATCCTTCCTCAATCGCTCCTGTTAGAATAATTCCAATCTCAATTGGGTTGATGTTGAGTTTGGAAAGCATGATACCGAGATCCGCGGAAATCGGCTCACCTTTGTTGACAACCGTAGTAGTCTTCTGAATTGCGACCTTACCTTTGTCGATTTTTGCTGGGATGCCAACAGCGTTGAATTCACCAACGATTGGACCAGGACCGAATTCAGTAGGCCCTTGCTCGACAACAATATCCATTGGAGCAACTTCGCCTTCTTTGGCTGCACGGCCTTGTTTGGTCTTCTCCAATTCGGAGTACAGTTGGAAAGCATTCATCGAAGTAGTGTGAACGATAGCAGGTTGTACTGCATCTTCAAGCAGTGATTCTAGATCTTCCATCGATCGTCCGGTTTGTTCCCACGCCAGGCGCATCAAGGTCTTCTTTGCCATTGTAATCGATAGACTGCTTCGCAAATCATCGCGCATGCTTAGCATGTTCTTGGCGGGTACTCCGCCAATGTCGACAATCCCAAGAACCCCATCGGAAGTTAGGATTGCAGCGAGTTCACCAACACGGTCTCGCTTCCAAGAAGCAACCTTTGGCTGGATCATTCAATCACCTCGACCTTAATCGAAGGACCCATTGAGGTCTTGATGTAGCAAGAGCGAATATTTCCAACACCACGCTCTAACTTTCCAGTTACTCGAGTCCAGATTGCCATAGCATTGTTAGTCAAATCATCGAGACTTTGCTCTCGAGAACCCATTGGGGTGTGGAAGGTCATATTGTCTCTTGAACGAACGATTGCAGTATCTTTCAGACCGGCTGCAACCATTGCAGGGTCCAGTGTAGGTGGAACAGGTCGTGGCATCTTACCACGAGGACCGAGAACTACACCGAGGAATCGACCAACGGTTCCCATGTGCGGAATCTCTGCTAGGAAGAAATCGACACTATTCGCCAACTTACGAGCCTGCTGACGGTTACCGCCAAGATCCTCGATTGTTGAAGGGTCGATGATATCAATTCCAGCAGCTCTGGCCTTAGTTGCCATTTCGCCACCTGCGAACATGGCTATCTTGACTGGCTTTCCACGGCCAGCAGGAAGTCTAATTTCCTCCTGGACACGGTTTGCAGGGTTCTTCAAATCGATGTCTTTCAAGTTAAATGAAAACTCAATGGTCTCGATGAACTTACGCTCAGGAGCGTCGTTCAATGCTTCTTCAATTGCTGTTTGGATATTTTCTCTCATATTCCTCACCTCTGCGGTCAGCGAGGTTTCCCTCTCCCGCAATTCGTGATTCTTCACTCAAAATGCTCGTCGAATCTCCCTTCTTTCATTGCTATTAATGCGGCCTTTGGCTCCATACCTTCGACCTTAACACGCATTGCCACGCAGGTTCCCATAACCTCACGCGAGCGCGCGTATAGTGTTGCACCGGTCAAGCGGTCTTTCTGCTTCTCAGCAACCTGCTTAACTTGGTCCATTGATAGGTTCTCAGTGGATGCATCCCAGCTTCCATTACACTTCTTCTGACCGAGGGTCTGCAGAATCATATGAGGTGTTTCATTACGTGCTGACATGCTCTTTACCCCCTACTGAAGTGCCTCGCCGACCTGCTCTCCCTATTTGAGCGTGATGACGAACCTCCAATTTCTCC
>DALV01000013.1:4046-6830 GCA_002496905.1 Euryarchaeota archaeon UBA105 | reverse complement strand
CCAACTTTTCTTTTCTTTGGAAGCCAGTGGAAATGTCGAAATGGAGGAAGCTATCGGTGAGAAAGGATCAGTTTATCTCCGAATCCCGGAAGGTGACGTTGGCCAAGTTACAATCGAAGTAGGCGGCGCTCAGAAGACATACAATGCAAAATCAGAAGACGGTCAAGGTATAGCCACAGGGGAGTTTATCGAGGTTGTCGATATCATTAGTTCTACCTTGATTGTAAAGAGAGTTTAGAACCCATTTATCTACCCTGATTCTTGATTGTGCCGGCATAGCCTTAATGAGCGAATAGCGTTTGTCCAAGTACGGAGCGATTGCTATGGCTGAAGCTGGTGCACTACTAACGATAATGATGTTCGCAACCATACTGTTCTTGGTTGCAATTGTAATATTCTTTGCGCAGAGGTACAAAAGATGTCCTCCGGACAAGGTAATGGTAGTTTACGGTCGTACCGATAAGGGTAAGGCGAGTAGGACAATACATGGTGGTGCAGCGCTTGTTTGGCCACTAATTCAGGACTACGCCTTCCTAACATTAACACCAATTACAATCAATATCGATCTAAGGAACGCTCTTTCGCTCCAGAATATCCGAATTAACGTTCCATCAACATTCACAATTGGTGTCTCAACTGAGAAGCAAATTATGGCTAATGCAGCCGAGCGTCTGCTTGGATTAAAACAAAATGATATTGAAGAAATGGCTAAAGAGATTATTTTCGGTCAACTTCGTCTGACTGTAGCCTCCTTGACAATCGAGCAGATTAACCAAGACCGTGATGCATTCCTAGAACTGACTAGAAAGAACGTAGACACTGAATTGCAAAAAGTAGGTCTTTACCTAATCAACGTAAACTTGGTGGATATTACTGACGAATCGGACTATATCGAAAGTATCGGTAAGAAGGCCGCTTCAACCGCTGTTGAGAACGCACGTGTTGACGTAGCTAATGCAGAGCGAGACGGTGCCGTTGGTGCGGCAGAAGCAAACCGAACCAAGGAGATTGAGGTTGCAAAGAACCTAGCAGAGGCAGAGAAGGGTCGAAAGACTGCTGAGGCAGACCAGCGTGTTTACGTTGGACAACAAGAAGCACTGGCAGTTGCCGGAGAGAACGATGCAAAAGGTGAGATTGCTAACTCTGACGCTGATCTTGCTGAGGCAGAAGCTTCAGCAAACCAACGTGCTGAAGTTGCAACTGCTAAGGCCGAAGCTGAAATTCAGAGGGCTAAATTCACTGAAGAGGAAGAACGCCTGAAGGCTAGCGAAATTGTACGTGAGCAAATTCAGAAACAGCAAATCGAAATCGCTGCAGAAGCAGAAGCAGAAAGACAACGACGTATCGCACGTGGTGAAGCAGATGCTATACTTGCTCGCTATGAAGCAGAGGCGTCTGGTGTTCAACAGGTCCTAGAAGCAAAGGCTGCTGGTTACCAAGGCCTAGTTAGCAGTGCTAATGGAGATGCAAAGGCCGCAGCTACACTGCTTATGGTTGAGAAGATTGACCAAATGGTATCAGCCCAGGTCGAAGCAATTCGCAACTTGAAGATCGACAGTATCACCGTATGGGACTCAGGCGGAGATGGGGATGGAAGTTCTACTTCGAACTTTATTTCCAATCTAGTAAAATCGCTACCACCTCTGCATGACATCGCGTCAAATGCTGGAGTAGACCTACCTGATTACTTGGGTTCGATGTCTGACGACGATTGAATTTAATCGAGAATCCGGCTATCCTTCCGGGATAGTCAGCCTCTTGAACGGGTGTTAACTCGGCGTTAACAATGAGCGAAGACGTTGTGGTAATTGGTGGTGCTAGAACCCCCTTTTGTGAGTGGCTTGGGGGGAAGCGCGGAGACGGTGAAGCTGGCGGAAGATTAGCCGATGTAACCGCTGAGCAATTAGGCTCCATTGCAATTCGGGGGGCCCTTCAGAAGACTGGAACAAGTCCAGAGTCCGTTGACCACTTAGTGATGGGCCACGCATTACAGACAAGTGATCAGGCTATTTTTGGTGCCCGCCATGCAGGACTTAATGCAGGAATTCCACAAGAGGTTCCAATGCTTACACTAAACCGATTGTGTGGCTCGGGAATTCAATCGATAATTTCCGCCTCTCAAATGATTATGCTTGGAGAGGCTGACACTGTGGTTGCCGGTGGAATGGAAAATCTCAGCCAAGCCCCTCACGTACTCAGAGGATTGCGCTCTACCTACAAGTTGGGAAGGCCACCAAGAGAGGGTGATGAACTCTCCAAAGATATGGAAGATTATCTTTTCACTAATTTATTAGACACTACTTGTGACTCCTTCATGGCCCAAACTAGTGATGAAATCTGTCGTCGAGTTGGTGTAACTAGAGAGGAAGCTGATGCCTTTGCAGCAATAAGCCATTCAAGAACTGAAAACAGTGTGGATAATGGTATATGGACTGACGAAATTGTTGATGTTGAAACTCCTAATGGATTAGTTACAGCAAAAGAAGAAGATCACTTCGTAAGAGGCACTAGTGATGAATCTCTTGCTTCGTTAAGAACACATTTCGGCCCGACTTCCTTGGTTACTGCCGGAAATGCATCTGGTGTAGTGGATGGGGCAGCGGCTGTAGTGCTAAAATCCGCATCTCAGGCAGCCTCTGATGGTGACACGCCACTCGCTAAAATAGTCAACTGGGGGATTGTTGGGCTTGAACCCGCGATCATGGCCTATGGGCCAGTACCGGCTAGCAAATTAGCCCTTGAAAGAGCGGGGATGAGTGTGGAAGAAATCGATTTGTGGGAAAT
>DALV01000013.1:2152-3672 GCA_002496905.1 Euryarchaeota archaeon UBA105 | reverse complement strand
CATGAGATTGTAAACATCAACGGGGGTGCAGTTGGACTAGGTCATCCTCTAGCAGCAACTGGAAGCCGCCTCACACTCACTCTAGCACATACACTCAAGCGAGAAGGTAAGAAATTTGGAATTGCAACCGCCTGTATCGGTGGCGGGCAAGGAATTGCAATTATTCTCGAATCTGTGTGATAATCTCCATGGTCATGTGCGGGGACAGGTTAACTAGGGCCCCCCTTTGGTGTAAGCATGGTAGAACACATTCCTGGAACCGGCCACGCAAACAGAACACGTAGCCTTGTCAAGACACTTACTTGGAGGACAGTAGCTACGACTGATACTATCCTAATAGCAAGACTACTTACTGGAAGTTGGACCGTTGGATTTGGAATTGCCAGTATTGAGGTGCTGACAAAAATGGTCCTATACTACTTTCATGAAAGAGCTTGGAGTGCCTCTGATTGGGGGCTGGAAGATGTCCCGACGGATACCGCCACAGCCTAATTTAAATTCTCAAAAACATCGATTAAATATCGTATTAGAGAAAGGCTGACTGCAACCAAGTAAGGGAAGGTTAGAGCCCTTTGCGGCAGCATACGGATTGCGGTTTTCGCACCCGCCCATGCGGTTGCAAGAACAATTATTGGTAAAGCAAGAGCAAGTGCATTAAATTTGGTAATTTCATCAATTAATGACGGGTTAAATAGTAAATGAGATACTATCGCTACAGGGACAACTCTCATGACAATCAAGTAAGAAGTTCCTGCCGCTTTGTGTGGACCTAAACCAAGGACAATTCTGTTCAACATGGTGAAGATAACTCCCCCGCCAATTCCAATTAGTCCTGCAGATAAGCCTCCTGCTAGACATCCTAATTTGTATTTGTAAAGTAATGCTCCTCCAACAGTAACTTCCTCATCATGAATGTCGTTTTGTTGATCTTCGATTAGTTTCTTTATGCCGCGATAAATTACCAATATGAGCAAAACAATTGCTAAAATTTTGATTATGCTTTCACTGGCTTGGTCAATTATTCGGTCAGCGGCTAAAGCCCCGATAATTGCGCCACCTATGGCTACAATCCTGCCTTTTCGTCCTACTCCAGCAACAGTATATCCACCCTCATCGTGAGCTCTACGTGAACCTATACTGACAAACCAAACTAGAATCAGTGAACAAACAATTGAAAGTTGTAGTTCCATACCTAAAATGAAGTAAAGAGTTGGAACAAAAAGGAATCCTCCACCTAGTCCAAGTGGAGCGAAAACGAAGGCGGTAACGAGTATTATCGCAATAGCGATGATTTCCTCCAATTAATCACTCTCCTGCATATACCAATGCTGTTTCTGAGGAGAAAGGGGCCGCTTCATCCATAGTGGCCGGCGTTCTCCTCTCGGATGAGTTTCACGCTCTTTTGCCCATTCATTCCAACGTTTGTAATACTCAAACGACTTGTTCCGGTCAACTTCTATATCCCCATATTCCTCATCCTCCTTAGGAACGGATAGACGTACCTTCTGAAGCCAGCAGTG
>DALV01000013.1:0-1781 GCA_002496905.1 Euryarchaeota archaeon UBA105 | reverse complement strand
CCACCATCTCGCCACCAAATGCGGTTGGTGTCAGGGTCATCGGATTTCCATGGCTCCACTCCACTAATTGTTTTCATGCGCATTTTCCCATCACCATAATCTTCGATTTCAACGGTGTTGGTTAGGAATCGATTACCTCGATCTTGTTCTCTCCTCCATCTTCCAATGTGGTGGGAACATCCTACAACTCCGGGTTTGATTCCCTCGGTGACCCAGACTTTATCGACAAACCAACCGATTTCGGTCTCTATCTTTAGTAGGTCGCCTTCGGCTACCCCAAGTTTCCTAGCATCTTTCGGATGAATCCATATTGGATTTCTATGAGCGATTTCTACTAACCACTTGGCATTGGCTGAGCGCGAGTGTATATGCTGTGGCAGCCGGAAATTGGGTAGCAGGCAATACTCGTCATCGCCCGCCAAATTGTCGGGGTGAACGTGCGATTTCTGACGGTAATGCGGAATAGAATGCTCGGGATAACCGAACTCAATCATCGTCTCGGAGTAAAATTCCTGCTTTCCACTCGGAGTCGGCCACCCCTCTTCCTTGTGCTTCTCATAAGTCGCTTCTTCAATCAGGAAAGCCCCATGGTGACGCATGTAGCCTAGCGCGTCAGTACCTTCTTTTTCCGCCGCCTCTGGTAAACCTGGAACCCTTTCAAAGAGGTACTGGTAATACTCATCCACGGTGATTTTCTCTCCCTCTCTGTATGGGCTAATGAAATGCTCCCTAATGCCCATTGTACCATCATCTATACGCCAAGATAATTCAATCCAAAACTCATCTTCTTCCCAGACTTCTCCAGGGTTGATTTCGTGGGTGAATTCTACTTCTTTCCCTTCACGCCTAGCGTATTCTCTGAGCACTGGTTGTCGGAAGGCTACCCATTTTCCTGCTGAGGTGGCGTATGAATTTACATCGTGTCTTTCAGATGCGTGCCCCATAGGCAGAACATAATCGGCAAAGAAGGCGGTTTCATTCCAAGTTGGAGTCAAGGCGATATGGCAACCAATCGCCTCTTTGTTTTCTAGCATCTCAATCCAAGAGAACCCGTCCGGATATGTCCAAACAGGATTGAAAACACGTGTGAAATAAACATCCATTGTACCCCTGCCATCCTTTACTAGATGTGGTAGAATGTGGCTCATTTCGTAATGAGCGAGCGTGTATTCAGGGGGGAAATGCAGTTCGTTCCAGCCATCGGGGTCTGGAGGCACATCGAATAATGATGGCTTGAACTTCGACCATGAATTAGGACTTGTTCCGCCAACCGTCCCTACAGAGCCGGTCAGTACGTTGAGGAAATGCAAGGTGCGACTGACCTGCCAGCCGCCTAGGTTCCCAATCGCTGCACTCCGCCAGACATGTGTGCAAAGTTGAGTTCCCGCATTAGCAACAACCTCTCCTGCTTCGATTACTTGCTCAACTGGGATCTTACATTCCGCTGCTGCAAATTCTGGAGTATATTCTTCATATTCTTCCAGTAATAATTCGATAAATCGGTTAAACTCATTTGGTTCATTGGGGTGAACTGCCGACATCCACATTTCCCAATTTACCTGAGTTTCCATGAACTCTCTATCGTACAACCCTCTTTCGAGAATCATCTTGGCCCAAGCGAGGAAAAGAGCAGGTTCGCTACCTGGCCATGTTGGTAGCCAATGATCAGCCATTGCCGCTGTGTTGGATAGTCGTGGATCGATGACGATTAGTTTGGCTCCATCCATCATCCCTTCGAGAATTCTTTGTGCATGAGGGTTGAAGTAATGTCCAGTTTCAAG
>DALV01000017.1 GCA_002496905.1 Euryarchaeota archaeon UBA105 | reverse complement strand
CCACCACCTCCCGGCTTTGAAGAATTCAAGGAAGATGTTGAGGGCCAGTGGGACGATTTCGTGGAAGAACTTCCCGAAGACCCATTCTCCTCTCCGGTCGACAAGAAATCTCGAAAACAAGCCCAACGAGCCGCTGCGGTCGCCAAAGCAGAGGCCGATAACACCCCTGTCGAAAAACCCCCACAAGACCCAATGATTAGTACAACCGGAAGGGAGTTAGTTGCGAATGATACAGCCGAATTCAAAATCGATTTGGGCGAAGCAGAAGTTACACGCGGAGGAAAAGTAATCGCGGCCAGCAATACGCTCGAAGAAATCCTTGAGGAATTAGAAATGGATCTATTGATGGCCGACATGGGCCATGATGCTGTTACGGATGTAATGACGACACTTCGCGGCTCACTAATCGGTGCTCGAATAGCGCGGAAGGCGGAATTATCCGAAGTAATCGAGAGCGCCCTACGAAATTCACTACTTTCATTATTGGAGGCGGGATACTGGGATTTCGATAAAACAGTGAAGTCATTTGCTAACCAAGGCACTCCGGTTTCGATAATGATGGTCGGAGTAAACGGGACCGGAAAAACCACCACGACTGCAAAAATCACCCATCGATTAACCAGTCAAGGGTACTCAGTTGTTTTAGCAGCCGCAGATACCTTCCGAGCCGGCGCAATTGATCAGTTAGCAAATCATGCAGACAGGCTCGGAGTACGTTGTATCCGTAGCCAAAGAGGAGGAGATGCAGCAGCTGTTGCTAGAGATGCATTAGAGAGTGCAAAAGCCAGAGGAGAAGATATCGTAATTATCGATACAGCAGGGCGCATGCAAAACAAAACCAACTTGATGGAAGAACTGCGAAAGGTGCACAGAGTCACGCGCCCCCATCTAGTATTATTCGTCGCAGACGCACTTGCAGGAAACGATGCAGTAATCCAAGCAAAAGAATTCCAGCGCATGCTAAGTTTCGACGGCGCAGTTCTCTGTAAATTAGACACGGATGCCAAAGGAGGAGCCGCACTTTCAATTGCTCACACCACAGGACGCCCTATTGTTCTCGCAGGTGTGGGACAGGGCTATGATGACCTACAAGACTTCGAACCAGATTGGCTAATTGATTCGATACTGTCGCAAGAGGTTTGACCGCGTCTTTCTTCAACAACACCTCTTGTGTCATCATGAACATGTCAGCGGATGAGTCCAAGACCGCCCTCATCGTGATTGGAAACTCAATCACAGAAGGGCGTTTGCAAATGGTTCTCCGCAAGCGTGACTGGAATTCTGAAGTGGTCAAGGACGGAGATAAAGCGGTCGACGAATTCGTCGCACTGAGGCCCGATTTAGTATTCATTGCAGTAGACATTCCTACCCTTGATGGCCATGTTGCGGCGCTGGAGATGAGAGAATCCGACCCGAAGGCCCGCATAGTCTTCGTATCCAGCAGAGGCAGAATCGACTTAGCCGAAGATGCAGCCTATTCAGCCGGAGCAGTAGGCGTTCTTATGACGCCATTTACAGAATCTTCAATCGAAGAATCATGGAGTAGTTGGATGGGGAAAATCCCCGAAGCACCGGGGCTTACCGATTTGGACGCCCTATACCCTACTCTGGAAGACCCCGAACCAGCGCCTCCCGCACTACCTCCTTTACCAGGAATGCCCCCACTCCCTGGAGCCCCCGCACCACCTGTGGAAAACATCGAGCTGCCGCCGCTACAACCAAGTGAACCGGCGCCCATAACTCCGCCAACAAAGAAGAAGCCGAAAGGTCGTTGGATAATCCGATTATTTCTCCTGCTAATAATTTCAGGCGGAGCCATAGGCGGCGCGCACTACGCCGGTATTCTAGATCTAAACTCCCTAATCGACCAATTGACTGGAATGGTTTGAGATAATCATTGACCTTCATCAATTATATTTGCTGGTACATGTGATACTATCACACTTCCTTCTGGTGCATCGGTAATTGTTTTCATTGACACAGAACTGTCTGTGAGTAAACTCTCATCACCGGCAGACATTCTCAAACCAATTCTCCATCGCTTGATGACTTCACGAAGGAAAAAAAATCCAACAAACAAGAGAGTCACGATGAAAATAAAGTAATTTAAAATCGTCTCGAGCATTATTGCCCCTCACGCTCACAGAGTGCTTCGAAAGATGCACGTGCGTACTCAGCCGCAGCATCGAGCCTAGACTCAGCACGATGGATACCCGATCCGACGATTATCGCATCTGAGCCTGCCAGAATAGAGTCTCTTGGGTGACCATATCTTTGCCCCATATCGCCATCCCCAACTGCAAGATTCACCCCTGGGGTCCAAATCATCTGTGAATCTCCTACCTTTGCTCGTAATGCGGCAACCTCCTCGGAGGAACTGCCGTTGCCAATGAATCCAACCACATTCGGAGAACCTCTCCCCGTAGAAATCACTTCATCAGTGTAATTTGCATTCAGTAGATTGCCACTACTAGACATCTGAGCAAGTAAGAGAACACCTCCAATCTTCTCAACATCTGCCCAGCCCGCTGCTATTCCATCAACAATATCGGGTCCAGAGATTCTGTGGGCGGTTACAATATCCGCCCACGAACGGATATCATGGACACCAGCCATCTGATTTTGAGAGACCTTACCGATATCTGCGAATTTTCGGTCTTCGAATAGTAACAAGTCGTGCTTCTTTGCAGAGTCGACAAGACCTTGCCAAGATTCTCTTGAGAAATCGTCTACCATGTCGACATGAGTCTTTAGTGCTGCGATATGAGGCCCCACTTCTTCGACCAAATCGACCAACTCACCTACACTGCGCAAATCAGCCGCCAGACACACCAATGACTGCTTTCTAGCGGCGGTTTCCATGTAGCGATGGGCTAATGGATTGGCGCAGGAAGTCCAGCGCGCACCCCAGAGGTCTTCGGCTCGCATCAAGTCATTCCGCCAACACGACCGTCTCAAGTCTTTCCCTATAATCCCCCAGTTCAGGCCAAAGGCCTGTACCTGTTTATTGATAGACGGCACGACACAGGAGCGAGTCACCGAGGACAAATCATGGGCACGACAACCCCGGTCTTTTCTTTCGAAGTCACTACTAGGGACCTCGCTGGCCTTCCAGATGCAAGAGGCGACTCAGTCAAGAGTATGCTGGCCTCAAATTACAACCTAAATGTTGAATCTGTGAGAGTAATTCTGGGCTATCAAGTTCGAGCGAATTTATCGCCGGATGAGGCTGAAAGAACCGTTTACGATCTATTTGCAGATCCTGTGATCGAGGAAGGAAGCGTCAACACCCGTTTACTCAACGACTCAACATTATTCTCCGAAGTGCCTCAAATCGTAATTCAAACCGGATTCAAGCCAGGAGTTACGGATAACGCAGGCCAAGCCGGCTTGGATGGATTACTGACACTATTCCCTCACTTAGCAAACGATGCTGCTGTAGCTACAACACGAACCTATGCATTCTGGGGAGTTCCAGAGGATACATCTGCAGAATGGCTAGCGAGTAAATTGCACAATCCAATGATTGAGCGAGCCTCTATCGCTAGCCAAGCAGACTGTGAGAAATCGGCATGGCCCTCTCTAGATTTCCCAGACCGGCCAGCCCTAGAACAAACTACACCAGCGATTGTAGATTTGGAAGTCTCCGATGAGGAATTAATCGACATATCAGAGACGGGATTACTAGCTCTCAATTTGACTGAGATGAAGGCCATACAATCGCATTATAGAGAGCCATCTGTAAGGGAAGCAAGAGAGAAATTAGGACTACCTCAAAACGCCCCAACAGATGCGGAATTGGAGTGTTTAGCGCAGACTTGGTCTGAACACTGCTCTCACAAGATATTCGCCGCAAAAATTCACCACAAAGACACAGAGACGGGCGAAGACTCGACAATCGACTCTCTATTCAAAACCCACATCATGAAGCCAACCCTTGACATTCAGAAAGAGGTTGATTGGCTGCTGTCGATTTTCCATGACAACTCAGGTGTAATCGCTTGGAATGACGAATGGAGTCTTTGTATGAAAGCAGAAACCCACAATTCTCCAAGCGCATTAGATCCATTCGGCGGGGCGATGACAGGAATCGTTGGAGTTAACAGAGACATTCTAGGCACCGGTTTAGGCGCCCGCCCAATCGCAAATACCGACGTATTCTGCTTCGGTCCACCAGATTACTCTGACAACATACCGGAAGGACTCTTCCACCCTTCTCGTGTTTTCCGAGGCGTGCACGCAGGAGTTAGAGCGGGTGGAAACGAATCCGGGATTCCAACCGTCAATGGCGCGATTATCTTTGATGACAGATATCTCGGAAAGCCACTCGTTTACTGCGGGACAGTCGGACTGATGCCGCGCACACTTCCCGACGGAAGAGAATCTCACGACAAAACCCCAACTCCAGGAGACATCGTCTACATGGTCGGTGGAAGAGTGGGTTCGGACGGGATTCACGGAGCAACCTTCTCGAGTTTGGAACTGACGGAAGAAAGCCCAAGTTCAGCAGTACAAATCGGGGACCCGATTACACAAAAGAAAATGCTTGACATGATTATTGAGGCTCGCGATGAGGGACTTATTCAAGTCATCACAGACAATGGAGCAGGAGGCCTTTCAAGCTCAGTAGGAGAAATGTCCGAACTCACAGGAGGAGCAGATCTAGACCTTGCCGTAGTTCCATTGAAGCAAGCTGGTTTGAGCCCTTGGGAGATACTAGTTTCTGAGTCACAAGAGAGGATGACAGTAGGAGTAAGTCCAGAGGACTGCGCGGCATTTGAGGCGTTAGCAGAACTCCACGAAGTAGAGGCCACTGCCGTTGGAACATTCACAGATTCAGGCGCATTTGTGGTCAGAATGGGAGAAGATGTAGTCGCTCATCTTCCAATCTCCTTCCTTCATGACGGCTGCCCCCAATTAGAGCTCGATTCAGAATGGACACCACCAACCCATGCCGAACCAAAACTCCCCGATGTTTCCCAAATGGGAGAAGCCCTTCTTCGTCTAATGGCTCGCCCAAACATTGCAAGTAAGGAATGGTGGGTCCGTTCGTATGATCACGAAGTTATCGCACAATCCGTAATCAAGCCATTTTGTGGAGTTAATCATGATGCACCCGGGGACGCCGCAGTAATCGCCCCGATTCAAGGCCAAACACAAGGTGCTGTAATTTCCAATGGAATTGTACCGAGATATTCAGACATCGATGCTTATGCTATGACTGCGGCAAGCATCGACGAAGCTCTTCGAAATGCAGTATGCGTAGGCGTAGATCTCGATCTTATCGCCGGATTGGACAACTTCTGTTGGCCCGACCCTGTAGAGTCGGCCAAGACTCCTGACGGGCGCTACAAATTGGCACAATTAGTCAGGGCAAATCGTGCCCTAGATGATGTATGTCGGGCATACAACTTGCCGTGCATTAGCGGTAAGGATTCGATGAAGAACGATGCCACATTGCACGGCGAGAAGATCAGTATACCTCCTACAATTCTGTTTAGCCTAATAGGAAATCATTCGGATGTCAGAAAGGCGGTCTCGAGTGATTTCAAGTCCGTAGGAGACAGAATCTATCTTTGTGGTGAATCTCACCATGAACTCGGCGCTAGCGAATTATCCTACATGCTTCGAGACGAGTCAAACGGTGAGTCAGGAATCGGAGGAAGAGTCCCAGAAATTGACCCAAGCCGAAATCTAGCAATGTACAGAGCGCTAACGAATGCGATGGAGAACAACCTCGTTGCTAGTGCCCATGACTGTAGTGATGGCGGACTGGCAGTATCTCTCGCGGAATGTTGCTTTGGCTCCAACTCAGGTGCAGACGTGGACATCTCCTCAATAATGTCCGACTGCAACCAAATCGATGCTTGGGGGGCTCTATTTGGGGAATCTCTAGGGCGTATTTTAGTCAGTGTAAAATTGGATGACTGCGAAGCATTTGAGGCATCTATGTCGGGGCATGCGTGCTACAATTTGGGAACCGTTGTTGATGGTGACAAAATCTCAGTAAACAATGGAGATGATAGGCTATTTTCAACTTCGATGAGTAATTTGAGAAGTGCTTGGAAAGGCACTTTGGATGGAGGCGGCCAGCAATGAATCAAGTCCGTGTAGCAGTTCTTTCCGGCTTCGGAATTAATTGTGAGACCGAGACAATGGCGGTTTTCGAAATGGTCGGGGCGACAGCCGACCGAGTCCACGTAAATCGACTGGTAAATGGAGAAATGAGTCTAGACGATTACCACATCATGGCCGTCCCGGGCGGCTTCTCCTTCGGAGATCACCTAGGTAGTGGAAGACTCATGGGTAACAGGCTGAGATTTGGTCTAAGAGATCAAGTTAGGCGTTTTGTTCAATCTGGTAAGCTGGTAATTGGAATCTGCAACGGTTTCCAAGTCCTTGTCAAGATGGGCCTGCTTCCAGGTGACGAAGAAGTCAGCCTGACACAAACAGCATCACTAGCACTGAATGATAGCGGCCATTACGAAAATCGATGGGCGACTCTAGAGTTCGACCCGAATAGCCCGTGTATATGGACTAAAGGAATCACTAGAATGAGAGTTCCAGTTCGCCATGGAGAGGGGAAGTTCGTCACCAATGACAGAGAACTTCTAGATCGTTGGTCTGAATCTGGGCAACTGGTGGTCCGCTACGTTGACCCTGCTACAGAATACCCTAGTTCAAGCGACGAAGTACTCCCATACCCAATATCGCCCAATCAGAGTTGGAGAAATATTGCGGGAGTTTGTGACCCAACGGGACTCGTCTTCGGCCTGATGCCACACCCCGAGGCTAACCATTCGACATGGCTAGGCGCCACCTGGACAAGGGATGTAGAGGATGGAGAACACGGTGAAGGCGAAGGGCTGGCAATATTCAGAAACGCTGTAAATTATGCAGAAGAAAACCTTCTCTGATGCAATCAGCTTGAACAGGAAAGCATCGAACAACCAACCCTG
>DALV01000070.1:1821-9376 GCA_002496905.1 Euryarchaeota archaeon UBA105 | reverse complement strand
TTTAGATTCGGTCCAATCACTTACGCTTTCTAGCCGCTTAAGCCATCCCTTTGTTTGTTTTGACTTTGTAGTTCGAACTAGCCAAACTCCACCAAATATTGTGTCCCAAAGACCTAAGTCTCCTCGTATTCTATACATTATGTAATCAATTAAAGGAGGAATGAGACATAGAAAACCTATGGCAGAAAATATTTGTGAGAACGTAGATTTGCCTAATGATCCGTTTGCCATAACAAGTAAAACCGTGAATACTCCGAATAAAACAAATATGGTAGTCATACCTTTGATGGCTATATAAATTGAGAAAGGTGGTTCGCCTCTTGAGTTGATGTACTGCGTTCGACTTATCCAATTACCCACGGTCCTTTTACCGGCGTAGGTGGGCATGAAACCCAAATTAAATGATATTAGCCCGATACCAAGTATGACTATAATCGTCGGGTTGAAGTTCGAACCCCATGCAGATATCCCAATTAGTGGTATTGTCCAACCGTAACTTATGGCAAAATCAAATATTCTACGAGTAACTTTTTGTCCTGTTGTCGCTAGTTCAAAACCTTCTGGCAGTTCTTTCTTGACTCTAGGGGCCCTCGGTTTCTTTTCCTTAGGTGGTTTAACTTTCTTCGGCTTTTTTGCTGCCTTCTTAGTTTTCTTTACCGGCGGTTCTTTTACAGGCTCTTTCTTAGGTTTTACAACCTTAGTTTCTGGAGGTTTTTCTTCAGCCTCTATGTTACTGGCTTTTTCTAGTAATCCCATTTTTTTCCCTCATTATATTCGGTCAAGCACCGTAGATTGCACCCATTGATTGGAAGATTGTGAACCCAGGGGATTCGACGAATTCATTTATCTTGTCGTCAGGTAAATCTCCAAGAACGCGATTTATCATCAAGAAGAACTCCTTTCGGACCTCTTCTTCCGACTCTGTAGGATTATTACCAACGGATTGGAATAATGCAAAATCATCAGATTCAATGAAGTTATTTACGAAATCATCAGGCATACTACCCAACAAGTCATTTACAACAATAAAGAATTCATTAAATTGGTCAGTTGCCTCGATTTCCTCCGTTAAAGGCTCGGATTCTTCGTAAGATTCTTCTTCTTCCTCAAATTCTGTTTCCGGAGCAGAGATAAGTTCAACCGTGGGTTTGATATTTCGCATCTCAGCTTGTTGCTTTTTTCTTAGAACGATAATTTCCCTATCTAATTCAGACCCGAATCTATCTGAAAATCGGTCCATTAGAGTTCCAACTTCACCAGTGGCAATTCTGTCGATATGCCCATACATTTGATCTCTTTTATCAGTAGATAATGCTGGGTTTTCTTGTTTACGTTTAGCCCAAGCCGAATTAAAATCTTCGTCCAAATTGGATTCTTGTTCTGTAGCGGCTGTGTTTGAGTCATTTACGACATCAATACCAGGAGGGGGGGGAGGGCTAGGTAGTGGAGGTGTGTCGGAGAATTGAGTATCTAATTCACTTGGTTGAGGTGGAGGCATAGTAAGACCAGGAGGTGGAGGTGGAAGCGGTAAATCATCCATCGTTTCCTCATCTTCTTCGGACAAGCGTACACCCCAGCAGGTCGATGTCCAATGAACCCACTATTCAACATTCTGTGGCTTAGAGCATAGAATCTTTGACTCAGGGACCGACTCTTTCAGCCCAACCCTTGAGGCTTAAGAATACAGACATAGCCTCACCAACTTCGAATATATCCCCTGTGGAACCTGAAATTTCGTTATTTTGGAGACTAGCGGTCACATCATCTTTGATTAACCGAATCTCAGACTTTTCGGAACCTGAAAAAGCTACCGCTTCTAACAATGGATTGAATGGATTTGAGCCATCTGGATCTAATCTCTCAAAGGGAACTTCGGTTACGCGTAAACCACATTTTCCATGAAGACTTCCTAAATGTCGGATAACCCGTTTGATATCTACGGTGACATTTTCATCGGTTTCCCCGGCTGTACCTAGGACTACAGATTTGTCAAGTTTAACCAACTCCCAAAAAATGCTGGTTTCCTTACCGAAGACCGCTAAATTGTGATCTGCCTTTAGTCTCTCAATTCTTTCTTCAGATAATACAGATTCGGCTAGAGAAATAATTCGATTTTTACTAGTTCCTCGTTGTGAATTAATAGCATTACTTCTATTCAATAATTGATGAAATTCATCTAAAATTTGACGATATCCTGTGGATTTTTCACCAACAATTCTTAGTTTATCTAAGACACTTTGAGTACCAATTTCAATTCTATCTCGCCAACCACTGTTAGGCCCAGATAATATTGTATTAACTTCCAAACCTTCGCCCCGAATGTACGACACGATTTCTCTTCTTGCGTTTGAGTCTAAACCCATCAAACTTGGGTCCCTAACATGAATATGGAATCCTCTGTGCCCTGAGAATGTGAATTGCGCAAATTCCCTTTTCATATCGAATTCGGGTTCTAAAAAATCATTCCATAAACTCCAGGCTTGTTCTTGAATTAATGCGATCATGGATGGAAAATCCGCGTCAGACACACCAGGTAAATGGTCACCGTCTAAATCGAAGATAAGGTCAGCGCCTAACCATTCTTTATCGAGCATTTTTCTCTCCATTGGTTTACGATAGTATGCTGTACTGTGAAACGATGAGTGAGGGCCTCTTTGTTGTAAATATGACAATAATGAATCCTCTGAGGTAAAGCCACGATGCCGGTCTACTGGTTTATCCCCCCAATGGATAAACATCCATTCCCTGTTCCTCAACCGAGGTGGAGTCCATAGATCATTGACTGTTAAACTGGCATAATACCTTGAGAAGCGAAGCGCAAACCGGCTCCATCCTCGAGACACAATAATTCGACAACGAAGGAGGCTGATGAAGTCAACGCAAAGATGGTGTCAATCCAGATTCAAATCCTGAACTTCTTTTCCATCTGTTGACGGCGCCGCTCCGGTTTTTTCAACATAAGCCTCTATACACAAATATTCACCATCCAATACGATGGCTTCTCCGAATGTGAGTGCTTTACCAGTTACGGCACAAACTGGCCCTAATTGACCTGAAGCGGTGGATAGTTTGGAGGGGTCAGGCATATTCTATTCCAAGAGTATTTGCTTCTTGATACTTACTTAGAATCTGATTGCGGAATACAAGTGATTTTTTACTAGAGAGAGATGCCGTGGGCTATGGAATCGCAGGATATCCACATCCGAATAGGGCATTCCCCAGATCCCGACGACGCATTCATGTTTCATGCTCTAACAACAGGAGCAATGGA
Source organism: Euryarchaeota archaeon UBA105 (assembly GCA_002496905.1). Lineage (GTDB taxonomy): Archaea > Thermoplasmatota > Poseidoniia > Poseidoniales > Thalassarchaeaceae > MGIIb-O1. The sequence goes on along the minus strand of DALV01000070.1, from coordinate 6,105 downwards.
AACACCTGGGCGACGTTACGAGCATGTATTGTTAGATATTCAAACTCTGAATGAAAAAGCGCTTAACTCCGAATACGAAATTTCCGCAGTAAGCATACATTCATTTCCGAAAATAATAGAAAATTATGCATTAATGAATTGTGGAGCATCGATGGGCGAGGGCTATGGACCTATGCTGATAGGGAACGAGCAACTGACTTCCCAAGAAGCTAAATCACGGAAAATCGCAATTCCAGGGTTGGATACCTCGGCCTATCTCGCCTTGAGACTAGCCTGGGGCGAGGTAGAAGTCGAAGTAGTCCCGTTCGACGAAATTTTACCTTCTGTCGCAGAAGGAATATATGACGTCGGTTTAATTATTCATGAAGGTCAGTTAACATGGAAAGATGAAGGCGTATACCTAATCCAAGACTTGGGTGTATGGTGGAACGAAAAGACCGGTTTGCCATTACCTTTGGGAGGTAATGTGGTTCGCCGTGACTTAGGCGAAGAACTCTGTAATTTATTGGCAAACGATGTTAAGAAATCCATAGAGCATTCACTAAATGACCCTGAAACTGCCTTAGAATTTGCCAAACTATGGGGCAGAGGAATTGATGATGAGACAAACAAGGAGTTTGTACAGATGTATGTAAATTCACGTACGCTTGATTATGGCCAGGAAGGTAGGGAGGCGGTACGTTTATTTTTGAAAGAAGGACAAAAAATAGGCTTAGTTGATGCCGGATTAGACACTGATGCCATAGAATTTATCGGGGTGAATGAAAATGACTGAAGACATACCTGAGAGGTCCGAGTTTGATTCGGTTGATCCAGCGCCACCTAGCAGTGAACGTAGTGTGGCAGATTTGCGAACAATCCTATGTAATGAGAACGAAAAGATGTTCCAAAGGATGAGGGCATTGTTCGCATTGCGCAACATTGGTGGCACGGATTCCGTCGATGCATTGGCAGCAGCCTATGATTCGAAATCCGCTTTATTGAAACACGAAATTGCCTATGTTATGGGACAGATGCAAGACCCCCATGCTGTACCTCACTTAATTGAAAGATTAGAAGATGGAGAAGAAGATGTAATGGTCCGACACGAAGCTGCTGAAGCATTAGGAGCTATTGGAGATAGGACTGCATTAGACGTGCTAGAAAGATTCGTTGATGATGATGAAGTAGTGATTGCAGAATCGTGTGAAGTTGCACTAGACTTGCTGGAATGGGTGGCAAGTAAACGGTTGGATTATTCAGAATAATTACTCGAGTTTAGCCCAAACCGGTTCTTCTTCCAATTTGCACACTTCTTTCAAGAATAGGAGCAAACCATCGGTTGAATTTGCATCTAGAGTATTTCTCACTTCATTGTCGAAATAGTATTCCATCCTATTTTTGTCGATACCGGTTTGCTGGGTGGAATTTGCGATCACCTGGCTTTTCCAGTTAGAATCGTTATTGAATGCCTGATAATTGAGTGTCAAATCATTGTGTATCTCAGCAATTTGTTCTAACGGGGCATCCTTTCTGCAGGCAAATACACCAAAGACCATCGGAAGGCCAGTAACCTTGGTCCATTCTCCTCCTAAATCTAGAGATACTAAATCCGGATACTGCGAAGCGGCGGAAAGAGCTCTATCACCAATTAACAACGCCCCATCACATAGTTCTAACATAGAATTTAGATCAGGACCGGTCTCTACACATTTGGGGTCCAATCCACGATGTTTTAACAACCAACGAAGTAGCACCTTAGAGGTTGAGGAATCTGAAGGTAATGCAATATCACGCATTTGATCTATATCCCTTGACCCAAATAGAATAACTGAACCTACGGCACCCATCGCTACTATTCCTAGGTCTGGTAGTAACATTAGTTTGTCTGAATGTTTAGCGAAATCCGCGGTAGGAATTGGAGCGGTTAGACAATCTTTGCGAAGGACATGGCCGGTCAGCCATGCAGGTGGAGCGGACAATACAGACCAACGTTCATCTAAGCCATAAAAAAGTGGATCGCAATTCGTGAAGGCTACCCTGCCAACGACGTTAGTCCACGACATATTATTCACATCTAATTGAGCAGAGGCAAACTGTTAATCTCACGTTTTTGTGGCCGAATGATTGCAAAATTTGAATATATTGAATTTCTTCTTACGGATAATTGGTTGGTGTCCTCAATTAGATTCACTAAATCATCTACTTGGGAATCCAAGGGAGTAGTACTTCCGGCTGAGTGCATAATTTCTTCATGGCCTACAGTGCCATCAATATCATCTGCTCCTGATATTAATGCCATTTGTGCTACATTATCTCCAATATTCATTCGATAGGCCTTGATATGTGGTATGTTATCTAACATCAAACGAGAAATAGCAATTGTTCGTAAAATCTCGTTAGAAGTCGCCAATTGAGCTTCGGGGAGCCTAGTGTAATCTGGTAAAAATGGATAGGGAACAAAACATTGGAATCCATTAGTTTCATCCTGTAGTTCTCTGAGTAATTCTAGATGAGTTATCCTGTCTTCGATTGATTCTATAGTTCCAAAAAGCATTGTACAATTAGTGGGAATCCCTAATCTATGAGCTTCCTTGTGTATCTCTAAGTATTCACTACTGGTTTCTTTCCCTCGACAGATTCTATCACGAACCTTGTCAACAAGAATTTCAGCTCCGCCGCCTGGTATAGAATCTAAACCAGAAGATTGTAGTTTCTTGAGAGTTTCATGAACGGTCAGATTTGATCTTTTTGCCAGATGTTTAATCTCAACTGCTGTCAGAGACTTGATGTGAATATGTGGGAATTTCTTTTTCGCACTACTATACAATTCTTGATAGTGTTCGATGGTCCAAGTGGGGTGTAATCCACCTACTGAATGGACCTCATCTATTTTGTCAGAATAGGGTTCAATTCGATGTATATATTCATCAACACTCAATTCATAAGCGTCAGAATGTCTTGGGCCCTTTCTGAATGCGCAAAATCTGCAGGCCAATACGCAAATGTTTGTTGTGTTTACATGGAGATTTTGGTTGAAAAATATTTGATTGTCAAATCGAGCTTGTTTCACCATATTAGCGAGCGAAAAAATGGCGTTAAGGTCTGCCATGCTGTATATTTCAACGCCTTGATTTCTGGTAATCCTACCATTTAGAATTAATGATTCTAGTGCTTCAGTTAATATGGAATTGGAAGATACAGTAGTTGGAACTCGCATCGATTTGAGATTACTTCGCCAATCTTTGTGCCCACCAAGAGGCGCTGGGGTCTCTACCATGGGCCTGTTCACAAAACGCCCCAATAATTCGCCCATATTCAATCCATCTATAATTTGATGATAAATGGAGGCTGGAAATCATCAAAGGCCCTTTTGATTAGCGACAACCGTGGAACGAACTGAAGTATCTGTTCAAAGTTTAGAGAAAGTGGCAAAAAATTGCCGGAGGTCAATAGTTGACATGATACACAAAGCAGGTGCAGGACATCCAGGTGGATCTTTGTCAGCAATCGATCTAATTGTCGCACTATATGGTACTCAATTAAATGTAGATTCAAATAATCCAGATTCAAGCCAAAGAGACCGATTTATTATGAGTAAAGGTCATGCCTCACCAGCAGTATATTCTATTTTGAAAGAACACAACTTCCTCAACCAATCAGACTTGGATGGCTTCAGAAGTTTAGGATCTGCATGTCAAGGTCATGTAGACATGAAATGGACAAATGGTGTAGACTTCTCAGCAGGCAGCTTAGGTATGGGATTATCCTTTGGAATAGGGACGGCATTTGCAGCAAAAATGGATGGTATTGATTACCAAACATGGGTGATGTTAGGAGATGGGGAAACCCAAGAAGGGCAGATATGGGAAGCGTTCATGGCTGCTAGTTACCATAATTTAGACAATTTACACGTAATAATCGATAGGAATCGAATACAGAACGATGACTTCGTAAATGTACAAATGGAGATTGGGGACGTTGCCAGTAAGGTAGAGGCGTTCGGTTGGTCCGTCAGGGAAATCGACGGTCACGACATGGTAGCGATTGTCGAAGCTTTGCAATGGTCAATGGATACACCAGGGCCATCCGCCATAGTAGCCCACACCGTCAAGGGCAAAGGCGTATCTTTCATGGAAGATAATCCGTCGTTCCATGGTAAAGCACCTAATGATGCTGAACTAACGATGGCAATGGAGGAGTTAGTATGAGTGCGCCATCTACTGGCGGCGCCAGCCGTGATGGCTATGGAGCGGCACTACTCAACCTGGCAGATGACCCACGAGTCGTTGTAATTGAAGCAGA
>DALV01000070.1:1129-1434 GCA_002496905.1 Euryarchaeota archaeon UBA105 | reverse complement strand
ATTGCAGAACAAAATATGGTACTTGTAGCAGCAGGGCTAGCTTCATGCGGAAAGGTTCCGTTTGCTAGTACATTTGCTATTTTTACAGAAAGAGCGTTTGAACAAGTCAGAAATGGATTGGCTAGACCAGGGCTCGTCGCTCATATTTGTGGAAGTCATGGTGGAATTCATACTGGTACGGATGGTAGTAGCGCTCAGTCTATCGAAGATTTAGCCCTCTACAGAACCATTCCTGGAATGACTGTTATGCACCCGAGTGATGATTTGTCGGCAACCAAATTGACCGAAGAGTTACTCAACCACCC
>DALV01000070.1:0-756 GCA_002496905.1 Euryarchaeota archaeon UBA105 | reverse complement strand
ATACTGTAAAATCCATACAAATTGGAAAAGGTTCAATTCTCAAGGAAGGAGATGATGTAGCGATAATTGCAATCGGCGTAATGGTCCATAAAGCACTCGAAGCAGCTGAAAATTTACGCTCAGATGGAATTAATGCGACAGTTGTTGACATGCACACGATCAAACCTTTAGATACTCAATTATTGGACGAATTGGCCAAATCTGTATCAGGAATCGTTACTGTTGAAGACCACTCAGTCATAGGAGGATTAGGATCTGCAGTTAGCGAATACCTTAGTGAAAATAACCCTACAAAAATCCTCAAGATTGGTGTGGACGATAGATTTGGTGAAAGCGGGGATAGCGAAGAACTACTGAGTCTTGTAGGGCTAACTGTCGAATCTATCGAAACCGCGGCTAGAACAATGTTGTAGATTCGGAAATTTTCCCCACAATATTGGGTTTGATTCAAGAATAATAGGTAATCGGGGTTGAACTGTGTCTTCTCTGGATGAGATCAAGAACCTCCTTGATGGAACACTTAATCCCGAGAGTTTGGAAGACAACCCAGAGCTATATGAGATGGCAGAGTCAATCTATGGAAGAGAAGTTTTGGAACAGTTGGGAGTTGAGGCCCCAGAACGACCTTCTGAATCAATAGTCCAGCCAAATGGAGATGCGAAACATGAGGTACAAATGCCAATTGTGCCTTTAGCACCGCTGGAATCAATTCCTGAAACTACCAAATCTAGAAGATGGGGTCTGTTTGTTTTTACT
>DALV01000109.1:6587-10258 GCA_002496905.1 Euryarchaeota archaeon UBA105 | reverse complement strand
GGAGGGGGGGTTGCTGACATTCATAATTGGGTGAGGAAATATGTTGGCCAATATGATGGGGATACGGTGATGAGTAAGGAATGTATAACTCTCAATAACCGACTACTTGATGGTAGCCTTCAGCAAATATTTGGGTGATGAATTGCAGAAGAAATTGCATATGGATCATCATCCAGGGACGAATCCTGAACCCTTCAAGACTATCATAACCGGATTAGAGGGTGAATATGCCCTGTTCCAGTCAACTTACTGTTATCCACGAGGCGGAGGTCAACCTGGGGATACGGGCAGCTTGATGGCAGGAGACATTGAAACACAGATTGGTGAAGTATTGCCTGGTGAGATGATACTCCATCCTTTAGCCGAACCTGAGATGTTTGAGGTTGGTGATGAAGTAATTTGTTCAATCCATCAAGAAAGACGAAATTTACATACTCAAATGCATACTGCTCAACATATAGTCTCAGCATTAGCAGAAGATATCTGGGGCGCAGAAACCGTAGGGAATCAATTATCTACAGACTACTCTAGAGTAGACCTATTATTCGAAGACAAAACGGTATTTGATACTGAAGAATTAGTTTCAGAGGTTAACGCTATTCTCAACAAACAAATCCCAGTACATGTCCATGAATGGGACCGAGAGGAAATATCGTCACATGAACAAATGCGCCATACCAAATTTATGCACCGAATTCCCAAATCAATTACTAATCTTAGAGTTGTGGAAGTTGAGGGTATTGATCTATGTCCATGTGCAGGAACACACGTTGACAATACCTCCAAAATCCCTAAAATACAATTTCTTGCAAAGAAGAATAAGGGAAAGGGAAGAATTAGATTTTCCTATAGTTTTGTAAATTGATAACTAGTGGTATAAATCATCTGGTGGGCTCGGCAGGAATTGAACCTGCGATCTTCGCCATGTCAAGGCGACGTCATAACCCCTAGACCACGAGCCCAGAATAACTCGGCGATTCGATTCTCCCAAATGAATGATTCTCCGTAAGGCATTCTAACTAGGATATGATTTTAGATATAGATCCCGAGCAATCCTTCGAACTGCATTCTCCACTTACTCTGATTCTACCATTAGACATAGTTGTGCGAACTGGATTATCTATCACTCTAGACTGTTTACACTTCATACAGAATCCGGTGATAACCTCAGTCATGTTTCTCTCCTAGGACTCAATCATATCAATCCGTCTATGCAGGCTAAAATTACAACAATATTACAATATTAGAAAAAACATAGGACTGAAAGCCTATTTGTCATATTATTAGGTAGATTTTGGCCGATAACCATGATTATCGGAGATACGTGGGGTCACGGCAAGAGCGTTGGACAGTCAACAACCTCACAATTACGAGTATTGTATATTTGTGCACCTATGTAATATGTTAATTACTCAGACAATAAACTGTTCTGAATAAATATAAATTGTTTCATTTATTATCAATTTACAATGGCCCCAGATTTCACTGTTTTGTAAATTGGATTATCGCCTGGCATTTGGCACCAGGAGTCAATGTATGGTGAATCAAGTATTAACAAGTCTGCAGGTCCTCCTTCCCTGATCGAACCAGTTACTTCTCCTTCGGTGGAGTTGAGTAGTGTTGTAGCTGGATTCCTAGTCACTGCTACTAGAGCTTCCATAGGTGAGAGTCCTAACCTATGCGTTGCTAGACTTCCTACAAATGGCATAGAAAGGGTTCTACAATTAGGATTGAAATCGGTGGCCAAAGAAAAAGCCCATTTGTTTTCAATACATTGTGTCAATGGAGTTTCTAAATCGTGACCCAAAATGTAGGGCGTACCCGGTAGGAATGTTTGCATAACTCCTGAATCAGATGCTGATTGTCTAGCTGATTCCGAAGAATGACCCACATGGTCGCCACTAATTGCTCCTAGTTCGGATGCTAATTGCAACCCACCGCCGTCTGCAAATTCATCAACATGCAGTCTAGAGGGTAGATCTAATTTCGAAGCCGCACTAACTATTAGTTCCGTATGTTCAAGTGAAAACCAGCCAGGTTCGCAAAACACATCTGCGTAATTTGCATATCCTTGATCTACTACTGCGGGTAATTGGATATGAATTAATTCATCGACATAATCATCCATGGCCACTCCTCTGGGTACATCGTGTGCTCCTAACCAAGTTGAATGAATACCCATTGGGGTTGATTCCGATAATATTTGGTTGACTTCTAATAATTTTAATTCAGAATCTAGCGATAAACCATAGCCGCTTTTGCATTCCATAGTCGTTGTGCCAAAATCCAATGCCCTTTTGATTCTTTTTTCACCTAATTTGCTCAAACTATCATTACTGATATTTCTAGTGAATTGGACTGTTTTCTGAATTCCTCCGCCAGCATTAGCTATATCAGAATAAGAAAGTCCATTGTGCCTTAATTGCATTTCATTCGCTCTATCTCCTCCCCACAGCAAATGTGTATGAGAGTCAACAAACCCAGGGATTATGGCTTTACTCTTACAATCGATTACTCTGAGGGTGGAATTGTCCTCCGTCCCAAATTCTTGAGCCAACTCTTCAGTGTGTGCAATCTTTGATACAATTTCACCATCAATATATATTCCGTTTTCGCCATTAAGAACCAAAGATTCAGTGTCAGACATATCTGTTCCCGTCAAGGGCGAATTTATGTCTCCACTAGCAAGGGTCGCGACCGGCCCGCTATTGAGCAACAATAACCGCATAGAGGGAATAGGAACGTTCCATTGATATGTAGTTCTCGACTCAAAAGTTTGTGTCAGGGGTAATCATTGGGGTGGAGAGCACCGCCCATACATTCTCTTTCGGCTTAGTTACGGAAGGAGGAATCCCTCGTAAATCCTATTCTGCATTATATAGGCCAGAGGAAGGCGGTATCCATCCTCGAGAGGCCGCAGATCATCATTCTAAACTCGCCTCCGAACTTATTTCGAGATTAATGGAAGAAGAGAACCTAACATCAACCGATGTTAAAGCCATAGCATATAGTCAAGGCCCTGGTCTTGGGCCCTGTTTACGTATTGGGGCAAATGTTTCCCGAGCTTTATCAGAACAATGGGGAATCCCTCTCGTTGGTGTCAATCACTGCGTAGCACACATAGAAATAGGTCGTAATCAAACCGGTTGCATCGATCCTGTTTTGCTATATGTAAGTGGGGGAAATACACAAGTTATTGCAAGAGCTGGTGAACGATATCAGGTCTTGGGTGAAACCTTAGATATAGGAATAGGTAACATGTTAGATAAATTCGCCAGGACGCAAGGTTTGCCCTTCCCCGGTGGGCCTAAAATAGAAAAATTAGCACGCGAATGGCATGAAAAGCACCCAGAAGCCAATGTAGATTTGGTTGAATTACCTTACAGTGTTCAAGGTATGGATTTAAACTTCTCAGGGCTGCTAAATGCTGCCATTCAGAAGGTTAACGAGGGATTTGAATTAGGAGCAGTTTGTTGGTCCCTTCAAGAACATGCTTTTGCAGCTTGTATTGAGGTAGCAGAGAGGGCGTTAGCTCACACAGGAAAATCAGAATTATTGCTCGGTGGCGGAGTTGCTTGTAACGAACGCATAAGGGAGATGACACGCATTATGTGTGAGCAACGTAGAGCTGTTGGAATTTGGCCCGAAAAACAATATTGTATTGATAATGG
>DALV01000109.1:4661-6200 GCA_002496905.1 Euryarchaeota archaeon UBA105 | reverse complement strand
ATCAACCCTTCGCTCAGAACTGACCATACTATCGTAACCTGGGATTGACCATAGATTTGCGAAGTCTTAACTATCAACGGTCGCGCGGACAGATTAGGAAGGTGAAAATTTAGTGCAGCGCCGTAGGAAGCCGAAGAGCGAGCCTCGAAATATTTTCGACAAGTCTCCAGGCGGAAAGGCCACTCAAAATCCACCTAAATCCAGACGAATATCGCCTACTGAAGCCCCACGCTCGGTTAAGCCTAGCCTTCCTCCGGCAAAACCAACTCCAGTTTTACCAAAACCTGTTAAAACACAGAAAAAGGAACCACCTAAAGAATCCAGTTCTGAAAAGTCGGAAGAGGACAATTCAATCATAGAAGAACAATTACTAGGTGTCACAAAGAGACCTACTAGGGGTCTCACCCAATCAAAAGAGGCCCCTGTAGAAGAGATAGTCAGTAATCCTACAAGTACCAAAGCCCAGGAGATTATTCAGGCTAGTAAGGAAAGAGCAAATGCAATAGCCCATGTTCCTAAATCTAAACCAGAATCAGTGACACCGCCAAAACCCAAAAGGCGCTTTACTGGAAGATCTAAGCCAAAATTTCAACCAGCCACAAGGGAAAAACGTCTTGATAGATCAAGACACATGGAATACAAATACGAAATGCGTGGATTATTGAAAGATATTGACGTAGCCGAAGAACATCAATCAGCTTTGCTTGGTTCAATTTGGGCCAAAGGTGAAAGACAAAACTCCGACGAAGCTCGACAATTCATTTTGGACAAACAGAATGAGGGTGTTTTGGATGAAAAACAAGTCACTAAATTGTTAGCAATAGTAGATGGTTACACTATTCGCCGCTGATTGGAATATCGTAGCATATAGTTCATTCATCGAGTCCGTCTCGGGTGGGTTATGTCAGGGGGCCGAGAAGGACACAATTTACACACCGAACGTTCCACTCATCCTTCTAAAGACATGTTAAGAGAAATTGGATTAACTACTGAAAACTCTAGTAAATCAGGAATTCCACCTTACATTCGAGGCATTCACAAAAATATGTATCTGGATAGGCTCTGGACAATGAGACAATATGCAGGATTTTCGGATGCTAAGTCTACTAACACACGATTCTTAGATTTACTAGATAATGGTCAATCCGGGTTATCTGTGGCGTTCGATTTACCTACTCAATTAGGTTTGAATTCTAATTCAGAATTAGCAGAAGGAGAGGTCGGTAAAGTAGGCGTTGCAATTGACTCTATTCATGATATTAGGGTGCTTTTCGATGGTATCGATTTATCCAAAGTATCTACATCGATGACAATTAATGCACCGGCCACTTCATTATTCGCACTGTATGTCGCTTATGCGGATGAATGTGGAATTCCTAGGAATGCCTTGAGAGGTACTGTACAAAATGATATTCTGAAGGAATATATTGCGAGAGGTTTGTACATATTCCCACCAAAGGAATCGATGAGACTTACTACTGACTTAATGGCATGGAGTAAATTGCACGCCCCTCAATGGAATACGATATCTGTAAGCGG
>DALV01000109.1:3286-4341 GCA_002496905.1 Euryarchaeota archaeon UBA105 | reverse complement strand
TATCATATGAGAGAAGCTGGTTGTACCGCTACTCAAGAAATCGCATTTACTCTATCAAATGGACTGGAATACCTATCTCAGGCAATTGAATCTGGAATGAATATTGACGACGTGGCTCCAAGAATGTCTTTCTTCTTTGGTTGCCATAATGATTTCTTCGAAGAAGTGGCGAAATTTAGGTCTGCTAGACAATTATGGCATGATTTAGTAACCGAACGTTTCGAACCTACTAATCCAAAATCATCTATGCTAAGATTCCATACACAAACGGCAGGTGTTACATTAACAGCACAACAACCGCTCAATAATGCTGTGCGGGTTTCTTACCAGGCTTTATCGGCTGTTTTGGGCGGAACACAAAGTCTCCACACCAACTCATATGACGAGGCTATTGGATTACCGACTGAAGAATCTGCTCTTTTAGCACTCAGGACTCAACAAATCCTAGCAGAAGAGACAAATATTCCAAATTCCGTTGATCCATTAGCTGGTTCGTATTTAGTAGAAGAATTGACTTCCAAGTTATATCAAAATTCTAGAGATTTAATTGAGGAAATAGATAATTTAGGCGGGGCGATGCAGTGCGTTATTGCTGGATATCAACAACGCCAGATCCATGAGGCCGCATGGAACCAGTTACAATCCATTGAGGACGGAACTACCAAAGTTGTTGGAGTGAATAGATTTGTAGATGACGAAACTTCCGATATGGTTGGCCAGGTTCAAAATCCGGCTATTGCAGATTCACAATGTGATAACGTCCGTGAAATCATCGTCAAAAGAGACTCTGTCAAAGCCGACCAGTGCTTACGTTCCATAGAAAAGGCAATGATTGATGGATCGAATTTGATGGAACCCTTGATTGAGGCCTTCAAAGCAGAGGTCACATTAGGGGAAGTTAACGACGTTCTTCGTGATAATTTCGGAACATGGGTAGCTCCGAGTGGTGTTTGATATGACTGATGGAATAGATCATATCGGTATAGCGACGAATTCTCTAGAAAACCACAGCCAATTTTGGAGTAGTTTAGGATTTATTCAAGGTAAAGATGAGG
>DALV01000109.1:2627-2910 GCA_002496905.1 Euryarchaeota archaeon UBA105 | reverse complement strand
CCGAAAATAGAACTTTTAGAACCGCTTACACCAGATTCTCCAATTGGTATATTTCTAGAAAATAAAGGAGAAGGTGTTCAACAAATTGCAGTTAAAACAACAAATATTGTTTCTACGATCAATCAGTTACAATCAATGGGAATTCGAATGATAAATGATGTACCTGTTAGCGGGGCTAACGGCACAAAAATAGCATTTGTACACCCATCTTCAACGGGCGGTGTTTTAGTTGAACTCGTTGAACATTAGACCCTGCTCAAAGTAATAGTGAAAAGCAAATTGT
>DALV01000109.1:0-2237 GCA_002496905.1 Euryarchaeota archaeon UBA105 | reverse complement strand
TTGCCGAAGACTTGTCACTAGAGCTAGCATTACTAAGGAACTCTGGTCTAATTAGTAACGATGCCTTCCTCGAAGCAGGTGTAATCCAAGGAGGAATTTCAGTTCTAGCCAACATGTTAGGTACAAGTATCGACCATTCGGAAATTATGGTCCATTTTTCCCAGATTAGAGATAGGGCCGCTACAATTTCCACAAATTATCCTGAATTAACGGATGTTTTATCTTAATATTACCAGAATAATACTAGGGTAATATCTAAAATAGGCACGTTAACGGGCACACATGCCAAAGATAAGTCTGGATATGCCCCACGAACTTCTCGACGATCTGAAGTTGCATGTAGGCGACGATCACAAATTCGTCTCGGTCGCAGATGCTATTCGCACCGCCTGCCGTAAAATGTTGGACCAATTAGATGCAATAGACGAACGTCACGGCCGAACAAAGGGTGAGTGAATTATGGTTACTGAATTAGAGGCACAAAACGCGATTTCGACGATACTGGAATATATTGAACCTGGACAGTCTACTAGAGAAGGGTTGAATGATACTCCTTTGAGGGTCGTTAATTCCTGGAAAGAGATATTTGCGGGTTACCAAGAAGATCCTGCGGCTGTTCTGAGTTCTACTTTCAATGCAGAAGATTATGATGGAATTGTATTACTGAGAGATATTGAATTCCATTCTACCTGTGAACACCATTTACAACCATTTGCTGGAAGGGCACACATTGCATATATTCCAGTAGAAAGGATTGTTGGAATCAGTAAATTGGCTCGAATTGTGGAATTGCACGCAAGGAGACTACAGAATCAAGAGCGAATTACCAAAGGTATCGCGGATGATTTAGAACAACATTTGCAACCATTAGGAGCTGCAGTGATTATCGAGGCATCGCATGGATGTATGAAGTGTAGAGGGGTCAAGAAGCAAAATAGCATCATGACTACATCAGCTATGAGGGGAGTATTCTTCGAAAAAAGCGAAGCAAGGACCGAATTGATGCAACTAATTCGTTCAACCCCACTTTCGTAGGTGATTATCATGCCTAGTTACCCCATTGTGGAGATTTTTCATTCAGTTCAAGGTGAAGCCTTTCACACAGGGGTTCCACATGTATTCATCAGATTCGGCAACTGTAATTTAAGATGTGAATGGTGTGATACGGATTTCCTAAGTTTTGAAGAAATGACTCTGAAAGATATTGTTGAACAAGTATTAGAATACGATTGTAAAAGGGTTATTTTCACTGGAGGAGAGCCCGCTATGCAGGATTTGGAGTCTATAAGTACAGAATTGAAACTTCATGGAATTCATCTCTCAATAGAAACAAATGGAACGATACCTATTCCAGAAATTATCGATTGGATTTGTGTCTCTCCTAAAGATCAACTCTATCCAAATGTAAGTATCAAGCAAACAACAGGAGACGAGCTAAAGGTAGTATATTGTGGACAAGATCTTTCGATGTATGACGACCTAAAGAATGGATTTGAACATCATTATCTACAACCATGTTACATAGATGAGGAAACCGTAGAACAGAATGGTAGGAACTTTGCAGTTGTAGAACAGTTAGTCAAAGATAATCCTGGTTGGCGATTGAGCCTACAAACACACAAGTGGATGGGGGTTGACTAATGCGAGCAGTAATGGCACTATCCGGAGGTATGGATTCTACCGCGCTGTTGTGTAGATTGCTAGCAGATGGGTACGAAGTTAGTTGTATTTCATACGATTACGGCCAGAAACATGTCATCGAAATAGAAAGGGCGAAAGTGAATATTGCTTACCTATCAGGTCACGGTATAACTGTAGAACACACAATTGTGGACTTGTCAGGTGTAATGGGTATTTTCCATTCGGCATTAACCAACGATGATATCGATATTCCAGAAGGTCACTACGAAGAGGAACAAATGAAAGCGACAGTAGTCCCTAATCGAAATGCAATCTTTTCCTCAATCTTGTACGGGTATGCTCTTTCGATAGCAACCAAAGAAGATACAGACGTAATTATTGGCCTAGGAGTACATTCTGGGGACCATGAAATTTATCCAGACTGTCGGCCTGAATTCTATGAATCGTTAGGGGAATCTTTTGCGATAGGAAACTGGGATAGTGAACGAATTTCATTCCACCTACCATATATAGACGGCGATAAAGAAACAATACTCAAAGATGCATTAGAATCCTGCAACAAGTTAAATATCGACTTTGATACAATATTCAGGAAT
>DALV01000002.1:855-12823 GCA_002496905.1 Euryarchaeota archaeon UBA105 | reverse complement strand
GCCTTTGGAACAATTGAGATTCTCAACATGTGTACCGAAACTGCAGCAATGACAATTGTAGGCGGTGGTCATACCAGTGCGTTAGTGAACTCTCGAGGAGTTGCAGACAAAGTATCACACAATAGCACCGGCGGAGGAGCCTGTTTGCAGATGCTTTGTGGAGATCGAATGCCGGTAATCGAAGCACTGCAACATTCTGCAGAAAAGTTCCGTTAGAGAAATGACGCCAAAATACCTATCAGCCCTGAGCAATTAGAATTAGGTATGGAAGAAGAGCAAAACTCCGGCACACTGGAAGGTACAACAGAACCAACAGTAGTAGATGCGGGAAGAGTATTCGTCAACACTGGTCCGAATTACCCAGTTCAGAAGAACGGTGCTGCAAAGGTAATTGGGATTTTCACCATCATCTTTGGAGTCCTTGCGATCCTGGGTGGCCTTTTCTCCCTAACTGACTGGGGAGCGACCGACATTAACGGACTTCCGATTACAACTCCGGTAGAGTACAAGATTTCACAACTCATCTTCTCCTTAGCCGCCGGTTCGATGATGATTGTTGGCGGCTACAAGATGACCAATTACGAGAAAATGGGGATTTGGATTATCTTCGCTGCATTAGCCCTTAACTATGTTCGAGGAATCATCACTTCACTACTTATGGGTGATACTGCGGGTGAAGGAATGGGAATGCTTAGCGCTTCCCTCGGTGGAATCTGTGGTATCTTCTGTATGGCGATTTGCGGAGTAATCGTCGCAATCCCACTGATGTTAGCAGATGGCGGAATGGAGTAATCATCTCAGTTTAGTCAAATCCAGCATATGACCAATTCGGGAGTTAACATCCTCGATGATTGCTGCCAATGCTGAATCATCTCGACCTTCTGCTCGCATTACCAAAATCGGCTCTGTATTAGATGGCCTGCAAAGATACCAACCATCAGGATAGCGAACTCTGATTCCGTCCACAGTCGACTTTTCAATATCTGCAAAAGCACCTTCGACAGCCGCCATGGTTTCTTCTCTTCCGGCAACTAACGGAATCTTTGTTTCATCTGTCGAAGGGTAATCAGGTAGGTTAGCGAATCTCTGTGAGAAACTCATCCCACCATCCTTGGGTGAGGGGTCACGTCCAACAATCTCCAGCAAACGAGCAGCATTGTATAGCGAGCAATCGAATCCGGGCCATCTATCATGGAGGAAGAAGTGGCCTGACATTTCTCCTGCCATAACCGCTTCTGGATTACTTCGCAATTCTCTCTTCATGAATGAGTGTCCGGTACGTACCATCTTTGGTACTCCACCGCTAGCTAGTATCGCTTCTTCTAGTGCCATACTGCACTTTACATCAAAGAAAACGGTACGCTCCGCCTCTGTTCCATCGCGACGGTCAACCAAAACATCTGCCGCAATTACCGCCATTAAACGGTCCGGATGTATGAATCGACCTCGCTCATCAACCACCCCGATTCGGTCTCCATCTCCATCCATACCAATTCCAAATTCGCAATTATTCTCAACCACGGCTTTGGATAAATCAGCCATATTCTTCTGGCGTGTTGGATCAGGAGGATGGTTAGGGAAAGTATTGTCCCATTCACAATGAATTGGTACTAACTCAACTCGAAGTTTTTGCATTAGTGATACTGTCAATGGACCAGGTACAGCATTACCACAGTCGATTGCGATTCGGATTGTGCGTTGAGGCATACCTGCATTTTCCATGACTGTCTGCAATACTTGTTCTTCAAATTCTGGCATCTCGGTTATTGTTCCAGACCCGCTGTGGAACTCACCAGCATCGAAAGTAGCCTTCAGTTCCTGCAATTCTTCTCCAGCCATTGGTAAAGTTCCTCGACAAATCTTGAATCCATTATACTCAGGAGGGTTATGACTTGCAGTAATTGCAACAGCTGCATCAACAGACAAGTCCACAGTGGCTCGATATAAGACTCCAGTAGTAGTAATTCCAAGGTCGATAACATCGGCACCTGCTTCGGTTATTCCTTGCAAAAAAGCCTGATGTAATTCAGGCCCTGATTCACGAATATCTCGAGCCACAGCAATTGATTTAGCATCGACATGAGTAACCAGTGCAGACCCCAGCCTATGGGCAAACTCTGCATCCAGTTGGCTACCGGCCAGCCCACGAATATCGTAGGCCTTGAATACACTCATGGATTACACGGAGAACTTTTCCTTCATCATTCCATCGTGGCTATGGCTGCTGAATAATCGAATCTTGAAGGCTCAATTCGACCCGGAACCCCGTACAGCTCGAGCCACGACCTCTACCTTTGCACCTGCAGGTAATTCCCTAACCCCATAAGCGGCACGAGCAGGAAGAATAGTACCTTCCAACCAAGCTGCATAGACTTCGTTAAATTCGCCAAATTCAGCCATATCTTCTAGCAGCACCATGACCATAACCAAATCCGCTTTATCTGCTCCGGCTTCGCCTAGCAGTGCATCGATTTTTGATAATGCGCTGGCGGCCTGTTCAGCCATAGAATCACCACCGTCAATTCCAATTTGTCCCGCGACCCAAATATCGTCTCCAACAACCATACAAGGATTGTACGGAAACATCGGTTTTACGCCTGCATAGATTGGTTCCTTCTTACTCATGCACAAACCAGTCAAACTCGGATGATAGGGTTATTGCCTCATCATTCCCTTAGCATATCTACGATATCTATGTGGTCAGCGGCGACGGTATCTTTGGTCAGCTCGTCAATCGGCACCCATGCAGCAGATACTGCGTCGTCCGCCCCTTCCGGTTCGGTATCGATATCAGCATCTACGAGATAGAAAAGACCCACACAGTGTTTTCGAGGATCTCTACCCGGTGCACCTAGTACATGCAAAACTCTGGGATTTTGGCCTTCTATGCCGGTTTCTTCCTGTAATTCTCGTAGAACCGCATCTTCGGGGTCTTCTCCATAATCAACAAAACCCCCTGGAAATGCCCACATTCCTTCCCATACTGCTGGGTCTGGGCCACGTTCAATCATCAGCAATTCGAGTCCATTATCGGTTTCCCGTGCCGCTACGGCATCAACCGTAACCGACGGACTATGATATCCATCTCTACCACATGTAGGACAACGCTTGGTATTCTCTTCAGCTTCCATAGCGTCTCCTCCTCATTTGGTAATCTTCAATCGCTTCGTACAAGTCTCTTCGACCGAAAGACGGCCAATGTACATCGGAGAAGTATAGTTCTGAGTACGCTATCTGCCACAAAAGGAAATTCGAAACCCTTTCTTCACCCGAGGTTCTGATTACTAAATCAGGGTCGGGTAAATCTGCAGTATAGAGTCTATTAGAGATAGTTGATGGGTCGATTGAATCGAGTTCAATCGTTCCAGATGCATGGGCCTCGGCAATTTCCTTGACCGCATCAACAATTTCCTCTCTGCCGCCATATGCAAGACATACTGTGAATAGGAAATCGCTGTACTGCGAGGTTGCATCTTCTGCATTTTTGATTGCATCTCGAACTCTATCAGGAAGTAACTCCTTACGTCCTACTACCTGAACTCGAACCTTGTTATCATGAATCAATGGGTCCTGTGAAATTTCTTCCAGTCCAGATACATAGAGATCGAATAGCGTCTCGAGTTCTGTATCATCTCGAGATGAGAGATTCTCAGTCGACAAAGCATAGACGGTTAGGTAAGGGATTTCTAGGTCGAGAACCCAACGCATAACTTCCTTCAATTTGTGCTTTCCAGCAGAGTGGCCTGCTTCAGTTTGCAAGGAACGATTCCATGCAAATCTTCGATTTCCATCCATAATCATTGAGATGTGCTTTGGCATCATTTCAGGGCCTGAGGAAACCACTCTTTCACGAAGTCGACTTCTTCTGATTCTGTCAGTACGAGAGATGAAACTCCATGCTAGCCGCGAATTCGCAACCCATCTAGCTGGGGTGGCAATAATTCGCCATCGCAGTAACCAGTGCGCAAGGGCATCAATTCTACGCCCTAACGCACTGCGGGTTCTTCCCATGTCCAAACCAAATGACTACTGCGCTAAAGGTCGTCGGCGGCAAAGGTTCGCATTTGGCTTTGAAAAATCACTCAAAAACAAGGTCTGCTGAGTCACCGACTTTGTCCAATAGACCTCTCTCGGGATTTACCACGATTACCTGTCCTGCATGATTCCAAACCGGAATATCATGTACGCTATTTCCGGCGTAGCCAAATCCTTTCTTTCCGTATCTGGCGATCAATGCCTCAGCCTTCTTGTGATCTCTCAGATTGATGTTTCCGTCCGAGCCCATTACATCATCAAATAGACCAACATGTGCTGCGATTATCTCAGCCACCAATCGGTCTGATGCAGTTGCCAAAATGAGTTTCCTTCCTCTTGCACTTTCTCCGGTTAACCAGTCAACAAATGCTTCGTGGTACTGTAATTCATCAGGGTCAAATTTGAGCTGTCGAGCAAGATTCTTCTTCCATTTCGCTCTCTTTCCAGTCAATTCAAGAAATAAAGTCGAAAATATCGTCCATGGTTTACGGAGAAACACACGCTTAGCACTCATCACACTCATGTCCGTCAGAATAAGTGTGCCATCCATATCGACGGCTAACGGCATCTCAACCGGTGCCTCCATCATAGCCAATCGTCTAGCCAATCCCGAATCAAGCCTTTGGAATGTAAAGAACTCCTCCAACCGATTCCATCAAGCCCTCATTGCGCTTCGGCAGGTCGTGTCGCAGTCTGATTCAGCCTTCAACAGTGCATGGCGGCCAGCCGCAATGGTGGAGGTAGATTGTGATACAGAGGCCCCTACAGGCTTCACAGCTCATCTAATGAGAGGGATGAGATTCAGACTAAACCTGCTTGAGCCAAAGGAATCTCTTGCCACTGTTGAAGGTTGGAATACTGCAACTGATGGATTGGAATCCTGGGGAGAAGTTCCGGCTGAAGTAAGCAGTATTGGAGTAGAGGCCACGGATAGAGGGCCAGTATACCACATAGAGGCGGCGGATGGTAATTGGATAGCCGAGGTACAACCATGGGGAGGACCGAATCTTCGACCACGCTCCCGTATCGCTCCAGAAGGTTCGAATATTCCTTGTGGGGGGTTTCAGCATGATGATTTGGATTTAATTCTACTACGTAGAGATCAACCTGCAATTACGGATGCAAATTCAGTCCTCATGGATCATCTTCAGCGTAATGATTTGAAGTCGGCGAAAGCACTCATCTACCGTTGCGGGGCTAACCTAGGTGATTATCACAAAGCTGCAGAAGAGGAATGGACAAATCCTCCCGACCAAAAGCGCTGGAATGAGAGATTTGGAGAAATCGAACAGCGTCTGAAAGCCTCTGCTCTTTGGAGAGCTCCATTTACTCGAGGGGCGCCAGCGACGCTCAGTCTCGGAGATGTTCGTTTCAGTATGTTCTCTCAAGATGAGAAGGGTAGGATGACAATCAGACTAGGACCTTCTAGGCTTGCTCACGGTCTCATTGAAACCAACTTAGATCTTCCAGCAATTCGTGACCTTGCAAGCCTACTGCATGACTTATCTCGCCTACATTACGATTCAGAAACCGATTTAGAAATAAGCCAATTAAGGGCTGCTTTGATTCATGGCTGGTCGTCTAAAGCACCCCAAAAGTGGTGTAGTAAGCGTTCCTTTAGTGCTCACACAGGTGGGGTGGTTATTTGGGAATATGAGCAAGCAATGCTTGATGTCGTAGAGGCAGTATCTCATCAATCAGGTAGACCAGAACCGGCAGTTACCATCATCGAGAAAGTTCCGCTGTTGCAGAAGTCACTATTCAATTCTCGAATTCTTTCGTCTGGTTTTTTGATGTCAGCAATGTTTTCACTAGCATCATTTTTTGATTGGATTAGGCTGGCTGATCAGGGAGGGATTGATTTCCCAACTCTCCCTCTTGGTTTTATGACAGTCGCGCTATTTCTTAGACATCGCTACCAATCAGCAGCACCACCTGCCGAAGAGCCAATTCATTGATTACTCTAATCGCCTAATTGTTCCTTTGTCAAATTCGTAATACATTGGAACTCCAGTAGGAATCTCAAGCTTGGTAATTTCCTCTGGCGAAATGTTCTCAATTTGCATTACGATTGAACGTAATGAATTGCCATGTGCGGCTACGAGGACATTCATTCCCGCCTCAAGATTAGGAATGATTTCCTCGACAAAGTAGGGGATTGTTCTCTCAGCGGTCATTTCCAATGATTCACCTCCCGGCGGAGGTACGTCAAATGAACGTCTCCAGATATGGACTTGTTCTGCTCCGTGGATTTCTGCAGTCTCGGCCTTGTTCAAACCCTGCAAGTTACCATAGTGTCTCTCATTCAATCGCTCATCTTGTTTGGTAGGAATTTCTCCTGACACTCGGTTCTTGCTCATCACAATTTCAGCAGTCTTTTGAGCGCGGATTAATGCACTAGTATGTACAACATCAAAGCGAACATCGGCTAATTGTTCTCCAGCAGTCGCAGCCTCGCCCTCTCCTTTTTCTGAGAGTTCGACATCAGTCCAACCAGTGAAGCGATTAGTCGCATTCCACACTGATTGGCCGTGCCTAATCAGTACCAGTATTGTCATGAATCGCACTCCCTCTAATTCAGCGACGTAGGCGCGGTTCATGGAATGTTAGACTGCATTCTTTTGCGATTTCCTTGGCAAGCAGTAGCAAGTCCTCGGTCATTTCGCGTTGGGATGAAGAAGATTGTACAGAATAGAAGTTGCAAGACACGGTTACCTTCGAAGGGCCAAATGCGTTTACTTTCACCCAAGAATCGTCATCCTTAACCGCTCGTGGGTCGTCCTTGACCTTAGCCAATAATTTGTCACAAAAATCCTTCAAAGAAGTAGGATCAGAATCTGCTTCAAACTCAAATTTTGGTTGGATTCTTCTGAATCTCCTCTGGCTAAAATTCTCAACCGGAGAATTTACCAGATTTGAATTTGGAACGGTAATCAGAGTGTCTGCTGAGGATCTGATTAATGTGGTACGCAGACCAATCTGCACCACTTCACCCTCGATGTCATCAACAAGAATCCAATCTCCAACGTTGAATGGTTGGTCGATGATTATCGAAATAGCTCCGAAGATGTTTGCAACACTGTCTCTAGCAGCCAATGCTAGTGCAAGACCAGTGATACCCAAACCGGCGATTAACCCATTCAAATTTAGTCCGAAAAGACCCGCAACAACGAATGCTGCAAGAAGTGCAACCACGAGATGTCCAACCGATTCAGCGACACTCGCAAGTGAGCGCCTGCTAGCTGCGTTTTCTTCTCCCTCGACTACAATAAATGCGTCTAGATAGTCAACTAAACGATATGCTGCAAGTAACATTCCAAGAAGGAATAAAGTGAAAGACCACTCAATGGCGTTGTCAGCGATGGAAGGATCCCATACTGGTTCAGAGTTATTTTGCAACCATGACATCATTTCCGAGAAGATTAGGAATCCCATCATCCAGCCGAGTGATTTTGGAGCAAGCAAGGTTTTGCCATCAATTCGCTCAGATTTCGAAATTAAGTCCATAATTCTCGGAAATAGGAATCTTCTAGAGATAATTCCACCGAGCACAGAGATTACGATTAATCCAACTACTACGCCTATTGCGCCACCTGAAAATCCGAGAAGAATCTCGTCTCCAGCCATGAAATCATTCAGTACATCTGCTGGAAATTCGGTGCTCTCAGCGGTGGTCTCCTCGCCATCTTGCATGGTTTTGCCGTTGACCAACCCCACATAAATCCCCCGTCGGTCCTATGGACCGAGTTGCGAGACGTTGAATACCCACTGCGATGTCGAGAACATGTTCCCATGGCGAGCAGCAATTCATCATCGGCCTCTGATGAGGTTTATCGAGCCCGTAGAATACCCGCTATAGCGCTAATTTTACCACTTCTGCTTTCCGTAGCAGCTCCGATTGCAATGGTTACTCCAGTATCTGCTCAAGACGCCGAATCAGGTCTTGCTCCTGAGGATATATGGTCGGATGATTATGTCAACCAGATTTTCCCTTGGGCTCATGAATCAAATGATCAGTTACAATTTCGATCCTACCATGATTATTTCTCGATGAAGGAAAGGATGCAATTCCTCGCTGACCGAAATCCATCCTTCCTAGAATTTCACGAAGGCCTCCTCGGTGGAGTAAATGCTAGAGGTGATGAAATGGCTTCCACCGAGTATGAAGGGTGGTACTACAACCACGCAAGCCCATGGATGAAAATTACCGCTAATGTTGGTGATGGGGAATACAATGAATTCAACGGCGACAACGGAAATTATGTCGATAGACCCGACATCATGCTTGTAGGAAACCACCATGCACGGGAATGGATGTCTTTCGAGGTTCCAATGTTCTTTTTGGAACAGTTGACCTACTACTATGGTATGGCGGGCGTCGATAATGACGGTGATGGTCTAGTCGATGAAGATGGATGGGATGGTATTGACAATGATGGTGATTGTCTTAGTTTGAATGCATCTGCTCAGGACTCAAATGGAGATGGAATTGCATGCGGCCCAGGAGATTTAGGTGTCGACGAAGATTTCTCTGAGCAGTTTATCACAGACATGGTTAATACCCGTGAGATATACTTGATTCCAATGTTAAACACAGACGGAGTAAGGTATGACATGGAGGAATACTGTGGTCCAACCGCTTGGGAGAATTGCTATCGTAGCGGTTGGAGAAAGAATCTACGAGACAATACCGTAACCGGTGTAACCCCTATTCCTGATATCGATGAAGAGGTTGATCCATCTTGTGATGGAGTAGATTTGAATCGAAATTACCAGTATGAATGGGGTGCTCCACTCGGAGCAACAGGTCCTCTATTCCCTGGTGCTTGTTACTCTTCAGGCCCGAATAATGACGTTTACAATGGGCCTGTAAATTACGAAGATAATGATGGTGACGGCCTGATTAACGAAGATCATGTTGATGGAAGTGATGATGATGCAGATGGCCAAATCGATGAAGATTGGCTTGGTGGCAACAGTGAGCCCGAGACTAAATTCATTCAGGACTTAACAGAAATGAATGATGATGACGGTGATGGTGCATCTGAATTCAAGGCCACTCTGACTTGGCATTCTTTCTCCGAATTGGTACTGTGGCCTTGGGGTCATTGCTCAAATTGTGATAACCCCGACCAAGACTATCTCGAATATCACGGATACGTAATGGGTGATATGACTGCATACGCACCCATGCAATCGTCTGACCTTTACCCAACAACAGGAGACTTCTGTGATTGGCACTATGGTGTACACAATTCCTATTGCTACACTATGGAAATTGGGATTGCATTCCATGAATACCCTGAGGATATTTCCCACATCGCAGTTCGAAATGTAGGAGTCCCATGGTACATGATTGAGATTGCCGACGATCCTCGCTACAGAGCAATTGTAGGCATAGAGAACACCACCAGTACTCAATGGGTAGACCCACCTACCGAAGTAATCGTTCCTTCTAGAGGAGACATCCCAATTGGTATGTGCCTCGACTCAACCTTCCCTTTCACTTCGGATATCAATCGTACTCACTTGATGTGGAGGCTAGTAGAACCAACTCGCCAACAGGATGACTTTGGTCCGACCGAGTGGGTTTCAGTTAGTTGGAGTAAGTCACCATTCATGGAAGAAGAAGAAAGTTGTATTTTACTCGATGGAAGTAATGGCAGTAGAATAGTAGCTCATGTTCCCTTACCAGACACCTCGGTTGGTAAAATTCAGTACAAAGCAAAATTGGGAACTACAAATGGCGCATTCCCATTCACTTATCCTGACGCAGATACGGCGAATTATTACGAATTATCAATTCCTTATCGAGCACCATTCGGTTCAGGAATAATGGCATTGCTGATGTTTGCCTTCATCGCAACTATGGTTTGGGGTGGACTTGGATTCACCTTGAGAGCGATGTTCGACGACGAGGGCGGAGTAATTGGTCTGCCCGATGACCAAAGTCACCTTATCGATGAGGAGGACGTCTGATGTCAGAAGGTGGCTCGGACGAGTTTAGTGGACGTTTAGGTCTAATCTTCGCAACTATTGGTGCAGCAATTGGTACAGGAAATATCTGGCGTTTTCCAAGAATGGTTGGTGCTAATGGAGGAGGTTCCTTCCTAGTTCCTTGGTTGATTTTCTTGTTCCTTTGGTCAGTTCCCCTGATTATTGCAGAATTCGCTTTAGGAAAGAGAAGCCGAACCGGAACCGTCGGAACATTCAGGATTTTTGCTGGTAAGCGCTTCGCTTGGATGGGTCTATGGACAGCTTGGATTTCAACCGCGATTGGATTCTACTATGCGGTCGTAACAGGCTGGTGTATCAATTACTTCCAGACTGCAATCCGAGGCGGATTAGGGTCTGAGGTAGACACCGTTGAGGTTTGGAACTCCTTCTTACAGAATCCAATGGAAGTGGTCTTCTTCCAAGCCATCGCCGTAGCAATCACTATGCTGGCAATTTGGAAAGGTGCGAAGGCTATCGAAAAGGTCAATGTCAGTTTGATGATATCTCTATTCGTTCTACTATTTGCTGCCTTATTCCTATCATTCGTAATGGATTTGGAAGATGGGAGTTTGGATGGTTTTGTCTACATGTTTAGCATTCAGCCGGAGTATCTCATGCAGCCTGAGACTTGGATTAACGGTCTCTCTCAATCCGCATGGTCATGTTCGGCTGGAATGGGTATGGCAATTACTTATTCTGTCTACATGAGAAAGGACGAGGATACAACTCTCAATGCCGCAACTATGTGCCTTGCAAACAACAGCATCTCAATCATCGCAGGTCTAACTGTGATGATGGCGGTCTTCGCTGTGGTCGACGACCCTCTGGCTGCGGTTAGTGGTGGAAGCAGTGCAATCACCTTCCTAGTACTTCCAGAAGTCTTCGCACAGGCTCCTGGTGGCCCTGTGGTGCAATTAGCGATGGTTACAATGTTCTTCCTTGCGTTGTCTTTTGCAGCGTTAACTTCCATGATTTCAACAGTCGAGCTTTGTGTCAGAAACTTCGTCGACCACGGCATCGAGAGACCTCAAGCGGTTGGATTCACTAGCCTTGCAATCTTCTTCTTTGGATTACCGAGTGCAGTAACATGGATTTTGGTCGACGACTCAACAGGTGTTGCTTTCCCACAATTCCTAGAGGTACAAGACCACATTTGGGGATACGGGCTAATGTTCAGCGGTCTTTTCATCGCTTACTCAATCTGGAAGTATGGCTGGAATCGTTATCGTGTGTGGCAAGAAGAAAACGATATCTCTGGCTTCTCTCTAAGAGACTACCTAGACAATGGTGTCTCTTCATTCCGCGATGATTTCATCAATACTGGAGATAATGATTGGTGGATTGGAAAGTGGTGGGATTACATCATGTATCTTGGATTCCCACTGATGTTCAGCGTCTTGATTCTCTCATACTTTGCAGATATGCTAGTAAATGTAGAAAACCCATGGGATCCAACAAATGCAAATGGAATATCCATCATATTGCTATTCTGGGGAATAACCGCTGGCTTATTCATCGGACTAAATCGATTTATCATAATCAATCGAATCGTTCCAACAACTGGTAATCCTTGGCCATTGGCTGTGCTTTCAGGTAATTTCACACTTGAACCAAGACCGCTTTACAGAAACGTTCCAGAGGGTGCAGAAGTTCCAATCGACACCTTACCAGGTGGAGAAGACCCGTTCATTGTAGAGGTAGGAGAAGCCCTACCAGAGTCATTCGTGGATGACTATGGCGAGACTAGACCACACACCGGTTCGAGCATTGAGGCCGAACTTGCGTGAGGGAATAGTTTGCTTGTTAGTGAGGACTATCCTTGGGCTAAATTATTTCGCGAATATGTGATGTACTGTTCGGTTGGTTGCATTAACCTTGCAATATTTGCTGTACTATATTGGATATTTTCGAATTACCTGACACTTACGAGTTCCCC
>DALV01000002.1:0-469 GCA_002496905.1 Euryarchaeota archaeon UBA105 | reverse complement strand
CATCGATGGTTAACCTTCGAATCCGATTCAAACATTCGTACTAGTTTTACTAAAATGATGATAGTGTACTCGATATTATGGGCGGTATCTACATTCACATTCTACATCTTTGTAGAGATAATTGAATGGGGGGAATTAATATCTTGGGCAATCAATACATCTGCCTTTGGATTCCTAACATTTGTTGGTCTTAGATTCTATGCATTTCCGCTATCGGACGGTCGAGTGACTAGGGCGGAACGGCTTGAAACCTTCCGTGAGAGCCGTAGGGCTTGAAGAATGAATGATGGCCCCTGCGTGATATGGCTCAGGGGGTTCGAGGAACTCGGGATTTCTATCCTGAGGATATGCGGCTTCGCAATTGGCTCTTTGAGCGCTTCCACTCAGCCGCGCGCTCTCATGGATTTGAGGAATATGATGCTCCCGTTTTAGAGAGTGAAGAGTTGTATACCCGAAAGGCTGGAGAAGA
>DALV01000076.1 GCA_002496905.1 Euryarchaeota archaeon UBA105 | reverse complement strand
TCATCAACTGCACCGAGGCATCCAGATGTCAGCATCATTGCTAGCACGAGTATGGCAGCGTTTCGTTGCATCATGTAAATTCCGAATTGAGTTTTAGATATCAAGCGGTTGGTTCAATGATTTGACAAATCAATAATCAAAAGATGGACCTAAATTATTCGGAACACCGAGATTCAACTCATTTGATGGGGCTGGATCATCTGTATCATCCTCATCAATTTCCTGGGCTTTCGTCTCTTCAGCTACGCCCACCTCCAATACAGAGGCTAGGCCTCCTGCGCCGACCATGAAAATCAGCGCAGCAAAATGCATGTCCGCGTTATAGGTCATCAAACCGACTACAATGTGGTCTAAGACTTAAGCAACTTCCATTCCTGCATCAATGACAATTCACCCCTATTCGTAGGACTGCGACTCTGTGGGAAATTGGTTTCCGGAATGCGGAGTAGTACGCCGAAATCGGGCTAACCTGTGGCCTCGGACCTAGCAACTTCTCGACTGCTGGATAATGTCTCTAATCCGACTGAAGATAGGCGCCAATTTGGTCTTCGTGATTCGCTCGCTGGCTCGACTAACTCTGCAGTCTTCAGCTCGCTTAGGTGATGACTGAGAAGTTGACGAGAAATCTGCAACTTAGTTTGAATATCACTTCCCTTCAAGCCAATTTGGCCAGAATCAGCCAATACCTCAAGAATCGCTAATCGTGTTCCACCAATTGGGTTGCGAATTCGGCTCAACTCCTCCTTACTGAGACTGGATATTGCGTAACGTCGGAGTTTTCCATCCCTCCAAGAAATTACTTCACCCTGTCCTTCTAGAGTGTGAAGATGGTATGCTGTGACACCATTTGCTAGACTTAATGCATCTCGAAGAGCGGAGAAATGAATGCCCGCATTCGCTTCCAAATAACCCAAGATTCTACCGCGTGTCAGCATATCATCGCGATTTGCTTTCATCCTCGCAAGCAAAGGGGTTGCAAGAGCAATTAGAACAGTAACTCGCATCGCTTCGAAGAGAATCGAACCGACTGCAAGGGAGCCAAGAGCTGCTCCTCCTCCTGCAACTAGACCCGTTGGAAGGTTACCTGAAGAATCCGATTTTTCCTCCTCTTCACCGCCCTTCCTGGTTTCCAGTGGCTGATCAGCACCTGAATCATCTTCTGCAGATGCTGGGGCAGTCTCTATTTCTGCAAAAGTATCCATTTCATCCTCAATCAAATCGGCTTCTGGCGCTTCATTTAGCATCCATCCGCCGGCTACGATTGCGAGTACCGCAATCAGTGTGTAAGCCCTAACTGCGGATACCCCGTCCATACCATTTCGTATCCTAGGGAGAATAAGAGGCGCTTGGTTAGATGATTTGACATTCCGGAGCGGCTTTCAATAAGGGGGACCGCTCTCAGGAGGTTGTCGAGATGAGCGAAGCAGATGAGACTCCACCTGACGCTGATGAGCAGCGCGATGAAGCAATGCTCACAGCCGCGCGTTCGGTTGTTCGAACTTGCATGCAGGTAAGGCCAGTGGAATCTGTGTTAATCCTCACAGACCCTGAGTCATCTGAAATTGGAAGAGCACTCTACGAGGCAACCGCTAGAGTAACTGATAGAGTTCTGATGATGATGATGCCACCTAGTCATCGGGAGGGAAATGAACCTCCAAATCCAGTTGCTGACTTAATGCGGCGTCAAGATGTTGTCCTGATGGCGACTAAACACTCACTTACCCACACAAGAGCAAGGGCAAATGCATCTCGAGAGAATGTCAGAATTGCTTCTCTCCCGGGTATAGATGCAGAGACTTTTGCAAATGGTGGTATGACTGCTGATTACAATGCTTTACAGAAAGAAATATCTGGCCTCAACTCGATTCTTCGAAGAAGACGAGAAGTCCATGTTAGCAGTGAGGCTGGAACTGATCTAAAATTCACTACCGGAGGTCGATGGATTTTGGAAGACAATGGAATTTGTAACCGACCTGGGGCAATTACAAATCTGCCTGCTGGAAAGGTGTTTGTTCTACCAAAGGAAGGTACTGCAACTGGTAGAATTGTGATAGATGGTTCTTGGGAGGGTGAAAAATTGGAAAGCTCAATCTCGATATTGATTGAAGAAGGAATCATAACCGACGTTAGCGGTGATGAAAAAGCCGAAGCGATTTGGAAACAAATGGAGGATATTCGCTCAGGACTCAGACCATCCAAAGCAGCGGTTGTGGGTAACTTTGCAGAATTTGGATTTGGAATGAATCCTAGGGCTAAAATCATCGGTAATCCTTTGGAGGATTTGGTTTCAAGAGGGGCGATATACTTCGGTTTCGGAAATAATATGGCTCTTGGTGGAACTGTCAATGTTCCGCTTCACATCAGAGGAGTTTGCAGAAAAGCCACTGTAGGATTGGAAGATGTAGATCTTCTAGTCGAAGGCAAAGTGACCGCGAAGGTGAGATGATGCGGGCGGTTCTCTGGTGCAATGGAGACTCGCCAAACCCAGAGATGGTCAGCAATTTACTCGATGATGCGACTTTGTTTGGAGTTGATGGCGGTACTGACAAAGCGATTGCTGCAGGGTTTGAGGTATCTGAGGTTCTAGGAGACTTAGATTCGGTCAATATTGCAGATTGGAAAGGTCATTCTACTCTACTCTCAGATGATTCATCGAGCGACTTGGCAAAATCGTTTGTCCTAATGTCAGAGAGGGGCTTCACCGAAGTAGACGTTGTCGGAATTGATGGAGGTAGTTCCGAGCATGTCCTTGGAACTTGGGCGGCTCTAACAAGGGCCCCTCCTGGAATATCGATTAAATTACACCATTCTAGTGGAATTACCAAACGACTTCATCCGGATGATGGTCCTCTTGATTTTGTTATACCAAAGGATGACGAATTCTCAGTATTCGCCTTAGAAGACTGTAAACAGGTGACCATCTCTGGGGCTCGGTGGAATCTCAATTCAGAACCAATGAATTTCTCAACCAAAGGTCTGCATAACCAATCTTTAGGAGAGGAAATCAGCATCAGTACCGATGGTGTTCTCGCAATAATTTTCCAGTCCTGAATCAAATCAAGACTCATCATTTGAGTTAGGGTTCAAGGAGAGTAACATTGCGATTGGGCGAGTTCTTGGGTCGCTCTCTAGTGCTAGCTTCATAATCACAGCGAGAGGAATCCCGAGAATCAATCCCATTATGCCCCAAGCCCAGCCCCAGAATGCTACTAGAATCAGCAGAACTATCGGCGACATGTCGAGGCGCTGTCCCGCAAGTTGAGGCTCGACAAATTGACCCCATGCAACTTGGTTACCAAATAGTGCTCCAAGGATCAGTAACGCAGTCATAGGCTCAAAGAGAATAAACGAAATTATCGTTGGGGGAATGAAAGAAAGTGGCGCACCTACGTATGGCACGAAGTCTAGAAGGAAGGTAATTGAAGCCCACATAAACCAACCTGGAATTCCCATATAACTGAGGATAATTGCCACAATTATCGCTTGACCAAAGGCCACAGATGCTTTGGTTATCACATAGGTATTTATTCCCGCTCCAGCGTTTTCCACAATCGAAGAAAATCTATCCATCTCATCTGGATATGCGGCCTCTAATCTTCGAGGAAGTGTTTCTGCCTCAACAATGATGAAAATCAAGAATATGAATACTGTAATTGCGCTTCCAGTAAAGCCTGCTAGCGTTCCGACGAAATCGGTGGTGATTGTATTGATTCTCTCTACCGTAATCAAACCTGTAAGCGCGCTTGTATCGATTGAATATCCATAAACTGAAAGATCTGAAAACCATGAGATTTTTTCCGTAAATTGATCTTGTAAGACCTCGGCTTCGGTGCTAAAATCTTGTAGACTTTGATAGAGAATATTTCCTACGAAAAAGAATAACAAAACTACTCCAGTCGTAAGTATCCCATATGCAGCCAATGGGTGACCGTATCTGTCCTCTAACCATTGGGCAGGAGGGCGAATTAGGAAAAACAATAGGACTGCTATTACCAATGGCTGAATGATAGGTTTTAGGTGAATAATCGCAAGAATTGAGATTAACAAGAGTATCGCGATATGACTCAAAGTGCTGACTTCTACGCCACGGAATGACCTGATGTTTGGTGTGCTCATATTGGGGTGCGTGGGGTTAACCCCCCATCAACCTCACCCCAGAATCAGTTTGTTAATTGTGAATAAATTTGAGAAAATCCTTCGGCGTTCTGTCCAAAGGTGAAATTGTCGAGGACTCTTTCACGTCCTGCTTTACTACGAGTTTCAAGACCTTCTGGGTTAGATAAAAGACTGAGAATAGCACTAGACATCGAGTCGATGTCCGCCATGGTGAATAACGCCCCAACTGAATCATCGACCATTTCAGGTAATGGCCCATGGTCTACTGTTGCAACAGGTGTTCCAGAAGCCATTGCCTCTAGAGGAATCAAACCCTGGCCTTCGTAATAAGAAGGGTATACGACAAGATCTGCATTACGAAATTCTTCGGCTAATTTGTCAAAAGGCATCCCTGAGTCAATTCGTACTGAAGAAGAAATTCCGAGGTGTTTTGCTTGTTTAATTAGCCTCTTTTTCAGGTTACCTCGGCCCACAATTAGCAATTCTGTATTCGGACTTCTCTGCTTTACTTCGGCAAAGGCTCGCAGTAGAGAACCGTATCCCTTGCGAGCCGCCAATCGACCTACTGCAAGGATTTGATTGGTTTCTGTGTCCTTCGGTTCCCCGCTTGGATGAAACATCTCTGTATCTACTCCCCAATGAATCACCTGACATTTCCAGTCAGCGGGAGGAGAATACCTCTCAAGGAAGTCCTCTTTTGTGGCATGAGAATTTGCCACACAAATATCTGAACCATTAATCGCGGCTCGCTCAAATTTAGCGTAATGACCAGCAGTTAGCAAGATTGCTAGGTCGTTGGGATTGGCCCATACAGCGGCTTCTTTCTGCTCGGCTGCGGTTCGCAAACCATCTCTTTCGCCGAGCCATGAGCCGTGAAGAGATGAGACGATTGGGGCAACATTTTCTTTGCAATCCTTGAATTGTGATTCTGTCCAAGAAATCATTGGACAGTGTAAATGAACCACATCGACTGAATCTTCAGAGTGCAATTTCTTGAGATCTGCAAGTGCATGTTTGCCGTACGATTTAGTAAATGCCATTGGAGCATATAGCCATTTGACTTCCCTAATATTCACTCCTTGTTGTTCAAGGGCTTTTCCGCCACCGTCTCGTGTAATCACCGTTATTCGATGTCCAAGCTCGACTAGGGCGGCAGAAAGGTGGTAAACTGTTGAACCCATACCACCCCATCTTGGAGGGTATTCAGCCGACAACATAGCGATGTGCAGACCCATCTCAACCATCTATCGCTCAAGGGCTGCTCATTTCAAACGAATGGCCTTCCCGTCGCTAGAGATTTCGCTAAATTAGGCCTTTTTTTAGATGATTTCCAGTAGCCCTAACGCCAGTATGATTCATAGCGGTCGGTTCGGTCCCCGTGTTCGATTTAGATGGCTGAACCACTCCCTGTACACGTTACTGTGGTAATCCCAACTCGTAACGAAGAAGCGGCTATCGTTGATACGATTCGCTCTGTTCCTAACGATGGTTGGTGTGAGAAGTTGGACTTCCTGATTGTCGATGGCAACTCCACTGACAAAACCAGAGAGTTAGCGGAAGAAGAAGGTGCTAGCGTCTATCTCGAGCCCCGAAAGGGATACGGTCGCGCATACAAAACAGGATTTGCAATGGCACCTGGTGATGTGATTGTGACTATGGATGCAGATTGCACCTACCCTGGAGAAGAAGTTCCTGATTTGGTTCGTAAACTAATGCAAGAGGAGTTGCAATGGATTACCTGTGATAGACTTCGAAGAGCCGAAGAAGGTGCTATGCCTGGATTACACGGATTTGGAAACTGGGTATTATCTACTACTGCAAAGGTCCTATATTGGTATGGA
>DALV01000053.1 GCA_002496905.1 Euryarchaeota archaeon UBA105 | reverse complement strand
ATGACTCTGACTTGTGAAGGCGGCTGTAAGACCTCGATAAACGTCGATGGCAAGGAATACGGCCGTCTCGCTGAAGGTACTCATCTACTGATGGTAGCGGTCGACGACGGCCAAACCGTCGTCGTCAACGGATCTTTCGGCACCTCATTCCAAATCGAGGAATTGACAATCACATTCTCGACTCCAGAGCCCGAACCCGAGCCCGAACCCGAGCCACAACCAAGCCCAGAACCCTCTCTAGTTGCAGAATCAAGGCTCATGCCGATTATACTAGCAGCGATTGGTATTGCAGCAATTGCGCTGGTTGGCGTTCTCATCGCCCGGAAAAATTTGTCCGAAAGCGATGAGTGAGCGGGAGCATTCATCTCTCATTACCATGACCGCTGTTCAATCATGTCGCTCCCACGTCGTGCAATGGAACAGATGGGCTTCGTAGTCTGCTGTCTGACTTGCGATGCTCCGGACGTGCCAGGTACAGAGCGTTGCCGTCAGTGTATCGACTCTCATGCAAGGGCGCGGGACAAATTGACTAGCGGACCCGCGAGCAGTAAGGCGGAACGTCTCGCTCGCGAACACGTCACTATGCTCGCCGAACCGGGTAAGCACATTGACGACAGCGAACATGGAGAATACATGCTTGCGTACCAACGATTGATTGATGCCCACCAGGGCGTTGAGGAAGTGATTACTATGGAGCAAGTAGAGGCGAGGTTTGCCAAGCAACGCCAGAAGGAAGACAAGTCCCTCATCCGCGATGTAGCAAATCAAAATCCGTGGTCGGACCGAGCTCCTAATGCCGAGGAGAGGGAGGAGATGCTTGCTATGTTTGGCACCGCAGATAGGCCCGAGGTGCCCTCTTGGGACGACTTGATGGATGAGGTCGGCGAACTCTTGGATGAGGATTGAATACTACGAGCCTTCAAACGAGTCGCGAGGGAGGGGATGACCAGATGTCGGCAGAGAGAGACCCACGCGCCTCACGGCTCGAGGACGACCCCTTTGATCGCACACAGTCTCCTGGAAGTCACACGCGTGCGCGCGATGATGGGAATTGGCGAAAGCCACACGTCAGAGTTGTTTTCGCTAACAAAGGCCAAGGCGGACAGCCTTTCTTCCGAGTATTTGGTGAAGAGCCACAACCACGCAGAGTCTACATTCACAAGGGCTCAATATGGCACTTTTCCAAAATCGAAATCGAGCATCTAACTCAGGCGACACTTGCCTTCTCGCTCGCACTCGCCTTCATGAATGTGGGTGGGATATTCGGAGCACTAAATGATCCGAGTGAATTCGTAAGAGGTGGGATATTCTGGATAATTCCAATAGCCCCTGCATTCATCGTTCACGAGATGGCTCACAAGGTATCAGCTCGCCACTATGGTTGTTGGGCCGAATTTAGAGCATCACCTGGCGGGCTAAGGTTCGGAGTCATTCTCGCCGCTTTAATCGGAGTAGTTTTCATGGCTCCTGGGGCCGTCATGGTGATGGGTAAAACAACCAAGGAACAATTTGGCAAAATAGCCCTAGCAGGACCACTGAGTAATGTTATCATGTGGGGTATTGGAATAGGTTTGATTGTCCTTGGTCTTGAAACCACAGAATTTACCTCTCTGATTGGTGGGAAAGAAAGAGGATTACTTTACCTCTGGTGCTGGGGTAATGCGGGTCTTGGAGCATTCAATATGATTCCATTCGGCCCCCTTGATGGAAGAAAAGTCAAGACTTGGTCAAACGTAGTGTATTGGATTTGGGTCTCGGTATTCGCGGGGTTGATTTGGTTCAATCTCAACATCTTGCCAACCTTGTTGGAGTAGTGTCTAACATGGCCGAAGATCTTGAAGAACCGCAATATGAAACTCTGCGTAAATACAAGAAATTCGAAGTTAGAAAATACGCCGATACCATACAGGCTAGAGTTGTAACACAGGGAATGGATTACGGAAACGCTGCAAGACCTTTCAGAAGGATTGCAGGCTACATATTCGGCGGAAACGAGCGGCAGCAAAGTATTGCGATGACCGCCCCGGTTCACATTTGGAAATCAGAAGAAGAGTCCTTGATGGCCTTTACAATGCCATCTGAGCATAAGATGGAAGACTTGCCAATACCCAACGATTCAGGGGTAGATTTACTCCACGTTGAGGGAGAAGTCGTTGCGGTTCTGAAATTCTCAGGACTTTCTCGTCCCAGCAAGGTGTCTAGATTGCAAAGAAAACTAACAAATCTGATTGAAGTCGAGGGATTAACCTCTTCTTCGCAAGCAAAGCTAGCGGTTTATGACAACCCAATGTCAACGCTCCCATTCATGCGCAGGAACGAGATCCACATCCCAATAGAATGGGTAGTTTAGAGTCATACCCAGGACTAATTGATTGATCACTTCTTAGAGGGATTGTTTCCACGGCCTTTGCCAGACGGGCGCCCCGTCTTGCTAGGACCGTTTCTTGGTCCGCTGGTTTTTTTCGCTATTTTCTCACCTCCTTCCATTTGTGGTCATGGTGGAGAGTGTGGGGGTCAATGCAGTATTCACAACTCTTCAACATCTGAATCATCCTCATTTCCATCAACATCTGAATCCCCCTCATTTTCCTCAACATCCGAATCATCCTCGTCCAAGTTACCATCAATATCCCAAGGAATCCAAAAGGGGCTCTCGTCATCGAAGGTTGGATCCTCAGGATTCATCCTCCTCCGGTGCGCTCTCTCTAGTTTGCACCAATCTATGCTGGGGTATCCAACCCCCGAGTATCGAGTCAGACGTCCGTCTTCAAGACGTGAGTTCTTACTTTTTCTGGATTTCTTTCTCCTTTTTTTTGTGGGCCGTTTGATAAATAGATTAAGATTAAGATTTATCGTAATTTCTTTTTTGTTTTTCTTTTTCATTTGCTCATCCTGAGAACATCAGGCCCGAATACTCCACTGGGGTGACTCACCTCGGGGCCCTCTCTCTCACTACGTGAGAGAGGGGCCCGAGCTAGTGTCCCTTTGCTTTCTGTTAACGGTGCAGTGTTGCGGAAAAAAAATCCGCGCGAGTGTCCGAGGCACTTTTGCCTCAATCAGAAAACACCCTTATTGTCTATTTAAACGACTCTCTTTACTCGTCATTGCAGGGCATTCAGGACTGGCTTCTCGTCGCAATGGAAGAAG
>DALV01000027.1 GCA_002496905.1 Euryarchaeota archaeon UBA105 | reverse complement strand
ACAGGAACGGGATTCATGAAATGCATACCAATTACCCTATCTGGACGATTTGTAGCGTCGGCAATTGCATTAATGGAAATACTCGAAGTATTGCTCGCAAGTATTGCTTCTGGTTTGCAAATTAAATCTAATTCTCCAAAGGTTGAGAATTTTAATTCCGGGATTTCAGGAATCGCTTCCACGACTAAATCAGCATCTGCTGCTGATGTTTTTTCAGTCGATGTAGAAATTAGAGAAATTGCCTTATCGGCATCTTGTTGAGTCATCCTTTCTTTCTTGACTACTCTTGAGAGCGAATTTTCTATCGCTGCTAGACCATTATCCAAGTAATCTTGCTTGATATCTATCATTACTACCTCATATCCGGCACATGCTGCTACTTGTGCGATGCCGTTTCCCATTTGACCAGCCCCGAGTACGGCTATTCTCTCAATGCCCATACTCAGTCGCGGGGTTAGGTTGTCCATGAAGGCTCGCTTGCAAGCAATTCTCACTCGAGCTCAAGAATATCCTCGTCTGGGATTCTATCTTGCCAATCTTGGACTTCTCTTTCCCCTCTTGCCCAAGCACGTAATTCCTCCTCTTCTGGTAAAGGTTCAGGAGGCAATTCCGGCTCAGGAGGCGCCGTTTCCTCAACTATCTCATCAATCCAATCCGATGCAGTGTCTAGAGTGTTTTCGGATTCGCGGTTCTTTGCCTTCTTTCGGCCAACTAGGACTATAGTCAGTCCAATTACAGCGATTAGTGCGATAAGAACCCCTATTCCATAATACAAAATTGGACCTCCAGCCTCTGCGTCGTCGATAGCCCAATCTAGCCATTCTTGATAGAGAACTTCTATGCTAGTCGCGTTTGTATTGCCGCCAAGGTCAACAGTAGTAACCTCTACTTTGTGCCAAGAGGCATTAGCTGGTATTCCCAATTGTAAACTGAAGTTACCCTCAATTCCACAAACGAACGATGTTGCGGAAACTTCTGTCCAAACCGTTACACTGGCTCTTGGCTCGCAAATTCCCTTAATTATGCGTACAGATTCAAGATTGCTAGTTCGGTTTGTGATTTCATACAATTCAATTACAGGGGTAATTGTATCTCTCTCTACCCAGAGCCAATATGTCTGAACATGGTCTAATGCATAGATTTCGAGATAGAATTCATTTACACCCTCATCTAACTGTAACTCAACATCGATGAAATTTGCTCCTGGTTCAAAACTGTAGGTCGGTTGTAAATCACCAACATCGCCGCCGATAGGCACATGAGTCACATTAGCCCATTGATCAGGCCCGCGTTGGAATGCTAAATCTACCACCTCTGTTCCAACAACTGTGCCATCCCAATTGGCCCAAATTGCTGAAGCGTATAGAGATGGTTCTAGCATGAATGTTCTACACTCAGAAATGCGATTCTCGTTTAACTGCCCCTTTGTTGAGTCCCAAGCCAGTATACAAAATTCATGTTTGCCAGTTATATTCAATTCAAAGAAATGGCCGCCATAACTCGCATTCCATTCAGAAATCATTTCACCATTATGTAGGAATTCAAGTTCAATGTTTTCAGAACTAGTCCAAGAAAGCCCCAATCGGTGATCAGATAGAGTCCCGTCGCTGGAAGGACTAATGTCCCAATCAACTTCAGGTAAAGTACGGTCGAGAATTAGTGGGTAAGTGTATTGATTAGTGTTATTTGCCCAATCGACTAATTCGACCTCAAGGTGATATCCACCGTCACTTATGTTGTATAGGTCTAGTAAGAACGGCGTGTGAAAATCAGTATTGGAAGGAATACCCAAATGTTGTTGAGTAACAAGAAGGGTTGAGTCAACTTGACAGTTTTCAATGACAAATTCATTTGTGTTAGAGATTAAGTCTATGCAAATTGACTGAATATCCGGTGTTACTTCAAACCATAATGAAGAATTTGTAACATTAAGGGTTGGACCTGACCAAGACCAATTTTCGAAAAGATGCATGGAGTTTTCAGATGAGAAAACGGATGAGAAAATTTCGGGTTTGGTCGAATCTAATACTACCTCAAACGACCTACTGAATTGATTACCTGCTGGATCTAAGACGCTGAATGAAAATGTGTTGTTGCCATTCACCAGGTAACCACTTTTCGGTATCATAGAAGGATTGTTCCAATTCAATTCCTGTGACTCATCAAGATTGATAATTAAGTTAGACTCCCCATTTGAATTGGTTTCAAGAATCTGACCATTGTACAATAATTCAGCATCCCATTCCGTCTGTATTGAAATCTCAAGCAGTGATTCGCTTGTGATGACTGGAATATCTGAGACGAGTAAAATTGGAGCGGTTGTGTCGTACTTTACAGATAGCCAATCCAATGCTTGGCGGCCAGATATATCAGTAATACTTGCGACATAATCATGCCATTGCTCAGCAGCTGGCAGAGTCGCATTAATCCAAATTTCTCTGAATGTCAAATTTGGAGTATGATTTCGCGAGTTCCAAATCGATGTAATGTCGATCGATGATAGATTCGACAAAGTGGCTTCGACAGTGGTTGCGTTCGGCACACTAGTGTTGTTATCCAAGCCAGTCCATGTCAAATCAGACAAATTGAATCCGCTACCAATATCCTTTGCGTAGAGCGAAATTGGCAATACAACATTAGTTTGAGTTAGGTTTTCGGGCGTAACAAATTCTAATTCCGGATCTAAATCTACCAATTCATAAATGAATGGCATCCTAATTGGAATTCCGCCTTCTAACGTTACTTCTATGTGACCTTCCCAGAAGCCTTCGGAAGGTGGGCTTTGATATTCTAATTCTAATTCCAATGCGTCCACAGGTAATCCACCAGCGAGTGCCTCAGAACCATTGGGCCATTGTGAAATAATCTCGCTTTGATTGAGC
This sequence comes from Euryarchaeota archaeon UBA105, assembly GCA_002496905.1. Taxonomy (GTDB): domain Archaea; phylum Thermoplasmatota; class Poseidoniia; order Poseidoniales; family Thalassarchaeaceae; genus MGIIb-O1. The sequence continues at coordinate 821 of DALV01000027.1, read as the reverse complement.
GTTGTTGCATTTAGTACCGTTAATGCGGTTCCTGCAATTATCTCGACGTCTATCCAGAATTGTACACTTTCACTAACCGACCAACCGTGTACCGCAATGGAGTAATTTCCATCTTCAGGATTGTCTATTTCTATACTTTCAGAACTGGTGCCACTCCAAGAACGATCTAATTCTTCATTAGACTCAAACACCCCATCCTCATCGTCATCCCTGAACAAATATAGATCCAAATCTGCTTCTTCATATGCATCCATCGTTATGCTCAATTCTGTGGCGTTTTGAATCGAGAAATTATGCCACCATGAAGAACTCATCTTATCTCCAGAATCATCTTGGTATGCTGTTTCGTTATCGAAATTGATAGGTTGAGTCCAACCATAGGATTCGATACTCTGCAGTGGTATTGGAACGGTAGAAACCAGATGAATATCTTCAGTGCCACTAGATTCCGACCAATCGGTAACGACTTTGTGGAACGCAGAACGTTCCGCTGCTACATAGCCAACGGAAATGTTCAGTGGGTTATCATTAGTGGTAACACCATGATGAGCTGTGTGCAAAGCCATCTGATGGATTCCAGGGGAAACAGGAACAGCAAACACCTCTCTAGATTCTCCAGTATAAGTCCCCCAATCATGACGTCCTGAGCCTCGATGATTGTTAATCGAGCGTTCTTCGATGTAGAAAGTCGAGTTTCCGTAAGCGATTGGGTCATCTTCGAAATAACCATGAGGAGTTTGAGACATCCACAATACATCGATATCTGTGTATGGATTATCGTCCCAATCTACGTCTATTATTGCGGTTCCGCCTGTGTCTAG
>DALV01000015.1 GCA_002496905.1 Euryarchaeota archaeon UBA105 | reverse complement strand
CTTCTGCTCTGGGAAATCGGTATAGTCTGCAATTCCAAAGGATAGATTGCCTGATTGGTCGAAGTTCCACGCAGGCAGGGTGTTTTCTCTAACCCAAAATGCGTCCTTGAGGAATGCTTCGGCATTTGTTTGATCACGAATTGTTACTTTACAACCAATAGGAGCGCCTTCTCGTGTTCCAAGTTCACGATTGGTGCTTTTTGCTAGAGTTCGCACAGGCTTCATGTCTGTAAGTAACTCAAGTACCCTCTCGGCTAATTGTAGGCGAGCTCCACCTTCGCCGACACCGATATTCACGGTTACTTTTGCGATTCTGGGGGTTAACATTGGATTGGCGTTATCACTCAAGCTTCCACCTCCAACGGAAGATCTTTCTTAGAACCAATCACGAAGACATAATCTGCGACTGTTCCGAAATCTTCGAATTGTACTTCATTAGCCTTTGAGGAACGCTTTACGTCCTTTGATACTACCTTTGCAGTGCAACCGATGTGGCTACCACCGGTTAGGAATGCTAGTACTCCTTCAGAGAATGCATGATGTCCCGAGACCTCCTGGTCTGGTAGCGAAATAACCAGTGTATCTCCTGAATTGTATTTCTTCGCATCATCGACTGTGATATTTCTTCCATCGTGGAGGTGAACCTGAGTCTTTCCACCACGGATTGTTGTCTTACCCATAACTCGGCAGAGTTTGCTTGAGGAATTCTTAGCAGGGATAGAACGGTATCTGAGCTTACCATTTTCATCCAAAACACAGCGATAGTGGTCTTCACCAACTGTTAGGACATCCATCAAGCCTACACCTCGACCAGAATCTGTCTCGATTCTTCCATCGACGAGAACCTTGCGTGTTGCGACCATTCTCTTTGCCTCTCTCCTTGAGTGAGCGAGCCCTAGCACATCTCGCAAAATGACGCCAAGAGGCATACACATCTCATCGCTGTGTCCACCAGGGTTAGGCTTCTGCACCCAAATGTCAGTCTTGCGAGTAAGTGGCCAGCTTCGTGGCATTGTTAATCTCTTCATGTGGCTACTGCTCATTGTTCAACACCTCCATTAGCTCTCTCCATAATTCGCTTTATGCGAAGTGGATCTCCCTCGTACAGCTTAGTAACTATGAGATTAGAAGGGTGAATTGGTAACGCCTCTTCTTTTCCATCTGCGGTGCTGGTTGTTACTCCTTCGACCATTACGTAGCCGCTCTTGACATCAACACCAACAATGCTTGACTTGACGCCTGCGCGACCGCGGGATTGCCCTAGTCTCTTCCCACGTGAATCGGTCTTTGCACTGTTTGGGAATCCAAAATCTCCACGAAGAACTTCTACTTCATCGCCTACTCTTACCGTTACGGTACGAATCAATGCTAAGTCTGGATCATCGCTGACCAGTCGGGCACGAATCCGCTTCCTGCGGACGTGAATTGGGGCGTCAGTTTGTGCTTGACGCTGTTTTCCTGCTTTCTTACTTACCATACTTCACACCTCACACAATCTGCTTAGCAGTGGCAGCAATCCTAGGCCACCGCTCAGCCGCCTCCCGGCTAACTGGTCCCTTGATATCGGAACCCTTGACATCTCCTCGCTCATTTGTGATAACGCAAGCATTGTCTTCGAATTGTACCCAAGTTCCGTCAACTCGGCGGAATGGTCTCCTCTGACGTACTACAACCGCATTGAAGATTTGACGGCGAGTTTCTGGCGTTCCTCTGCGGACAGTAACGCGAATCATGTCTCCAACTCCTGCTGAAGGATATCGGCGAGCAACGCCTCCCTTCTTTAGCACGGTAATCAGTTGTACGACCTTAGCTCCAGTATTGTCAACACAATCCATCCTTGCCATGCTTGGCAATCCGGCTGTTGCTCTACCTGCTACTCCTCTCATTCAGAACCCCCCTTCTCAATTACGCAAAATTTGACAGTTTTAGAAAGTGGTCTGCATTCCATTATTCGGACGTTTTCCCCACTTGCAATCTCGCCAATACAAGATGGTAGGTGTGCGGCATATCTGCGAGTTCTTTTCTCGTAGCGCTCATACTTCTTCATGTATCGAGTGACTTCACGCTGGACGATAATTGAATTACTCATACCAACAGACGATACGGTTCCTTCTATGATTTGTCCACGTAGTCTTAGACTACCATAGAACGGGCAGTTTTGGTCACCGTCCCATTCACCCTCAGGTGGGCGGACGTCTACTCCAATATCTTTCATTTTCAGTTCCTCCTATATCTTCGGTTGATGCGATCCTCAGGTCTCTGTGTGACGCTTGCGCCATCGATTTCGACCTCCTCAGAATCTATTGTGAATGTGATTACGTCCTTAGGCAGAGTGACTTCTCCACCAATTGTTCGAACTCTTAGCGTTCTACGAGTTTCTTCGACAATCATCCCCGTTACTCCAACTAGGCCTGAATCTCGGCTTCCAATAACTTCGATTTCCCGAGCCAACCAAGGTGCATGCATGACACTCATTTAGCGCACCTCCACTTGGTATCCATTCTGTTCAAGGACCTTTGCGACGCGCTTCTTATGCTCGCCTTGGAGTTCGATGGTGCGGCCCTTTACTGTGCCACCACTAGCGCAAGCGCTCTTCAGCAACTTTGCTAGTTTTCCAATATCGATAGCAGAATCGTCGATTCCTTCTACCATTGTTACCATCTTTCCATACCTCCTTCTTACTGTTGAAATGATTGCTTTCTGTTGTTCTTTTGCTATTTCTTGGCAGATGCATAGTTCATCAGGTAGACCACATAGATTGCAAATGCCCGCCATTTGAGTCTACTCCTTACTCTCCTCGGACATCTTCGTAAGAAGACGTGCGATGCTTCTACGTGTTTGCTTGTATGCGCCCGCGTTGGAAGATGAGCCTCCAAGGGCCTGCTGAGCACGTAATTGGAGAAGTTCTTCCTTTAGCTCGGCAAGACGGCGCTCGCGTTGTTCAGGGTTCATCTGGTCAATATCTCTTGACTTGATATGTGCCATTTTCACTCCTCCTCTCCTACATCTGTTGATTCTTCATTGGCTTCTGCTTCCATCTCAGCCATCTTTTCGACAACACTGTCGACGACTTCTTCGGTGTCGGCAACATCTGCCTCTTCGACTTGAGATGCTGACGCTGGCTCCTCATCAGGAATCTCCAGCATAGAGACTTCTTCGATAGGCCCTAGTCCAGATTCCTGTCTGTCTTGAATAGAAATTTCGTGTGGTAGCTTTACACCTGGCCGCATAATACGGACCGTACAGCCAACTGTCCCCAGTTTCTTAACAGCTGTTGAAAATCCTTCATCCATCAACTCTAGGGCAGTTTCACCACAGAACTTGATGTGACCTTTCTGGAACTTCTGAACTCTGTGGCGAGCTCCAGATATCTTTCCTGAGAGTATTATCAAACATCCACGAGCTCCTGCATCCATAATATTCTGAGATGTACTGTGGCCTGCTCGGCGGAAGAACCAACCTCTCTCTAGAGAGGATGCTAGTCTGCTCGCCATAACCTGTGCATTCAGACGGGGTTCTTCGATTTCGTTAACCTCGAGATGAGGCTTTTCTAGATTGAAGTCTTCTTTCAGCCTACGCTGTAATTCGTGAATTACCTTACCTCTTCTACCGATTACGCGACCGACTTGTTCTGCTTGCAGTGTGACCTTGGTCCCATCAGGAGTGCGGTTGAATTCTAGACCGCCAAATCCAGCACGCTCGGTCTCTTTCAGGAGATACTCGCGAACTAGCTGGCGCTCGATGTTACGGTGAACGATGTTTCGAATTGTGTTTACTTTACTCATCTTTTTTCACCTCAGAATTCGTCATCCTCTTCTTCTTCATCGCCGAAGTGTTCGAGGAAAATCTCGAGATTCACTTGGTAGTGGTTCTTGGGTGTAGCACGCCCACGCGCGCGAGGCTTCCAACCAGTGTGTACTTGACCGCGGTGTGCAGCACAGTGAGTAATCACCATGTCTTCAGCATCGATTGTATCGTAGCGCTGACGGGCATTCTCCATAGCACTAGATATCAGTTTGATGAATTCTCTTGATGCTTTATACGGATAGCGACCTGGCCCCATCTTTCCTTTTCTATGACCGGCCATGGTGTTTCCACCCTTACCCTTTCTAGATCTGCGAGTGTATGGAATTGCTACCTTCTTATCCATCACTTTCTCCAAGTATTCGATAGCATCAACTGCATTCATTCCTCGAATAAACTTAGCAATTTGGTAGCAGTGCTTGTGATGAATGTCTAGGTTTACTGCACGTGCAGTAGCTAGATTCGATCCCTCAAGCAATTGAGTGTATCCGGATTGTGGCTTACCTGAAATTCGACTCATTCTTTTTCACCTCACTTCAATGCCACGTGCTTACTTGATCGAGTAGCACCTACACCTGGACCAGTGTGCGTCACCGATCTGCGGGTTGGAGCAAACTCGCCCAAGGCGTGCCCTATCATTTCTGGAATGACTTCGACCTTGACGAAGTCGCGGCCATTGTGTACACCGATTGTAGTACCGACCATCTCAGGTAGGACAAACATACCTCGGCAGTGTGTCTTAATCATCTTGGAGCCACCATTCGCACGAACCTTCTCTAGGAATTTTTCTGCTTCTTCAGAAAGACCGCGAGATAGTGACCTCTTGGCGCGAGAAGGCATCAATGTAGCGATACAAGGTGCTTCTGGATTATCTTCTGGAGGATAAAGTGGAAGTGCAGTCAACTCCTCCATGGTTAGTCCACGCCAAAGGAACTCTTTCTTGCGTCGCTCAGCAATTGTCGAACGGCGCTTTCGAGCCTGGCGTCGAGCAGTCTTAGGAGAGCGGAACATCTTCTTTGATTTACGTGCCATATCTCACACCTCATTGCTCCCTTGTCCTACCACGTCCGGTTCGGCGTGGAGCGATGTTTCCTACCTTCTGACCAGGTGGTGCATTACGGCTAACTGAGCTAGGTCCGTGAACCGCCTGGTGGTTTCCACCACCGTGTGGGTGGTCGACTGGATTCATTGCAACACCACTGACTGTTGGGTAGAGCTTTCCTCGAGCCTTTTGACGGTAGTGAGCAGCACCAGCCTTCATTAGTGGCTTATCGGTTCGTCCGTGTCCACCTAGTACTCCAATAGTAGCACGGCAGGATGCTGGAAGATCTTTCAGAGAGCCACTAGGCATTCTGATTCTCACGTTGTCGCCCATTCTAGTTTCCAATACTGCAGAGTTACCACCAGAGCGAGCGAACTTACCGCCATCTCCTGGGCGTGATTCAACATTACAGATTGGAGTGCCCTCAGGGATCTCTGAGAGTTTGGTTACATTGCCTGGTCGCAGGCTTACATTGTCTCCGAAGGCCAATTCTTGACCTACTGAAACACCTTCTGGTGCGGCAATATGAGCAGTGGTTCCATCATCGAACTTGACACGAGCAAGAGGGGCTGTGTGAGCCGCGCTATGAACTAGGTCGGTTACCTCCCCCATTTTCTCGCTTACGCGTGGGATACGGTTAGCAGCAGGGAATTTGTGACTTGATACCCGATTCTTTGGACTTGAACCGCGGCGTTGTGAACGTGTGCGCTTACCCATAATATCACCTCATCAGAACGCTCCTAACTTGAGCGCTGCATCCTCCGCATCGTAGCCATCAGCAAGACGCACAGATGCGTGCTTGCCTGTGATAGTGATCTTCGTGTTGACCTTCGCAACCTGAACATCTAACAGTTCCTCAACTGCTGCTTTGATATCGGCTTTTGTCGCTTCGCGCCTAACGATAAATTCG
>DALV01000008.1:43572-45074 GCA_002496905.1 Euryarchaeota archaeon UBA105 | reverse complement strand
AGTGCTTTAGATGCCCTAATGCAGTTGGGAAGTTTTGGTTCTGGATTCGCATTAGGTTTTGGCGTAGTATGGTTCAGAACTGAGAAAAATTGACATTTTCTCTTAAATTAGGCGCTAATTTCAACCCCTGTCGATTATGGCATTGGTTAATGCAGCCCTCAACGACTGCATAAACTTTCGATTTGTACTGGAGACGCCTCTCCTCTCAGTGGCCCCAGTCGTAATAATTAGGTAATAAATGGTCTTTTTTGTCCTAAGCCAAAGACCCCCTAATAGTACTATTACCAATCCAAAACAAGCGGCATCGACCCCCAATTCTGTAGCACCTCCATAAACCAATAAAAATCCAAAACAAATCAAACCAATAGGTTTAATTTTTCTCTTTTTTTTCTCTGCTACTTTTACCGAAGAAATTCCTGACATGACATAAGTTTGGCCTGGGACTTCGAATCTCACATTTGTTACTAAATATCCATTTTCATTAAAAAATACCTTCTCCGACATACTCGCCACCTTCTTCAATTATTCTTCAACAGATTATACCTAAATATTTTGTTTTTTCTTAGTAATTAGGAAGAGAGTAGCTTAATCGCGTCATCCTTCCCTATTTCAAACAACAGAGAAGAAGCCTTTGGTCCATGATTTCGGCCTAGCATTGCCCAGTACAGTGCAATGTAGGCTTCTTGACCACTTATTCCACAATCAGGTGCAATTGTTCGAATTGTAGCCCCAATGGCTTGTTCGGACCAATTTAATTCTGCTAACCCCTCTGCTAGAGATGATAGGAAAACTCTCTGCTCCTCGCTGAGTTCTGCTCGCGCTTCTGCACTGATTGACTTGTGGATGTGAATGCGCGCGTCCTCCGGGAAATGGATGCTGCCAATCCAATTGCGCATTCGTGTCAGCCGCTGAGCCAGAGACTCGTTTGGTTCGCCTGTGAGATGTCCGCTGGCTCGCATCGAGGTCCAGACATCTTCGTCGGAGGACTTGATTTGGGCAAGCATCGAAAGATGACGGAATGAGACTCCTCCGAGTGAATCGGCAGGGTCGGCACCTCGTTCGAGTTGACTGAGCTTCATCGCTCCTCTATTGGTGACGGCGGCCACCTTCTGCCTCTTGCTAAGACCCTCTTCCTCGGAGTTGGGAGGGTTTGCGACGAGTCTCTCGTACTCGTCGGCCATCTGGAACAGTGCTGAGCCGGTATCGAAGTCGATGTGGCGGTTCATTTTGGAGCCGGCTATCAGATATCGAACGATTTCCGGCGGGACCAAGCTCAGTGCCTCGACGGGACCAATGGTATTGCCCGAGGACGAAGACATTGGTCCTGCACCCTTGACTTGAATCCATTCGTATACCATCTTGGAAGGAGGTTCGGAGCCGAGTAAACGGCAGATTGGGAGGCCGGTGTCGAAGGAACCACCTGCGGCCCCGTGGTCCTTTCCTGCCGGCTCGCAAGTCACTCCATGAATACCCCAACGAGCCGCCCAATCGATGCGCCACGG
>DALV01000008.1:40779-43272 GCA_002496905.1 Euryarchaeota archaeon UBA105 | reverse complement strand
CCGCCCAATCGATGCGCCACGGCAGTTTTCCATCGGCCTTACGAATGTCTGCAGAACCCGACTTGCCGTGGCGATCAGTCCAGTGAACTAATGGGTGTTCGTAACCTGTAACCGTAACTCCGTCCATGCTACCATCGGAGCCAAGCGGCTTGTAGGGGAACCAATTTTCATCCAATTCTCGGCCTGAAATTGATTCGATAATCTCTCGAATTTCACCTGCTTGTTCGATTGCAGAATCTATCTTTTCAGCAAATTGACCTTTTGAGTAGGTCTCATGATTCATAATTACTTCAGGGAAAACCCCAATCTCTGCAAGCGCATCTAAAAACGGCCCGAGGAAATGTTCAGCGTATGATAGGCCATTAGGGTCAGGATTTCCGTTTGAATCTGGTGCAGGAATGAATGCAAGAGGACATCCGATGTATTTCTCGTATTCTTCTGAAAGGAAGGGGTATACTCGGCGAAGCGGGTCCATTGAGTCGACGATGAATATGTATCGAGAATCCAATCCAGCATCAAGACAAGCTCTGTGTATCATTTCTGCTGAGAGTATCTCCCTAATGTGGCCGATGTGGAATTCACCCGATGGTGTAATTCCTGAACATGCAACCTGCTTATTGCCTCGTTTTTTGCTGAGTTTTTCAGCGGTAAAGTCCGCCCAGTGCATCGATTCAACCTCAGACAGTGACCACTCTAACTAGGCCTCTCAACGGGACTCCGTCAATATCGTTCATTTCGGTCTTATTTGCTAAAACCAAACAGAGTTTAACTTCAGCTCCTGATTCACGAAGATGTTGCACGGTCTTTCTCATAGTAGTTCCAGAAGAAACAACATCGTCGATAACGACAACTCTCTTTCCACTAACATAAGCGAATACCTCGGATAGATGACCGGCCTCGGATTCGCTAATAGTTCGACTTACTGCTAACTCAAGATCCATCTGTCCAGCAATTGCCTGTGCGAAGGGAATTCCATTTATCGAAATTCCAACCATTGTATCAACTTCTTCTCCGATTTCTTCTTCAATTATGTCACAGAATACGTATGACACGGCTTCAACTCTTGCAGCCTTCACCGCAACAGAACGCCATCCAACCCTGATATCGGAAGGAGTTTCTTCGTCAAGTGGTACATTTGAGGAGGAAAGCCATTGGATGGTGGTCTGAGAAAGTGACAACTCATCTGCTATTTGCTGACTGTTCAAGCCCTTGTTGTGGTATTCTTCGACCTTTCTGCGAAGCTCGTCTATGCTCAGTGGCATCAATTGAACCGCTCCATCCGCCCCGTATCAAGGATTCGTATGTTGAATATGTAGAAGCACGGTTCTACGAACCGTGTAAAGATAGTCAGAATCTTCCTGTAGAACCGAATCCACCAATTCCTCGATCAGTCTCACCAAGTTCATCCAGCTCCACTTCTTTGAAGGTTGATTGAGGGATTGGAGTAATCAGTAATTGAGCAATTCTTTCACCCTTCGATATTGTGTAAGAATCGCCTTCCCCAATCCATGTCATCATGACAAATAACTCTCCGCGGTAATCCGCATCTATGGTGCCGATTCCATGTGGTGGAATCAAACCTCTCTTGCCTAAAGAAGATCTAGCCCGAACTTGACCTTCATAGCCAATCGGAATCGCTACATGTAAACCAGTTCGTACTAATGTTGCAGTTCGATAGAGAACATCGGTATCTTCCAAAGCATACAGGTCGTAACCGGCTGCGTGTGCACTACCTCTAGTTGGTAACTGTGCATCCTCGTGAACTCTTGCCACCTTGACCTCGATGACCTCGTCCATACCCCGCCGTTGCCAAACTGGTCTTTGACGGTTAGTGCCTAGCCCTGAGCCTATCCGGTGGGGTGAAAAGGGAGACGTTGCTCGCCCGATTAGATGAGTGACTTCGAATATGATGCTCTGCTCGAGCGAGCACGGGATAGAATTCCGACGGACATCAGTGAAAGAAATCGATGGACTATGCCTAATCCTGAGATTTTAGTTGAAGGTAATCAAACAATAATTCGTAATTTTTCCGCAATAGTAGATGCGATGGATAGGGATGCAAATCATGTCTATCAATTTCTCATCAATGAATTGGGAACATCAGGCACTAGGGAGCAAGTTCGTGTTATGCTCAAAGGTAGGGTTCCGCCAAAAAGAATCAAAGAGAAAATCGTTGGATATGTCAAAACATACATTCTCTGTGGACAGTGTAAGGCTCCTGATACCCGATTCATCAAAGAAGAGCGTACAACTCTGCTAAAGTGCCAAGCCTGTGGTGCCACCCGTCCAGTCCGGCTATGATTTTCTCTTAATTTAGTCAAGCATTAGAAATTCATCCGCGACATTTCCTCCCGCTAGATGTTCTACAATTTTGGCTATTGCATTGTCATCGTCAGGTATAGTATACCAAATTCCATCTGGGTAGACGACACAAGAAATTCCTTGCTCGCACCGGTCTAAGCAACCCGATTTATTGACTCGAACATCTTTGAC
>DALV01000008.1:21657-40400 GCA_002496905.1 Euryarchaeota archaeon UBA105 | reverse complement strand
GCACAGCATTCTCGTGGTTTTTTTGGGTCGCGTTGATTGGTACAAACAAACGCATGAAGGCGAAAATCCTCCGGCATATTATCACCTTAAATCTCGTCAAACTTAGCCGCGAGGAAGAAGTCAGATTCGCTAAGTCCGTTGATTTTGTGAGTCCAAATCATCGCCTTTGCTCTACCCCAACCTAATTCAAAATCAGCATGATGATTTTGTTCTTCGCAAATTGCACCTGCGGCGTTAACAAATAGAAGAGCAGACTCAAAATCCGGGAAAATCCAAAATCGTTCGATGTGGTGTGTATCGATTAATTTCCAATCTGAATGAATTTGTCGAATCATTTCTTCGGCTTGTTCAAGCCCCATCGGAGGGACACCCCCCTTGCAGGGTATGCATTCTTTCTTTGCTAAGTCTGACATTCATCAACCCCACAAGTGACTATCGTCGGAGCCGCCATCGGCTTGCCTCTCCGCCTGTTCGTGAACATTCGATCGCCTTCGCATGTCCTCTTTTTCGAAGGTAAGTAATTCATCGTCCTCGATGTAGGGTTTTCTCAGATGAGTTACAAGTCGTACTTCCACTATCACATCTCTTGCAATAGAGCGATATTGACCGAATTCGTCCAACATTTCTACAGCATTTCTAGATGTGGCTAGTAACATACCTCGAACCCAAGGGTCATCATCTGCTCTTACTGCTCGTGCATCGATTAGTAATTCGATTAGATCGTCCTTCCTGAGGCCGCTACGTCGGTCGATTAGAGGGCCGAAGAAAACATCCCCGCGACCATCCAAATCCTCTGCGCCATATTCTTCTGCAAATCGCTTTGCCCATACAGGCAAATCTCGAATTCTCTTACCGCGCCGTTCACCAGTCATAGGGTCGCGTATGGTCCGCCATAGAAAAGCACGCTGTTTGAAGAAGTATGGACGCGGCCGCTAGACAGGAGGAGAGGTCGTGGCTTCTGTTGAATGGCGCAAGATTCCAACGGTTCTGTATCCTCAGGAAGTTCTAGACAAGGCGTTTCGTCGTGCTGGAAAGCAATCTGACTTGGTTGAGGATCCAGACAAGTACCACAGGGTGCGAAAACAAATGGCTAGAATGGTACAAGCAGCCAGCGATACAATCGCTGAAACTCTCCTAAAATGGGTTGATCAGTGGCCTAGTCTCAACGCTCAGTCAGAATTTGACCAAGCCTTGGTTGATGCGGCTGTAGGTGCTGATGAATTTAGGCAAAATCTTGGCGCGATTCAGTGGGCTGCAGAAAGAGTGCGAAAAATTGCAGGTGAATCTCAATCCAAGATGCTAAGATTCCGTAACATAGAGGCTTTCCATGAAGAAAGACGTCATGCATACGGTAGAATGTCATCGATTATTGACCAAATTGGAGATAATATTCTCTGGTTAGGTGAGGCTCGGAACATTCTACGAGAATTACCTTCGATTGATGCTGCCGAGCCTTGTATCGTGGTCGCAGGAGCTCCAAATGTTGGCAAGTCTGCTCTAATCACAGAATTATCCAGTGGAGAGCCTGAAGTTGCCGCTTACCCCTTTACAACTAAGCGCCTACACGTCGGTCATTTTGAGCATAGAAGACGAATTTACCAGATGGTCGATACACCTGGACTTCTTGATAGGCCAATGACTGAGCGTAATCAAATTGAGATGCAAGCGATTGCGGCTTTGGAAAATGTAGGAGACATTGTATTGTTCTTAATCGACCCATCTGAATCCAGTGGTATGAGTTTACAAGATCAACAACATCTCCTCGGTGAAGTTACAGAATTACTCGCCGAACGACCATTGCTCAAGGTGTTTTCAAAGTCGGATTTGCATGAGGTAAATGATAACGAAGTATTGCGAATTAGTTCAATAACAGGAGATGGCATCGATGATTTACGTAGTCATCTTATTGAATTCATAGCCGCTGACGAAGTAACAGACCCACTCGCTTTGCCAGATACTTGGCATAGAGAAATAGAAGAAATCGAGCCAGTGGGTTCACCCGAAGAAATTGAAGCAAGAAGGGAAGCGGCTATGAGGCATGCACCCAAACCAAGACGTGGAAGAAAGAAGTCTTTTGATTGACTTCAATCTACTCTGAATTGAGCGCCACAGGTTACGCAGTAAATGTTGTATCCTCCAAAGGATTGAGGAAGACCTTCAGCCCTAATTTCCGCCCCACAGGAGCGACACTTGGTTACTGCCACAAACGGTCGAGAGAATACTGGTTCTTCAATTAGCCGACGAAGCAAGTAGTCATTCGAGTCATGATTTGACGTATTTCTTCCAAAATAGTTCGATTGGATAAATCATTTCTACGGCCCCGACCATTAGTAGAATCCCAATTACACTGAGGAGAATCTCTCCAACCTGAGAAATATGGAATGTTGATGTAATTGTTACTAATTGATTGTCAAGACTAGCACCATCTCGTCCTCCGCTTGTAAATCGATAGTCACCTGGTTTTAGGGAGAAAGTGAACTCATCTGAGTCCTCCGGGCCTCCAGCGACAAATTCGAAATCCTCCGTTTCACAGCTAGTCAATCCATTGGAATCGGGGGGGCAGTTTTCTGCGTATTTAGCATCGACAACCCCTATCCAAGCCTTTTCAGGCTCATCCCACGCGATATTTACTTCTACATCGATCAAACTGAAACCCCAAGGTACATGGAAATCAGACCCAGTCATACCAACTGGGCAACCACCCGCGTCCTCGTCCAAACATGGGACTGTAGTAGCCTGTACGCGAGTGGAATCAATTTCTATCCCAACTAAACTAGCAGTTAGCAATACTAGGCATATAAATCCGACAAATCCTGGTAGAACACCCAGAACTCGCACCATTCGCATATCATCCGCTCTTTGTTGATTGGTGTTGAACCTAACGATACTTCGGGTTAAATTGCCGTCATAATTGCTAGTAGAATTGCAATTGCAGGGAATAAGTACAACATCAAAGTTAGACGTTTACGAGATGATTCTCTTTTGTCGTATGTTGATTCACATTCTGCATCATTACACACCGGCGGTTCTGCCTTAAGTGGAATTGGCGCCCAACAGACCGAGCAGTGCCTGTGAGCAGAAGCTCCAGAAGCACTCGTTGTTCGCTTGCTTCTTCCCCTCTCACGCGCAGCTGTTTCCCTTGCTTGTGACGCAGTTTGAGTCGCGGCTCTAGCGATTCTTTCCTTCCTACCCATTGGAATCACTCCTCTTCTTCGCTTTCTACAATCGTTCCGTGGAATGATTCTCCTTCTATTGCAGATTTAATTCTAGAGTGATCCCTACCATCCAATATGCAGAGGGTCAAATTTGCTTTAGTGGCGTCTGCAACCCCCATTGGATCAACAACTCCAGAAGGTCCAGCTTTGGTATGCTCTGCAGGCCCTACAATTTCTTGCAATTCTTCATGGGTCAGTGAATCGTGTCCGTTAGTATTTGGATTATCGCGGGGGTCAGAGTCGTAGACTCTGTCGACATTTGTACCGATAATACAGCGTTCAGCACCGCTAGCAATTGCTAGCCGAATTGCAACTGCATCAGTAGTATGGCCGGGTTTAGTACCCCCCATTACTACTACTGGTCTTTCATCGAATAACATCGTAGCCTCGTTTATTGAACGCGGGATCGCCCCCGATACCGTGACTCCAGCATCTGCTAGAGATTCTCTAACTATGGTGGCATTTAGCCGAGTTGCAGCAATACCGATTCGGTCTAGTCTATCCTCGTTGTCGATAATGGGTCTTGCAAGTGTAATTCCTTCTCTAGCAGGGGCTCCTCCACCAACGACAATTCCAATTCTATCGTCGACCAAAACCCTGTCTCGGATGATGGAAACTAACTCTTCCAACCAAGCATGGCGCTCTTCGACTTCGGGCCTCAGAAGGCTCCCTCCAAGTGCGAGTACTATGGTCGCCATCGTGCTTTCGGGTATGAGTGCCCCTTTCAATGCCTTCGCTGGATACGCGCGAGAGGGTTGAAATGCCCCTCACTACGGCCTTCCGCCAAGAGGCTTAGCCATGGCAGATGACTTGGAGATGCAGCAGCGCAGACTGCGAACCAAGAAGACGCTAGAAGAGCTACAGGACATGAGAGGTATGGGCACGGAATTGGTTACGGTAATCATTCCCCCTGACCGTCTAATTAGTGACGTTCGTGGACAACTTGGCCAAGAAGGCGCCCAGGCCGCGAATATTAAGTCTAAATTAACTAGAAAACATGTAGGGGATGCTATTGAATCGGCCATTTCAGTATTGAATCGATACAAGAATGCCGGAGAGTACGGAATTGCTATTTTCGTCGGTCATGTTATTGTTGGGAATAATAAATCACGATTGGTTACTGTAGTAATTGACGATCCACCAGAAATATTCACTTCTTTCCGTTATCGGTGCGATTCGACTTTTGAATTAACCCAATTAGAAGATATGCTCATTGATAGGACCTCTTACGGTCTCTTTGTAGTCGATAGAGGAGAGGCCGCCTATGGAATTGCAAGTGGAAAAAGAATCCACTGTCAAGAAGAATTGCAATCTAACATAATGGGGAAACACCGCCAAGGAGGTCAATCAGCCCAGCGGTTTGAGCGGCTAATCGAGGAAGCAGCTCATAAGTTCTTCAAGCGGGCAACAGAACACGCCTGCAATTATTGGCTTCCGAATTTAACCGATATTAAAGGAATCATAATCGGAGGGCCTGGGCAGACTAAGGATTTCGTTGTCAAGAACGACTACTTCCATCACGAAGTAAAGAAGTTGATCCGCGAACCATTCTTTGACGTGGGGTATTCCAACGAAAGTGGCTTGCGGGAATTAGTTCAGCGTGCTGGCAATATGATGGATCAAATCGAATTGGATGCTGAACGTGAGTTAGTGGATAATTTCCTTCGAGAAGTCATGCAGGCACATCCCAAAGCAACTTATGGTGAGATGATGATTCGGTCAGCATTAGATCAAGGTGCAGTCGACACTCTATTATTGTCTGAAGGTCTAAGGAAGAGACGTGTTGGTTGGTATTGTAAGCCATGTTCACATGAATGGGAGGCTACTCAAAATAGTCGCTCAGAAATACCAGATTGCCCAAAGTGCGGCTCGGAAGACGTACGCGAAGATCCAGATAGAACTAGAGATATAATCGACGAATTGACCGAATTAGCCGGACATACCTCTGCTAAGGTTAGCCTGATTTCTATGGATTCAGAGGAAGGCGCAACCCTACAAACCTCATTTGGAGGAATAGCTGCATTGTTGAGGTACTCCCTTACTTGAGGTAAGAATATGCGAGATTTAGTAGACGCAATCCGTCCACTTCTTGGTTCGGTGATGTCAGAAATTGGCGTCCAGGAGTCTGATTGGAATAATCTTCTTGCAGGTTCTACAGATTCAACATTCGCTGATGTCGCATTGCCTTGTCATTCACTTTCCAAAGTGCTGAGAAAGGCTCCGAATACAATTGCAGACGAAATTTTAGAAAATCTAGGTTCCACAACTGAAGGGATATGCCAAGTTAGTTCGATAAATGGCTTCCTTAATTTTTCAGCAGACCCCAATTGGTTGTGTGAGATATTACAAGAATCACTAATCGACGATAGATTGAGAGTTTTAACTGAGGAACCTAGAGTCATTGTCATCGATTATTCTTCACCAAATGTAGCGAAGCATATGCATGTTGGTCACCTTCGTTCAACAGTGATTGGTGATGCTCTAAATCGAATGCTAAGCCACAAGGGGCACAGAGTTGTACCCGAGAATCACATTGGAGATTGGGGTACTCCTTTCGGAATGCTCATCGAACACCTAATCGATTTGGGTCTTGATTCAGAGGTGCAGAATATCGATTTGAGTACGTTTTATTCTGATGCTAGGGCAAAATTTGACGCTGATTCAGACTTCGCCTCACGCTCACGAGCAAGGGTAGTTAGAATGCAGTCTAGCGAACCTGAAACCATCGAGTTATGGCAGATGCTTGTGGATCGCTCATTAGTTCACTTTAACGAAGTTTACCAAAGAATGGGGATTTTGCTTAGCAATAATGATCTTGCAGGCGAATCGAAGTATGAATCAGCATTGCCTAGGGTTGTCGAAAAACTTGCGAAAGTGGGGTTGCTAGAGGAAAGCGATGGCGCGAAAGTAGTCTATCTAGATGGTTGGAAAAATCGTGAAGGGGAGCCACTCCCATTAATCATCGAAAAAGCAGACGGTGGCTACAATTATGCCACTAGTGATTTAGCCTGTATTTTGGATAGAATCGAAAATGTTGGTAGTCGTGATTTCCTATATGTTGTAGGTGCAGAACAGGCACAACATTTTGCTATGGTCTTTGAGGTTGCAAGAAATGCTGGATTCATGGATGAAGGGGTAAAAGCAATCCATGTTCCGTTTGGTTTGGTAATGGGTACGGACGGTAAGAAGTTGGCTAGTAGAACAGGAGGAGCAGTCCATCTGAATGATCTATTGATTGAAGCGGTGGAGAGAGCGGATGCGATTGTTGCTGAGAAAAGTCCCAACCTATCTAACGATGAAAGAGCAGAGGTATCAAAGATGCTAGGAATCGGGGCAATAAAATATGCCGATCTTTCTACCGACCGAAATAACAATTACACATTTGAATGGGAAAAAATGCTTTCCTTCGATGGAAACACCGCTCCATATCTTCAATATGCACATGCAAGAATTTGTAGCATATTTTCGAAGGATGAAATTGATAGAAATTCAATTCGTGATACAGAAATTATCTTGACTCATGAAAGAGAGATAGCACTGGCTCGGACATTGATTAAATTCCCCGAAGCCCTTGACTCGGCTTGTTCAAGTCACTCTCCTCACAAATTAGCAACTCAATTACACAATATCGCACAAGCTTTCGGTTCATTCTATGAAGTTTGTACGGTTCTAAATGCAGAACATTCCACAAAATTAAGCAGATTGGCACTTTGTGACTTGACTGCAAGAACCTTGCAAACAGGTCTCGATTTACTTGGAATTGACTCGCCACATAGAATGTAGAGCCCCGCGACCTTGAAAATCGATATTGCCTCCCCAACTCATGGTATCCGTAGGCGACATGGCACCGGACTTCGAATTGATGGCATTTGACAAAAATATGGTTAGACTTTCCGATTCTATTGGTAACCGGGTTGTTTTACTGTTTTATCCAGCCGCATTTACTGGCGTCTGCACAAAAGAAATGTGTACAGTTTCTGATTCTATGAATCGTTTAGAAGCCGCAGAGGCGGAAGTTTTCGGAATTTCTGTAGATGGAATTTTTGCTAATGCCGCCTTTGCTGATGCCAATGAAATAACATTCCCATTACTATCTGATACAAATCGTCAGGCAACCCGAGCCTATGGGGTCGAGATTCCTTTTGTAATGCCTGAATACACTGCTTCCCAAAGGTCGGTTTTTGTTATCGATGAGGTCGGAAAGATATCATATGCATGGGTCGCGGAAAATCCAGGCATTGAACCAGATTACGAAGCGATTCTTGAGCACTTAGAATCTTGAAAGTCAATCGCCGTAGGCGAGGTAGTACACCAATGATCCGTAGATTATTCCAGAGACAGCTAGGCTCTCTTCATTGAATCTGTCCATATTGTCTAGATATGTGTGATATTCCATCGACCCTGAGCCATAGCAAACCACAGCCCTGCCGTATTGTTTTCCATCCGACTCATCTTCATCGATATTGTATACGAATGGAGCGTGGTCCGAGTTGTACGGCATGTCCGTATCATCAAGTTTGCGAACTTGGATATTGTAACGGTCTGCAAGTTCTGGATATTCTTGTTTGAATTTCTCCGATATACCTCTGATATGGCTAACGTCTGTGTTGTGGTTTCCAAACAAAGTGACACCCGAATTTCTTTCGGCATCGACGTGATTCATGTCTAAATTGATGTATAGACGAAGATTATCATAGAGGTTGTTTCGATGTTTATCCACCCATGCTGAAGATCCAAACAATCCTTCTTCTTCCCCTCCCCAAGTACAGAAGTATATCGTGTGTTTTGGAGTTCCCATTTGACTTTCAATTAATCCGAATTGGCGAGCCATTTCTAGAACAGTGGCAGTCCCTGAAGAATCGTCTACAGCACCTTGTGCCATGTATACAGTATCATGGTGTGCGCCGATGATAATCAAAGAATCAGACTCTCCTTGAATAATTCCACAAGGAACTTTGACAGTGGCTTCACCTGCATTCTCAACATAGGTCATAAATTGTAATCTACCATCCTGATTAATCACATTGTCAATTATTGTCTGACCGACACTTTGGCTGACCATTATGAATCCCATGTCGATGGGTATGTTGTCAATCGCTGAGATGTCGACCGATTTGAAGTAAGGAATACAATCTCCGGAAACCAATTCATCACAATTCTGTCTTTCATTAATCAGGATTAATCCTTCAACATCGTTTTCTGATGCTCTCTTGAACAGGGCGGTATTGGATTCGGTTTCTGCAGTCATATGTAT
Organism: Euryarchaeota archaeon UBA105; assembly: GCA_002496905.1. Lineage (GTDB taxonomy): Archaea > Thermoplasmatota > Poseidoniia > Poseidoniales > Thalassarchaeaceae > MGIIb-O1. The sequence goes on along the minus strand of DALV01000008.1, from coordinate 31,931 downwards.
CAGAACAACAGACCCCGCTCCAGTAGTCCAATCCGTACTTTCGCTTCCTGAACCCAAGTCTACAACATCTATATCATCGACATATCGAATGAATGAAGAGCCGGAATATCCCTGTAAAACAAAATCACTTCTGTGTTCAAAGCTAATGAAATCAGCATTGACGTCAGTGGCGCCACAAGCAAAGGCAGGGAGGGTTTGGCCTACATCTCCTGCATGACAGATTCCCAATTCCGGTTCATCATCAATAACAAACATTGGAACGTCAAAATCCTCAATTGTTGATGGAATCCCCATCGAAGTAAAATTTGCTTTGATAAAATCCGCAGTGTTATGTTCTTCGATAGTTCCTGACATTCTGCCCTCCCATTCTGGGTGTCCTAGATCTACCAGACTCTGTGCATATCCTCTAGCACTACTTGGGTCAAACTCGATTAATTGGTAATCTGGTTCTCCCTGAATCCATTCGATTACATCATCACCATACAGTAATGCTCCTCCCATAGTACCAATTAGCATGATTCCTATTACAGCCAAAACCGATACTGGCAGTTGTTTCATTCGCCATACAATACTTCGTCCATTAGGCGGGCTTAATTCGTCGGCTATTTCTGCATCAAGGACATCATTTGGGATGGTGTACTCCTCAAGTCTAGCCACTAAATCAGCCTTCTTTCCCCCAACCGAAAGCCCACGGCTTTTGCACTCCTCTTTCAGTTGTGCTACGGTAAGTGACTCCCAGTTCGTCATAGGATACCGAAAATTCACGGCTGATGTCTCACTCTTGAACCCAACCTGTATTGGAGTATAATTTGAATCGATTCACTGAGAGCCGATTTCATCTCCAGTCCAGCGTTTTCCAATTTCATGGTCGATATTCAATTGGTCGAGGATTCTAGCCACGATGAAATCAACCATGTCCTCAAGCGTCTGGGGTTTATTGTAAAATCCTGGGCTTGCAGGAAGAATTACCACACCCCATTCAGAAAGATTTGCCATTGCTCTAAGATGAGGTGTTGCATAGGGCGCTTCCCTAGGAACTAGGATGAGTTTTCGCCTCTCTTTCATCGCTACCAATGCACTTCTGGTTGCCAGATTATCTGAAATCCCATTTGCTATTTTTCCAATTGTCGTTCCACTTGCGGGGCAAACGATGTATGCATCAAAACGGGCAGATCCCGATGCTGACTTGGCTGCAAGATTGTTGTTTTGTTCTAAAATAACTGAATCGTTGGCTAGATCTTCTGGAGATTTACCACATTCTAATTCTAGATTTAATGCTCCTTCGCGAGTGACAATCAGGTGGGTTTTCCAGCCTGCCGCGGAAAGAGCTTCCAATAGTCGAACACCATATCGTGCCCCCGATGCGCCGGTAATTGCAACAACTGCTTCACCCATCATTTCACCCTCATTTGTCTCTACGAGCCCGTTGTCGGTAGATTATCAACTACTTCTATTCATGTATTTATGAAAATAATAATTTAGAGATTTTTTTGCAATATTTCTGCTAGGTATTCATACTCTTCAATAGCATTGTAAAGGTAAGCAGAAATTCGGAAATATCTCATTTTATGGTGTGGCCAAGGGAATACTGGAACTTGGATGCCAAATTCATCGAGTAGTTTGTTGTGAAGTGGGTCACCCATAATGTCTGCACCCCCTGAATATGTTCCTGGTAAGTCAATTGTAGCCATTGCAGATATCATCGAATCTGGAGTTGGCGGATCGGTTCCTAGACTCTCGCAAAGAAGATTTCTTGCTTTCAAAGCGAGAGAATTATTATGTTCAATAATTTCATCAAATCCTCCTGAAACCATTGATTTGAGAGTCTCAATGGATTTAGGAATACACAGAATTGCAGTTGGGTCTCTAGTTCCTTGCCAATCAAATTCGAATCTGAATTTTTCTTGAGGAGATAAATCTGCACTGTGTCCATGACTAATTGTGAGTGGTTTAGTTTCCTTTTTCTTGTCTTCTCTAATGTGTAGGAATGCGGACCCTTTCGGGCTACAGAGCCATTTGTGACAGTTCCCAGTAACCCAAGCCACATCTAACTTAGCCAAATCCATTGGTACTATGCCTGGTCCGTGTGCTGCATCAAGCAAAACATCGACTCCCCTCGATTGAAATTCATCGACAAGTTTCTCGAATGGCATTCTAAGTCCCGTGGGGCTTGTTACTGTGTCAATCATTACTAGAACTGTTTTAGGTGAAATTGCAGCTAACAAGGGTTCAATGATTTCTTCTTCTGAATCACATCTAAATGGCAGGTCTACTACTACAACCTTAGCGCCCCATCTGGATGCTACGAAATCGATTGCATTCCAACATGCTTGATACGAATGATTTGGAATGATTATTTCGTCTCCTTGATTTAGAATTAAACTTCTAAGGACAGTATTTACGCCACTAGTGGCATTTTGACAAAAGGTCATACCATCGGGTTCAGCATTGAGAAATTTTGAGAGTTCACGGCTTGCGATATTCATATTTTCGAAAGCCTCTCTTTCAAAGAACCGGACAGGGTCTGATTCTAGATGTAATCTCAAGCGATTTTGTTCTTCCAATACCATATTCGGAGTCGCTCCAAAGGAACCATGGTTTAGGAAAGTCACATCAGGGTCCAAAGACCAATATTTCTCCAGATGGCTTCTATTTGGCCTCATGCAACCAACTCCACAGTCCAATCTTCAGGTTGCATTGGTACCCTATCGAGATATTGTTCGGCAAGGACTAGCAATGCTTCTTCCAACCTCCCACGATCTAGAATTCTCCCTTCTAGGTCATGGGTGTGGCCGAGGGCTTGCAGGGAAGTGGTCATTCCAGCAGGAAGCCCACAACAAGAAAGGGCCTCTACTCGGTTAGGATTTGTATTGTAATTTAGAGCGAGACCATGGCGGCTTACCCAATGCTTGAAGGCCAGTCCAATGGAACATACTTTGTATCCTTCCAACCAAACACCCATCATCCTTTCATCGCGATATCCTTCTATCCCACAATCAGCAAGAGCGGCCATAACCCAATCCTCAAGTCGATTGATTATCTTTCGAACAGATTGTTCCCCAACTTGCCACTTGATTATTGGATAAACAACCAATTGACCTGGTCCATGATAAGTCATCCCTCCGCCTCTATCTACGACTCTCGTTGGATAATCAGATAACGCGGGGTCCTCCAAGGCGCCGTCTCTTTCCGCCTTGGGCCCAAGTGTTACCACCTCTGGGTGTTGAACTAGAATCAAGGTATCTGGTATTTCACCTGAAATTCGTTTTTCTTGTAGCCTTGACATGGCAGCGTCGACCGCTTCATGTGACTCAATTTCGGCTCTAAGAATTTGCAATTCTAGCAAAACCGCCCCTCCATTTTTTTGAATCATGCCGAGTGGATAGCGTGACCTAAGGTTTTCAATACTCCTTCATGGAATGCCTCAGTCATTGTCGGGTGCGCATGAACGGTATCGGCAATATCTTCCAATAAAGCACCCATTTCTAGCGCCAGAACAAATTCACCATGTAATTCAGCAACGTGGCTACCAACGGCCTGAATTCCAAGAATGACATGGTCGGATTCACGAGCAGTAACCCGAATGAATCCAGCGGTTTTCTCAGCTTCCAATGTTAGCGCTCGACCGTTTGCTGCTAGAGGGAATTTTCCGGTTATGATTTCTTCTCCTCTTTCTTTCGCTTCATCAGGAGACAATCCAACAGAGACGATTTCAGGCTCGGTAAAGACGATTGCTGGAATCGCCACCTTATCGAAATCTCTGTTATGTCCTGCTAAGATTTCAGCCACCATTTCGCCTTGAGAAGAGGCCTTGTGGGCTAACATTGGCTCACCTGCTACATCACCGATTGCGTAAACACCGGGTACATTGGTTCTACATTGTCGGTCGATACGAATGAAGCGGCCTCCTGTGTCCATTCTGACACCCATATTTTCCAATCCCCATCCTTTGGTATTCGGACTTCTGCCAACAGTTACTAACACCTTATCGACTTTGATTGTCTGTTCCTCTCCATCCTTCTCAAAGGTCAAATGCGCTTTGCGACTTGCTCCTTTGCCTTTGATTTCAGTACCGCGAGCAAGAGCATTTGTATGAACTGCGACCTTATGTTTTTTCAACCAAATTTCGAGCGGTCTTCGAATTTCTTTATCCATTATTCCAAGAATAGAATCCATTCCTTCTACAACGGTTACATCAGTCCCCAATTTCGCTAAAGCACAACCCAATTCTAGTCCGATGTAACCACCGCCTACGATAGCGGCGGATTTTGGTAACTTTTGTAGATCTAAAGCACCTGTAGAAGATAGTACAAATTCCTCGTCACAGGGCATGAATGGTAAGTCGATATGACTTGATCCGGTTGCGATAATCACGTTTTCAGCCTCAATTTCGAGAGCCCCATTAGAAGTTTCTACAGTACATTTCTTTGGTCCCGTAAAGGTCGCCCAGCCTTTCACTAATTCGGCACCAGCGCCTTTCATAAGTGCCTCTACACCTTTATTCAATCGTTCTACTATTGCATCTTTCCAACCGACCAAAGCAGCCATGTCAATTTCAGGCTCTGAGGCTACAGATAGTCCCATATGGCCTCCTTCACTTGCGTGTTGTCGCAAAGATTCGAATCTCTCAGCAGCATGAATAATTGCCTTGCTTGGAATACAGCCTCTAATCAAACAGGTTCCACCTGCTTTGTCACCTTCTACAATCACCGTGTCTAATCCCAGTTGGGCACTGCGTATCGCGGCTACATATCCTCCAGGTCCTGCTCCTACTACGAGCACCTTACACTTGCGAGTTTCAGTCATTTTTTTCCCTCACATGAAAATTAATGCAGGATGTTCAAGCATACGCTTTAGTGACTGCACTAAGGCTGCTCCATCAGCCCCATCGACGATTCTATGATCAAATGAGCTAGATACATTCATGATTCTGCGAACCACAATTTCGCCTTTTCTAACCACAGGCATTTCACGCGCTTTGTGAACACCTAATATGGCAACTTCAGGGTGGTTGATAATCGGAGTTGCTCCAAGTCCTCCATCTCTTCCGAGACTAGTAATTGTGAAGGTAGAACCAGTAAGGTCGTCAAGCGAAGCGGTTCCATCTCTTGCTGCACCGGATACCCTCTGCATTTCTGCAGCCGCCTGCCAAACATCCATCGCTTCAGCGTGCTTTACCACAGGGACGAATAGACCTCTATCGGTTTGAGTGGCGATTCCTAAGTTAACAGCCCCATACCTTCGAGCAATTCCATTTGCTTCGTCATAATGTCCATTGCATTCAGGATGATTCGGCATTATTTTTGCTAGAGCCATCATTATGAATGGAAGATAGGTCAATTTCGGTTGTTCTGGAGATTTTGTTGCATTAAGGAATTGCCGTAACTCCTCCAATTCTGTAACGTCGATTTCCTCGAAGTAAGAGAAATGTGGAATATGGCGCTTGGAGATGGTCATTGCTTCTGCAATCTTCCTCCTTAATCCAACGACCTTAATTTCCTCAACATCACTTCTTCGGGTAGTGTAAGCGACTGGAGCCGCGCCTTGTACCATACCTCCAGCGGCGATGAATGCATCAAGGTCTGCGTGACGAATTCGACCCGCTGGTCCGCTACCGCGAACCGATGCTAGATCAACTCCTGCCTCGCGTGCACGCCTACGAACAGCAGGACTGGCCAGAGCTTTACCTCCTGAACCAACACTGGGTTCAGTTGGTTTGGAAACCGCTGGTAATGGAGCTGGTGATGAAATTGCTGGCACTGACGGAGGTGCAACTGGTTCAGTAGGTACAGGTGGAGGAGTTTTCGTTGGTTCCGGCTCGGATACAACCTCTGGTTCAGCAGTTTTTTCTGATTCTGGTTGTTTTTCCTCAACTGAATCGACTGGGCTATCGCCACCCTCTCCGAATTCAACCAATACAGCACCAACCGCTACCATATCACCCACGCCACCATGTAGAGCGGATATTGTTCCATCATGAGGAGAGGGGATTGTCACAGTCGCCTTATCTGTCATCACATCCACAAGTGCATCATCTTCAGAGACAGAATCTCCAACGGCTACGTGCCATTCCACGATTTCTCCTTCTACTACTCCTTCTCCAATATCAGGTAGTTTGAATACGCGATTTGTCATTTTCATTCCTCCATAGTTTTCTTTATTGCATCGGCGATTCTCGCCGGACTGGGCATATAATCCCATTCTGTTGTGTGCGGGAACGGTGTGTCCCATCCCGTGACTCTCTCTATTGGTGCTTCCAAGTGGTAAAAGCACCTCTCCTGAACACTAGCTGCCATTTCTGCTCCAAATCCACTTGTTTTCGGTGCTTCGTGTACAATTACACAACGTCCAGTTTTTTCTATCGATTTTACAATCGCATCTTTATCCCAAGGTACCAAAGTTTGCAAATCAATTAGGTCGCAACTTACTCCACTGTCTTTGATTGCCTGTTCACTTACATGGACCATTGCGCCCCAAGAAATAATTGTGCAGTCTGTGCCTTCCATTGCAAGTCTTGCCTCACCAAGGGGCACTGTATAATGCGCCTCCGGAACTTCGGCCTCTGGGTGATCTTTCCATGTTGGGACGTTATGCGGGTCGCCATAGAAAGGCCCTCTGTAACATCGCTTAGGCTCGAATACCACAACTGGGTCGTTGGATTCAATCGCCGAAATAAGTAGGCCCTTGGAATTGTAAGGTGTTGAGGTGTATACCACATTTATCCCAGAAGTGTGGGTAAATTGAGATTCTGGACTCTGAGAGTGATGATGTCCTCCGCGAATTCCACCACCTGCAGGGGTTCTGATTGTTAGCGGGCACCAAAACTCACCACCCGACCGATGTCTGACTTTTGCGATTTCGTTGACTATTTGGTCGTAGGCAGGGAAGATGTAATCGGCAAATTGGATTTCTGCCACTGGCCTTAATCCATTGATTCCCATACCGAATGCGATTGCAGCAATTCCGCCCTCAGAGAGAGGTGTATCGAATACTCGGTGCGTGCCGTGTTTTTCTTGCAAACCATCAGAGGTCCGGAATACACCTCCAAAGTATCCTGCATCTTCGCCAAAGAAGATTACATCAGGATCATTCTCCAGCATAATGTCTAGGGCCGAATTAACTGCTTGAACAATATTCATTTCAGGCATTTCAGTCCACACTCCATTTCTTCATTTCATCCCATTGTTCTTGAAGATGCCAAGGAACTTCATCGTATACTTCGGTGAAGATTGTATCCGCTGAAGGATAAGGTCCATTGGCTAAATCTCCGTAAGTAACTGCTTCCTTGTAAGCAGCCATTACCTCACCATCGACTCTTTCCTCTAATTCCTTTTGCTGCTCTTTTGACCATTCTCCGATTGTAACCAAATGTTGCACTAATCGGTCAACTGGGTCGCCACCAGGCCAAGCCTCGTGTTCGTCTCCCGAGCGATATCTACTAGGGTCATCGCTGGAGGAGTGTGCTCCAGCACGATAGGTAAGTACCTCAATATGCGTAGCTCCCTCTCCGGCTGCGGCGCGCTCTCTTGCCCATTTCGTAACCGCATAGAGCGCTAAGAAGTCATTTCCATCTACTCGCATTGAAGGGACATTGTAGGCTAATCCTCTTGCAGCGAATGTTGGGTTACCGCTTGCTAAGTTAGCGTGAGTCGAAATCGCCCATTGATTGTTAACGATATTGAGAATCACCGGTGGCTTGAACACCGAAGCAAAATTGAGTGCGTAATGGTAATCTCCTTCAGCACTTGAGCCGTCTCCTATCCAAGTGATACAGCATTCATCGAGGGCCTTGTATTGAGAAGCCATTGCAACACCCACAGCTTGGCTAAATTGGGTCCCAACTGGGCTTGAAACCGAGATGAAACGCCCCTCGCGATAGGTGTAATGGACAGGCATTTGCCTACCCTTGACATTGTCTTCTTCATTGCCTATACAATGGTTAATCATGCTGACCATATCTCTACCTCTGACAAATTGCGCTCCTGGTTGTCTGTAGGTGGGGAATATCCAATCCTGAGTTTCTAATGCCATGGTTTGTGCGATTGCAACAGCCTCTTCTCCATAGGAGCGCATGTAAAACGACAACTTCCCAGTACGTTGCATTTTCATCATGCGGTCATCGAATATTCGCATTCTAACCATATGTTCCAAGCCTTCAAGAAGCTCATCAGGAGTTAAGTCGGGATTCCAAGGTCCACTAGCATTACCTTCGAAATCGAGTACTCTTACAAGCCCGTATGCATGGTCTGTCGTTTCAGCGGCTGTGCAGTTTGCGGGATCGGGTCTGGTTAGATCTCCCGGCTCGTTTTCGAACGGTGCGAAACTAGCCTTGTCGCCTGGTCGGAAAGGAGCGGAGGGTACATGCAAGGTTACTTGCTTCTTCTTTTCCGCTGCCATAATTCTGCCTCCTATTATTAGTTCATATTATTTTGTGCCCTGAGGACAATCGAGCCTCATTGGTAGCAAGCAGATCTTTGCTAGGATTCAAATGGCTAATTGCTGAACCCGTAGAGTCTCTTGTAACGACTGGTTCCCCGCCCATTGCTTCTTCCCAAAGCAAACCCGCTCGGTAGGAAGAGCGCACTAACGGCCCACTAGCAACCGCAGTGAATCCCATTTCTCTGGCGGCTTGATCCCACTCAGCGAAAGTTTTCGGCTCAGGAAATCTATCGACTGCAAGATGTTTCCAACTTGGTTGCAGATATTGACCCATAGTGATTAACTCAACCCCTACTCCTCTTAGCAGTCGCATTGCCTCAACAACTTCTTCATCTGTTTCTCCTACACCGACCATTATGCTGGATTTTATTGCCAAATCCGGTCTTAATCGCTTAGCTTCTTGTAGAATTTTCAGCGATTGGGTAAACGAAGCACGAGGGTCGCGAACAGTGGAATCCAACCTAGGTACACACTCTACATTGTGGGCGAAAACTTTGAGCGGCAGACCATCAAGTAAATTGGCTAGCGCCTCAAGATTCCCATCTAGGTCGGAGCAGAGTAATTCAAGTCCAACATCAGGGCATCTATCGTGTACTGCTTTGATACAATTGCGGTAATGCTCCGCGCCTCCGTCTTCTAAGTCGTCACGATTGACTACAGTAATTACAGCGTGACTAACGCCCATTCTATCAACAGCTTCAGCGAGTTCGGCAGGCTCGTTTGGATTCAAAGGAGGGGGGGTTTTCTCTGTGCCAACTGCACAGAACCTACATCCTCGTGTACAGACTTCGCCTGCAATCATGAAAGTTGCAGTTCCTCTACCCCAACAATCGTGTATGTTTGGACATCGAGCCTCTTCGCAAACTGTATGCAAACCATGTTCGTGGACATTAGATTTCGTCTCATTAAACCGGCTTTGTGCATCCCCAGTAGGGAGTGTAGTCTTGAACCAAGAAGGCAGCCGCTTTCTTTCCGCTTTCCGGCGTTCTTCAGCACTAATTCTGACAGGGTCTCCACAGCTGCTAGGCGACACTTCAGTGCCATTTGCTTGGGGCAGCGGTACACCCATTGATTACAAGGAGTGGACATACGGCGTTAATCATTCGCCTCAACCCTCCAGATGAGGCCTTTCAAAACGAGGAGACATATACGAGACTTCGCTCGGAAGAACGGATGGCTCGCAGTGCTGCACTCGTGACGGGAGGCGCAAAGAGAATTGGCGCTGCAATTTGCCTTCACCTAGCACAAAAAGGCCACTCAGTGGCAGTTCACCACAATTCGTCTTCAAAAGACGCCGAGCAATTGGCAGAGAAGATTAGAGGGTTTGGTGTTGACGCTTGCACGGTAAAAGGAGATTTATCGAATCCGGAAGAATTTACTAAAATAATTACCAAGGCATCATCACAAATAGGGCCAATTTTACACCTTGTAAATAATGCCTCAAAATTCGAGCATGATGATTTAGAAAGTTTTGATGACAAATCTTGGAGTGAGCACATGGATGTAAACGCAAAAGCACCTCTGATGTTAACCCGAGAATTACTGCAAAATCTTCCCGAGAATATGGCAGGGTCTGTGGTCAACATTTTAGATCAGAAAATTGCTGCTCCTAACCCAGATCACATTTCGTATACTGCCTCAAGATTCGCCCTTCTAGGAATTACTGAGGCTCTGGCAAGAGGTCTTGCTCCAAAATTGAGAATTAACGCTGTCGCACCAGGTCACACCTTAGCCAGCCCTGACCAAACAGAAGGTGGATTCAGCCGAGCCCAGTCTGAAAGCCCACTGGGGTATGGTCCCTCTCCAGACGATATTGCTCAGGCAGTAGTTTTTCT
>DALV01000008.1:0-21308 GCA_002496905.1 Euryarchaeota archaeon UBA105 | reverse complement strand
GTAATTTTTGTCGATGCTGGAGAAAGATTCCTTTCCAGAAGTCGAGACGTCGCATTTGAAACGGAGGGCGTTTAATGACATCCCATTCGGACGCCTTAATGCAAATTTTTTCTCGCAATCAAGCGACTACCTGTCTATTCCTAGAGAAGGTAATTAGACAGGTGGATATAGGTGTTCATGACCACGAAATTGGCTCACCGCAGCGCCTTTCTTTCGACATTTACGTTATGCTATCTGGTGACAGCGCTCCGGAAGAAGATGAAATCTCTGAAGTTCTTGATTACGAATACTTGGTATCAGTATTAGATGAGGCTTTGAATTTACAGCGCGCTTCACTCTTGGAAACACTTGCGAACCGTTTGTTGGATCGAATACTAAATCCTCGTTCGGTTGAGGCAGCTACTGTTGTAATCACCAAATTGGATGTCTTGGATGGTGATGGTCAATTGGGCTGTTCTATCACTCGAATAAAGTAGTGGTGCAGGGGGTGGGATTTGAACCCACGAAGCTCTACGCACCGGAGCTTAAGTCCGGCCCCTTTGACCAGCTCGGGTACCCCTGCGAGGTCTCTGAGGTCCTTATCAGACTTGAAACGAGCGGATTTACGCCCCCTCTTGGGGGCGTGCAAAAAACGATGCAAATAGCACTCGGACTTCACGAACGCTTTAACACCCCTCCGAGTGCGGGTAGACGATGACTGGGAGCAGTACGCCGTTTCAAGATGGCAAGTTCACCCAAATTGCGATTTTCCTCGCGATTTTGATGATAACTCCTCAAATGGCCACTATTTTTACAGAACCGGACTATCTTCAAACGGACTCTAGGGCAGAGAATTCAGAGGATGTCGAATCAAAAATCTACACACTCTATTTTGCAGAAGCCAACTCGTCTTCTGGGGGTGATGGCCACATTTCAACAATGGTCCCTGAGTCAGGTGGTCAATCGACCTCTAGTGCATTAGATTCGACAATAGAGTTCACAACAGGAGATTTGTTGAGTTCCCTCGAAATTACCGGCCGGCCAAAACATGGATCTTCCAGCGGTCAATTTTACATTCCATTGCAATTTTTCCTCCGCGCTCAGGGGCCTAGCAACTCTCAGATTACCTGGGACATTGTGATTAGTGCAAATGGCAATACCGTTGGCTCTGAGTCTTGGGAAACAGACGCATGTAATCCAGGGATAACTAACTCCTGTAACTTCGATCACGAACTATTCGAAGTCATATTGGACGGCGGAGATGGTTTCGTTATCCAAGATGGTAATGAATTAACAGTTGAAGTCTCTGCTGAAATGTCTGGGTGTGAAAGTTCGGGCGGTCCATTTGGAAGTAGTTGTGAAGCAGAAGTAGCGTGGAATGAGATTGATGGCGAAAGCAATCGATATTCCCAAATGGAAGTAGAAACTAACGCCATTGCTGACAGTGAAGTTATACTCCAAAGAGAAGGAGCTGAACTCGCCGACGGAGTAGAATTGGAATGGTATCCGAATGACGTATTGGCCGATCGAACAATGCAATTCTCTTTCGATGTTAAGAGCGCCTTTGGCAGAGAGGACATGGATTCTGTGAAATTATTGATGCGAGATCCAAATGGAAATTACCGCATCGACCATGAGATTTCATCAGATGATGATGGTATTAGAGATACTAGTCAGGGTATTTTCGGCACCTATACATGGACTTATCCAAGCGGACTCCCTTCTGGAGAATATACTGTCGAATTGGAAATTACTGACGTTCAAGGTAACGCATTCCTCGTTGAGCATGAACCTGTTGAAATGAAACAATGGGGTGTAGCGATTAACCACCGGGAAGATAGAACTGTGGAATATGTTGCCCCCGATGAAACAACTCCGGTACCACTTCAATTAGTCCACAGAGGAGACTCTACCAAGTCAATGACTGTGGAACTTGAGTTGCTAACTAACCTAGGTAGTTCATGGCTTGTTGAGTTCGACTCTCCAGGTGGTTACACTTTGAATTCAGGTGGTGATATTCTGAATCCAATACTTACCATAACGGCCCCTGATGATTTGACGGGAACTCCTGATAAAATCGAGATTAGAGCAGTTGCTGAAGCCACCATAGAAGGAGTTCAAACCGTTGTCCATCAAGACCTCCTTACCCTCGATTTAGAAAAGCTGGAAGTCTATCAACCTCCAGATGTATCGATATGGAATGAAGACCACGATATACCAATTGCTAACTCTAGCCGCCCAGGTGACATCGATCCAACAATACCAAGATATGTTGAGGACAACCAATTCAATACGTTCTTACTAGAGATTTTCAACACAGGATTTGACACAGATAATTTCAGAGTGGATATACTAAAGCGTTCGAAGTCAATTATACAGATTTACGACAACGATACCGGTGAAAGAATACTAGAAGATGATGGAGATGGAACTTTCCATATACCTCCTCTAGAGAGGCATTCAACTCAGATTCTTCGTTTCAATGTAAAACCTTCAACAGACCGAGAAGACCCAGATATCGGAATGATTGAGGTAGAAGTAGTAAGCAGTGGAAATGCCTCCCTCAGGACTACGGTTGAATTCACAATTCAGAGAACATTCGGGATTCGAGCAGAAGTTTCGCAAGATTGTGACGGCACCCCACTAGGCCACATCCAAGTGTCCCTTTGTTCAACACTTAACGACCCCGAAGTGAATCTACGTGCCCGCATAACGAATAGTATGACGAGCGGAGAATCGGCTACTCAATGGCAGATTATCAATCCAGCAAGCCTTCCAGAAAATACCGATAGATTAGCCGCTTATGGACAATGGGAATACCGAATTTTGGATCAAAATGGGTCAGCTGTCCCTCAGGTTTCTCTCGGCCCTGGAGACTTCACAGAGGTTTTTGTAGTCGTCACTCTAACCGACCAAGTCATCGTTGGCAACCACACTGTTTACCTAAGAATTAGAGAGGACTCATCTGATTCAAATCCAAGATATTTCGATTTGCCAATGGTGTTCGAAGTTGATGCTGATGAACCCGATCTTTCAATTGTACAAGTTACCTCAAACCGAAAACTTGCACCTGGTGGTCTTTATGACTTCCAATTTGAGGTTCGAAACAAAGGTAACAGTCCATTAACCGTTTTGCTCGATGCCGAAGTAGAAGGCGCTGTTGGATGGAATGTAGTCATAGGAGGTCCTACTGGTTCAAGGTTAATTGAATTGGACGCCTTTGAAGAGGTGACCTTCATACTGGAAGTCTCGGTTCCATCATCGGCAAATAATGGCGATACAGGAAAGATTACGATTACAGCGGAACCACACGATACCGAGCAGAGTTGGCCTGATGAATTTACAGCCGAAAAGAATCTCAACATGGTGGTCGGAATCGATGGTATTTTTGATCGTCTGATAAATGAAGTGACCAATCCTCGAGCATCCACATTAATTGTAATGGTCGTAGCGATTTTGCTAATTTTTGCTGGCGTTCAAAGCCGAATGAACCGCAGAAAATGGGCCGCTCATTTGGCTTTACTTGAGGCCATGAAAGAGGCTGAAAATGAGGATTTAGATGCTGACTCTGAAGAAGATTACCACACACCTATTGTTGAGGAAGAGGAAGAGGAAGAGATGGTTTATGACGACGATGATATAGAACTCGTATGAGGTGAACTCTAATCATCGTCCGAACGACGCTCCATTCCGCTTAAGACCCGTATGAACCGCCGTAGGCGGTAGAGGGTGTACATGATGTTCGGCAACTCGAGTCAGAATAATCTTGTAATCGCTCGAAGAAAGGAACGTTCGGCGGTTGTATTTTCACTTCTTATGTTGCTTACTTCTTACTCCGCGATTGAATTCGCAACCTGGGAGGCTATGGGGTCAACAGATGCTGATGGAGACGGCCTCCCATATGGATTGGAGTACTACATTAACACCCAACCGCAAGATTGGGATTCCGATGGTGATGGTTTACCAGATGGCTGGGAGTGGCAGTATGGACTCGATCCACTTTCAGCTTCCGGAATCAATGGCTCAACCGGAGATCCAGATGGAGACTCCCTAACTAATCTCAATGAATACCAATATGGAATACCTGCTAATTGGGATTCGGCAACTACACCCAATAAGCTCGATAATGGAGTTTGGTGGAATGGCACAGTTCCAGTAAGCAATTGGGATGAAGAGAGTGCTATGCAGTTGATTCAAGGATTGAACTCAGATGGTGCCGATGAAGACCCAATGGGGAATATTTGCTTCAACACATTCGACGATGACCATGATGGAATGGTCGACAGTTGGGATGGCGACAATGACGGTGATGCCGATTGTTCAAGCAATGACGATGATGGTGATAATTTAACCGATGAAGACCCTGATGGATGGGATACAGATGGTGATGGAATGCCTGATGGTTGGGAAGTCGCCAACAACCTTGATCCGACCTCAAATTCCGGTGACGATGGTACTAATGGCGACCCTGATGGTGATGGCTTAATCAATCTCTACGAATACGTTAATCCAGCTTGGGATACAAGGAATGGTACCACAAATCCCCCGACTCAATATTGGAGGCCTGGGCCGGATAATCGGACCAATACTGAATCTCCTTGTAATCCTGTCTTGGGGCTTGGACCCGGTTCCCCTCCCTGCTCTCTATTTACAGCTGAAGTCGATGGAATTACTTACACTGACCCCAACAATAATGATACGGATGGAGATGGACTAAATGATTCATACGAAGCATTAGTCCTTCTCACAGACCCCACAGCTGATGACACTGATGGGGACGGGATTTCAGATGGTGTTGAGGTCAATGGCTCATACGGAAATCCTCCACAAGCCTCTGACCCAAGGAACAATAATACGGATGGCGACCAATTTGATGATGGAGAAGAAGATACGAATTTCAATGGAGTTGTTGACGCTAACGAAACCGACCCCACCAGGATAGAAGATTCTGGAGATTTTGATGGGGACGGAATACAAAATTGGGAAGAAAATGCCACGTGCACATTATGGAATGTCGCTGACACAGATGGTGGGGGTATTGATGACGGTACGGAACTTTCACCTGCCCACGCCACAGATCCATGTACGTCAACTTACGAATTATATCTTGATGTAATCACATGGGTGCCTGTTGATTTTTCCGTAACGGTGAATAATACTAGCAAATTAGATCCAACTCCGCTTGATTGGCGTCAAAATGGGGCTCCAATGGCTTATTTTGAATCTGCAGCAGGAAACAGAACCCCATTCCAATATTCTTCAATTGATGGCAATATCTTACGCTCAGTTTCAATCACTATGCCTTCAGACGCCCTCTACGTTGTTGTGCTCAATGGTTCTTGGTGTTGGGATGCATCCCTAGGTTCAGCCAATGAACAGCATTGTGATGACGATTACCTAGATACAGATGGAGATGGTCTGGCAGATTGGGAAGAGTCATTGGGTTCCTGGGGCTTTGAATCATTACCTACACTAACCGATTCAGACGGTGACGGAGTCAATGACCTTGATGAGGTAATCAATAACACCGATCCACTTGAACCCTGCAGTAATCTGGCTGATTTCGACGGTGACGGTCTGAATAATTACTTCGAAAATACTACTGGTTGTCCATTGATATATGGTATTGAAAATGGGAATATGTCGCTTGATAATTATACCACTCTATGGAATAATTCTGATACCGACAATGGGGGTGTAATAGACTACCAAGAATATCTCGACGGAACCAACCCTCAGAATAATCCAGATGACGACTTGAACCCATTGGACACAGATGGCGATGGAATTCCTGATACAATTGAACAAGAAATAGGCACGGATTGGTTAGATCCGGATACAGACGGCGGAGGAATTCCTGACGGTCAAGAATGTTTACCAGAGTATTGGGATAATGGTTGTGTAGATTCATTGTTTGATCCTTGGGACCCGACAGATGATATTTCTACAAATATGCTATACTTCTTCGCTGAGAATACAACTGCTGGAATTGATTACAACATAACTCATTATTGGCGTTGGCACACATATGACTCCTACACAGGTGCCTCTTGGGGTGTCAATACTAGTCTAATCGGATACACACCAATGTTCCCAACATGGTCAACAACTCAGGGTGTTGCACATCCAGACTTTTGGGACAATTCAGCTCTACATTCGTGGCAAATTTCATTCAGTAACAATGGAATATTAAATCCCGGCGATGAGTTGATTGCGCCGCATAATGCGGTAAATTACACAGGTTGGAGTGATGTAGCCGCAGGCTTGAATTTCTCAAATTATACAAGAGATGTTTTGATTGACTCATCAATTGTCAACCAGCTCTACGTTACAACTCCACAAATCATTTTCACAGACGCTATTCGAGACAATACAACCGCATTCCAAAATAGCACTTATGCTACTGATTACAGAGGATTTAGCAATGTTACGACAATCACACAAGCCGTCCTCAATGAGAGTGGCTGGACTTCAGCTTGGGATCAAATCGAGGCTATACAGCAATTCTTGATTAATGGAAACAATACTACCACTTTCCTTAGAAATCATGCCGGTTCAAATTTGAATCGTAGCGATTCAGGCATTTTGAGTTCTCTTGATGACACCTCGGTATGGATTCTGGAGGAAGCGCTTGAAGGTGATTGCGATGAATTTGCAACTGTGTTTGCTGCTATGTTGAGAAGTGTAGGATTGCCAACCAGAAAGGTCACAGGATTTTCTGGTGGAACTTGGGTCGATAATGGATTCGAAGTTTATGGAAATGATTTCTCATGGTGGGTTGAAGTCCACCTTCAGACAAATGCAAATCAAGGCGAATTAGATCTTGGCTGGATTCCGTTCGAAGCTTGTCCCGAGGTTTCAGTTGTAGAAGTAGTGGATGAAACATGGTCTCCTAATTCTTTGGAGAGAGATTACTCCTCCGGTAACATTTCTCTTAATGGTACATTACAATTCGTTAGTAACTCCTCGAGTATAGAGGGCATTAATCTAGAACTATACTTAGTACCCGATAATGAGACTGCAGATGTACCAGGAAGTGCTGCGTTGGCCAGCAGACTAATCGGTACTACAACAACTGATTCTGAAGGATTCTTCTCATTCAATGGTTCCCCTTCTGAGATGATTAAGCCAGGTTTTGGTTCCCTGGTAATATTGACTCAGAAACAAGGATACGTTGGAGTTCAGAGTGTTTCTTTCCCGTGGTCAATTAACATAACAGACGATGTAAATCTGTCAATCAGTAGCCCCGTGCCTGCGGAACAACCTATGTTGGGTGTAGGAGTTAATTCAACCGTTACTGGAAACATGGCTTGGGCTAATCTTCCACTTACAGACCCAGCCATGTTAGATACTCTACAAGTTCTCCTAAATTATACAACAATCGAGGACGGAGATGTTAACCTAATTTCAGATGTTGGCTCTGGTGGATATTTTGAGTTCACGGTTCCGATTTCAGAAAATGAACCTCTAGGCTTGATCAATGCTAGTTTGGCATTCTTAGGCTGGCATCAAACAGATTTGAACAATGCCAGCAATCCAGAATATCATCTAAGGCCAAACGCGATTGATTTTAATTTCAACATTACACCTTCACCAAATCTAACCATTTCTTTGGAAGGCAGCGACGCAAACAACAGTATCCTAGATATCAATCAATTAGTTTTCATTAACGGGACCGCAGTTAGTAGAGGACCATCCCCCGAGCCTTTGAATGGCTCACTAACTTTCCAAATGCGAAGAGCAGGAACAAACGGCCCCTACACAGACCTCGCAACCTGGCAACTAAATTCTAGCAATTGGACAACAACACCGGGTCAATTTTCAATTGAATGGAATTTCAACGAGTCTTCTGTACCAATCCCTGCAGGTCTTGTTGAGGTCAAATTCATTTATTCTGCAGAAGAATTATTCGCAACAGATGAGGAATCCTTCCTGTCTACATTTGGTATCAGGTCTTATGTGGAATTTGAGTATCAATTAATTCCTACCGAGAGGGGTACTGAGGCTTTGGTTGGTGTGCAGTTATCTGACCACACAGGAACTTCTGTTGCCGATTTCCCCGGACTATACAGCGTGGATTTCAATGGCACTGAAGTGTTCAATATTACCGACCCTGAATCTGGTAGTTTCAATGTAGTTTGGGTTCCAAATTCAAATACCTTTGCAGGAGATTACCTTTGGCAACTTAACTACACGGGTTCGACTTGGCTAAGGCCTGCTTCAGTGCTCGATACAATCAGGATACAAGGCAAAGCCAATGTAACAGTCACTTTGGGTTCCGAATGGACTGATAGAGGTACAGTGACATGGGTCTCGGGTGTAGCTCAGGATATTTTCCACCTCTCCCCGATTATAGGGAATAACTCTTCAATTGTTATTCAATTAGAGATACCATCCGATTTACCGCCAAGTCCTGACGGAAGCCCAGCCCCTCCAGTTATTCGTACACTCGCCAGTGGCTGGATTAATGAGACAACAGGTGCCTACAACTACTCATTTACAATGCCTACAGATGTTCGTTCTAGTGCTTACTTCCTACGCTTTGTTCTAGACTTCTCAACAAATGCTGAGGTACTTGGCCCGTTCTATACTACTCTTGTACAAACAAGAGTCTTGACTGGTCTTCAAAGCGAGTTTGTAGTGGATGCGGAACCTCAATCAATCATCGTCATTGCTGGTACTACTCTTATTCTAAATGCTACAATTACAGATATCGCAGATGATTCTGTGGTGTCGGATGTGGATGTTGACTTATACTTCGATTGGGGTGGTCCGAATCAGGTAATTATTGACTCAGCCACAACAGATATCGATGGTGTTGCAAGATTTAATCCTACTATTCTAGAAGATACTACTCCAGGGTTCTACGACCTTCGTGTACATGCCGCTGACGATCTAACAGATAACCTAACAGACGCCGATGCAGGGCGCTGGATCGGTAATGATACATTTGCCAATTTAACTGTGCAGGTAGACAGTCTGGTCGAAATTATCTCAATACCTCAAGAAGTAACTGCGGGGCAATCATTTACTCTTTCCGGACAAGTATTGGATGGATTCGATGGAAATAGAAGTGTCAGTGGACCAATGGCAGTAGAAGTCTTCTTCCTCAATGATTCAAGTGAAACTTTAGTGTCCAGTCATACAACAACAAACAATGGTTCGTTCTCGGTATCAGTCCCAACAGACCCATTCGGAGATGGAGTTTCAAGTGGCACGAAAACTGTAGTAGTGAGCGTGATTGAAGGAAGTTCGCCATTCTATCTTACAGGTACGGGTAATGCCTCTATTCTCGTAAAGGGAGTTACTCGATTCACAGATAGGACACCAATAATCCAGACAGTTGTTGACCGGGGAACATCGATTACATTCGGTGCTCGATTGACTGAATTTTCGGATAATGACCTTCCAGTTGGAGACATGCAGGTTGCGGCTAAGTTCCACGATACATGGTTGAATGAAGGAGTGACTAATGGGCAAGGATTAGTAAATTTCACATTCGATGTTCCACATTCTCACCCACTCGGATTAATTGGAATTACACTATATTTCAATGGCTCTTCAACTCTACACACAACAACTACTGTAATGAACCAAATTTTCGTTCGTTCACCTACCAATCTAACAATCTCAACGGTAACCGATAACCCAATTGCCGGAGAATCGTTCAATGTTAGTGGAACTTTACTTTCTAGCAATGGTACAGGGATAATGGATAGAACAGGGGCGGCTTTACCTTCTTCACTCACGTTCTCAATAGATGGCACGGATTCTGGATTCCAAGCCACGGGTGGTGTGGTGAATCCAAATGGGACTTGGAGTGCAGTAATCACCCTCGGACTATCCTTCCCTAGAGGTACTCATAATATTACAGCAAGCTACACTCCGACCGTAAATTATTACGGTTCTAGTAGCGATATAGGTACTTTTGACAGTAGAGGTTACTCCCTAATCTCAATCTTAGATCCAGCAGACTTAGACCCGGATAGAAGAGTGGTTAGAGGCGATGATGTTAGTGTTAATCTTTCAATCATAGACAATGCTGGTCAATTGGTCGTAAATGCAGAGATAGACATCCTAGTTGATGGTTCATTCATTCAATCTGTAACAACTGATTCAACTGGTCGCGCAACGTTGATTATTCCAGTAGACTCACAAAGAACCCAAGGCTCTATGTTAATTTCAGCAGAATTCCCTGGAATAAATGGAACTACAGGATTGATAGGAGATTCCACTTGGTCTCGAGTAATCGTTCTGGCACCAACTGTAATCGAATTCACAGAATTAACTGGATCTATGATTGCTGGAGAAAACATTACCTTCACTGGGACGCTTCTAGATGAACATGGCCAATTATTGACGGACAACGGCCTAATTTCAGGTGGAGTAATCCATATTTGGATTGATGGAATTGATGTAGGTTCAGCCTACACAACAGTGTCTAATGCTTCCACAGGACAATGGAGAGTTACCTATGATTTACCATTAGACATGGATTACGGAGCTCATACGGTTACAGCGAAATTCCTCGGAGGATTTACTTGGGTTGACCCTATGGGTCAAGGAGATTCTTTGAATCCTGAATATTACCTACCTTCTGCCACTACAGTCGGATTCAATGTAACACAAACATCTCAAGTCGTTCTTACGACTCCTCCTGGCGAGGTGGATAGGAACCAACTACTCCTGATTGAGGGAATGCTTACCGATGGGGCCGGTCGTACACTCGGAGATAGATATCTAGAAGTCACTATGAATGATCAATTCCTAACCGGCCTACAAGTAGAGGAAAATGGTACATTCAGCGTATATCTCCCAATCCCACCAGATATGCCCCTAGGGCCTCGCTTGGTGAAGATAATTTTCCAAGGTGAAGAGTTCATACTACCTTCTAATTCAACTACAGTATTCACAGTATACGCACCGACAATCATTTCGATAGACCCTCCAAGTGCTTATGCCGTAGGGGATGAAATGAGACTAACGGGAACTGTTAGGGATAATCTTCCAGATGGAGGATTGGCTAATCATTCACTTGAGATTTTCATTGACGGAACTTTAGTGGGCATCACAACAAGTCGTGAAAATGGAGATTGGTCTTTCAATTGGGTAGTTTCGGACTTCTTAGAAATCGGCTTCCATACAATTACTGTAAGCGCACCCGCACAAGGCTATTACAGACCCGGAAGTGTAGATGCCAATCTAACCATTGCTTACCATACTGCGATTAATCTGCAGGTAGATGATGTGTCGGTTACTAGAGGCGAACAATGGAACTTTACAGGTCGATTATTTGACTCAGATACCGCAGGGGCACCAGGTCTTTCAGGTCGAGAAATAATAGTCTCTCTTGATGGTGTAGAAATCAACCGAATTACTACTGGCGATGATGGAGTTTTCGAATTAGACTATTCAATTGGCTACCTAATCGCAAGAGGTGGGCATGATGTTAGATTCACCTTTGAGGGTCAAACATTCTACCTTCCAGTTGAGTATAACATGACGGTTTATGCAAAGGCAGATATCCAGATTGAAGTTCTTTGGGAAACCGATTTGATAATTCGTTCAGATGAATCAAAGGAGATTAAACTGGTTGGAAGGATTGTCGAAGTCGGTGGCGAAAGCAACGTCATTGAGGGTATGGAAGTGGTCTTGCTTTGGAACGGTTTAGCAGAACCTTCAATCCTAGTTTGGGACGAATCCACAGGCCACTTCGAACTAATCTCTCCAGCTCGCTCAACGATGCCCCCTGGTGAATTATCACTCACAATATCCGCACTCCCTGATGCTGATAGATTCCTAAACGGTGTCGATATTGAGCATATAGTCAACATCCGAGTTCCAGTGACATTTACATTTACCCCGGATAGCCATCATATCAAGGAAAACCAGAGGCGAATAAATGGTACAGTAACCGTTACCGCCAACGATACTGGGCTACCCGTTGAAGGCATTTCCATTGT
The DNA here is from genome assembly GCA_002496905.1 of Euryarchaeota archaeon UBA105. Taxonomy (GTDB): domain Archaea; phylum Thermoplasmatota; class Poseidoniia; order Poseidoniales; family Thalassarchaeaceae; genus MGIIb-O1. Next base: position 9,366 of record DALV01000008.1, on the reverse strand, counting down.
CGCTAGACTCGTCAACCAATCAGTGATACATTTCCAAAATGTCAAACTCACCGATTCAAATGGCATAATGGATTATGATTTCACAATACAAAACCAACCAGCCTTTTACAACAAAAATAAGTGGGGGGAACTATCTCTACTATTCCAAACAGACTCTCAATTAATCAGTCCGAATGACCGTTTGTGGTTGAACAATGATTATTCTGGTATCGAGATGACTTACGAAGATCCAGCGCCTCTCTTCACATTCTGGCAAATTATTGCTCTTATCGGGATGCTCTTGATTTTAGGAACTCTCGTTGGATTAGGTTTGTCTCTCAGAAGACGCCGATTAGCGGCACTTGATGAGATTGCAGGTATTTTCAGTTATACGGCTGAGTTACTAGCTGCTGGAGACGAGATCCGAGAGGCCATATTCAATTGTTATGAGAGCCTTTGCAACATACTGATGAGAAATGGATTCCTTCGCCGAGACTTTGAAACTGTAAGGGAATTTGAAATGGCAATTAGAAAGGCCCTACCGATTAGTGAAGAAGCTCTTGTGGCATTAGATCGAATTTTCGAAGAGGCCAGATATTCGTCTCACAAGTTGGGAGATGGTCATAGACAAAATGCGCAGCATGCACTATCAATGGTATTGCAAGAAATTGATGAGTTACAAGACGTACCAGAGCGAGATTCTTTTGATCTCAGTGAAGCAGTCGCCTGATTAATCAAAATTCAGATGAAGAACTCCATCTGAAATAATTGCCGACTCTACATCCATTGACGCTGGAACTGAAAGTGTGCGAATCATCCCTCCGAAGCGTTCAGGAGCAATCACTCGGACTAATCTTCTTCCATCGTCTATTGACGTAGTTACCGAAAGTTCAGTTAGAGAATCCGTATCTAAATCGATATCAAATCCCGCTTTTGCCGCCTTTCTATCTAATTCTTCAAAGGCAACACTCTGTGAATCCAATGACCTAGAATGTTCCTTTGATTCATCTATTCTACCAGAAATCTGTGTCAATACCTCGTTATGATTACTTTTTGCCGATTCAAGATGCGGTAGGTCTGCCAAAAACCGTTGATGCATGGTTTCAGCGTCTATATCCAATCCTCTATCCAGATTGTCATCCAATTCTTCACCAAGGGTCTTGGAACCTTCAACTTCGACCTTCCGCCACATAGTCACTCAACCTTGCGAGGAATCCGACTTTCATGAATCCATTGACTGAATTTCACTCTATAGCCGGATCCGGAAAGCGTTGGAAAAACCTCTTGGCAAGACGACCAGTTCTCCCCGCGTCCTGGCTTCTCATCACCATTAGGTTTGTAGGGATGCAAAATCTGTATGGCTTTTCTCGAATTCTTTTTTCTAGGATTACTACAAGTGCTCTATCCTCAGATTTCCTGATTGGCCGACCAATCGCTTGTAGTACGCTGTTTACCGCTGGTTGATGGCTAGAGTATTTTCTTGCAGCGTTAACTCCAAATTTATCTTGGCAATAGTCTGTCAATGCTTTCTGTCGTGCACTTGGAGGAGGCACAGGTAGTCCAATACAAATTACTGCATCTAGTATATTTTCAGGATAATCAACTCCTTCTGCCAATTTACCAGAAAGAACTCCGCAAAGCATGATTCTGTCGTTAGTTCTACGTTTACGATATAGATTCTCAACCATTTCCCCGACTTGGCGTTTACTCATTCGGGAACTCTCCTTCTCTATCTGGACGCCCCATGGAATCCAGCGATAATCGTCCAGCACCATATCCAACATTGCATAACTTTGTGCAAATAACGCAACGTGGCCTGGTGTATTGCGTAAAACCTCTATTACATGGTCACGGATATTGTTCGTATTGGTTTCTCCACGTTCGGTATATCTTGAGGTGGTATTTTGGGCTACTAAAACAGGCCTTCTTTCCGACAAGAATGGCGAATCATAGTCCTTAGCAAACACTTTCCTTTCTTCATTTTCTGGTAGCCGCAATAAATCTCTATACATTTCAGCCGGAAACAATGTTCCTGACATTAGTATAGAACCGCGGCAAGAGGTAAAAAGAGGCCCGGAAACTACCCCTGGATCAAGTAGAAAAGATCTCACTCTAGGCTCATCAAGTAATTTATCAAAAACCAATACAAGGGCAGAAGAGTCTTCATATTGCCCACAGGTGGTAATGAAGGCAGCTAATCTTTCACTACTGGTCTCTCTTTCATCATCATCCTCATTTTCTAAATCTACGCGAACTGAGTATAATTGTGCAACTAGTCTATGAAGGCTAGAGAATCTTCCCTTTGGGTTTTCTTCTAGTGTTTCGTTAAGGATAGTTTCCATCTCTTCTAGTAGATTATTAGTCTCTATTTGCATATCTTCATCATCTGAGCGAGCTAATTCTTTTTCCCTTGCAGAGAACCAAGTTGGCATCTGAGACTGAAGCCGTTTTAGTGATCTTTCAGCCCATTCCATTTCGTCTAATTCTACATCTTCTCCTTTTGAGGCCGCCAATTCAATGAATGTTTCTAAGTGTTCTTGTACCTCAAATCGTGCATCTCGAAAGGTGTTAGAGATTATTCGACGTTCCATCCCATTACGAACTCTATCTGGCAAATTATGTGCCTCATCAACAATCAGAATGGTGTTTTCAATATCCACTCCCATAGAAGTTAATGATGCCTCTCTAACACTATCAATGAAAACGTGATTGTAATCACAAACCAGTACGTCACAATTTTTCACTGTCTCTCTAGCTGTTGCCCAAGGGCAGAGATTAACCCGTCTACTATTCTGAATCAAATCATCAACGTGAGTAGGCCTTCGCAGAATGTTTGCTTGCATATCAGCTCTCAATTCATCTCTCATCGAGGAGTCCAACTCATCTTCACAATCGCATTTACCGCTCATTCTATCGACATTGCGACACATACCTTCGCGACCGATTAGATCTACCAATTTTATCGAAGGCTCTGTTGTACCAAGTTTCTGGTTAATTTTTTGAACAGTGTCGACAACTATCCTATGCTGCGATTGACGACCTGTTAGGAATAATATTTTCAGATTTTCAGTAGAAGTTCTCAGTACGTTAATCGCACTGGCTAATGAGGCAGCGGTTTTCCCTATTCCAGTGGGGGCCGAAGCCAGCAAAGTCCCCTCACAAAATAGTGCCTCAATCCCATCGGTAATCATGTCCGACTGAGATTCTCTAACTTCGGGGTGAGCGAAGTACCTCGCCGAAGAATCGACTACTTTCGCGGTCATGGTTTCCAACCTGCTGATAGACCGCCCAAGAAGATTGGCTTTATCTATGGTGGAATTTGAACTAAATCAAATGCAAAAAATTCTGTGCAATTTGAAGGTTATACCGATTTGCCAAGAAAGGCTCAGCCAGTTGAATCTCTAAGAAATTAGGTGTGCCCCGCCCGAATTGGGCGGGACGGTGTGTGTTGAGTTTCAATTTTCACGATTCTCTAGATCGTGATGTCGGCTACGTGTTGAAAGGTTTGGTCTCTCTTTTCGAGGTGCGTCAGAGGGCGAGTAACCTACTGCGTTGGATAGTGTTGCTCTTTTTCGAAGACCATTGAATCCTACGGTAAGGATTGCTCGAGTAGAAGTTTGTGCGGAGGGGCGACTTTGCCGCCCCCCCGCGGAGTTTGAGTGCATCCCATTCTCACCCATGTCTCTCACCTCATTGTTCAGTCGAATCGTCAAATCGAGCACGAAGCTCTTCCAGGCGCTTACTTAGCACCGCGTCGACTGTTGCATCGTCAGTAGAGGAGCGCGCTATGTGTTCGCGCGCTGCATATCTTAGGACGACATCCGGTTGTTCTCCATGTATTCGACAAAAGTCGTCCAAGCGAACACTCAGGTCAGGACCTAATTCTACCTCGATGCGGGTGCCGGAAGAAAAAGCAGGTGTCGCCAAGTGTCTCCTAATGGCTTCTCGAATAACATCAGACTTGTTTCTCATTCCATCGAATCCAACCCTGCGCTCAAGTTCGAGCAAGTAGTCTTCTGGAATTCTTAACGAAATCATAGGGCTTTGGCCTGCCACTCCACTTTCCTCCTAAGCCTGTGAGAAAGCCTTAGGGTATTAAACGTATTGCAAATGAAATACAATTGAAATACAAATACTATAAAGTTACACGAATCTTCTCCAATCTCTCAGATGTTTCACCATCCATCTCTAGCAGTTCAGTTGAAGGGGGGTGGTTATCTCGGAATCGTGCAGGGTGTGTCATGAAGGTCATCAACGACACGATACATGGGCAAATTTCTCTTGATGGAGTCAGAGAAGAATTGCTATCTACTCCAGAGATGAACAAACTAAGCCACATCAAACAATTGGGCCTTGCTCATCTGGTATTCCCCGGAGCTCACCATACACGTTTCGAACATTCGCTCGGTGTATCACACGTAGGTGGGATGATGGCGGATGCAATGTCCTTAGATGAATCTGAAAAGACCTTGGTGCAAGTTGCTGGCATGTTACACGATGTCGGCCATGGACCATATTCTCACACCCTAGAACATATTTTGCATGAAAGGGGAGGGCTCGATCACATGTCAATTACCGAAGGAATAATTCTTGGTGAATACGATGTTTTACGAGAAGCCGAAGAGTCTAGTGTCGAAAATAGAAAAAGAATTCCAGATATTCTAGAATCTTACAATATTGAACCCGAAGATGTTGCAAGTTTAATCCGAGGTCCAGATGCAAAGGGCTCCGAGAGAACCCTACTATCCTGGACCGATGGGAAGGAAGACTTGGTGACAGAGGACAAAACCCTCGGTCATTTGGTCCACGGGCCAGTAGATTGCGATCAGATGGATTACTTACTACGGGATTCCCATTTTACAGGAGTTACGCACGGAATCGTGGATCATCATCGATTGATTTCATGTCTCAGAAGACATGGAGGGGACATTGCCGTAGAAGAAGGAGGACTTGCCTCTCTTGAAGGAATGTTACTTGCTAGAGGTTTAATGTATAGCGCGGTGTATTTCCACCGTGTAACAAGAGTTACGGAAGTTATGCTTAGTAGAGCCGTGGAGCGTTCAGAGGATTCGCTACCAGAACCAAAAGATATGCAGAGGAGTGTCGATGCCGAGATTTGGCAGGCACTTTACGAAGCGGGTGATTACTCCAGAGATATGATGCGGCGACTAAAATATCGTCAGATGCTTAAGGTTGCCACTAGTAGAAGACAGGGTGATTTATCAGAATCCCAAATTGAGCAATTAATTGAAATCGCCAATAGTTCGAAGAAGAGAAGAGAGGTTGAGGATGATTTAGCGCATAGAGCAGGACTCGACCCCGGATATGTTGCAATAGATGTGCCCAGTGTCAAACTCTTGTTATCTGAGCCTAGAATGGATGCAGTTGATATTCGAATTATTGGAGATGATGGTAAGACTCGAAAGATGAGTGAGCACACTCCAATCGCTGATGCACTAAAAAAGAGACAAGTTAGCCAAGCCGTGGTATACGTAATGACTCTCTCGGGCTATGAGAAATCGGTTGCAGAATTGACTGAAAGATATCTCTTTGGTTAATTTCAGTACTGCCCCTACGGGGCAGTCTGAACAGTATATTTAGGCACACCATTGAAAAGGTGACCTCCGGTCGCCGAAGCGTCCGGTGTCACACTAGAGAATCGGATACCAACGTCGGTGAACCAAATGGATAAGACGATGAAAGAAGTATATGATAGCGTAATTGCAAGAGATCCTAATCAACCAGAGTTCCATCAAGCGGTTGAGGAGGTATTGGAGAGTCTTGGCCCTGTTATTCAGCAACATCCTGAATATCTACCAGCTGTAAGATCTGTAGTAGAGGCTGAGAGAATTATTCAATTCAGGGTGCCTTGGTATGATGATAATGGTGAACTACAGGTAAATCGTGGATTTAGAATCCAAATGAATAGCGCTATTGGGCCATACAAAGGCGGACTAAGGTTCCATCCTTCGGTCAATCAATCAATCCTAAAATTTCTAGCCTTTGAGCAGGTGTTCAAAAACAGCCTTACTCAACTCCCAATGGGAGGAGGTAAGGGAGGCTCAGACTTTGATCCAAAGGGTAAATCTGACCAAGAAGTAATGCGCTTTTGCCAGTCTTTCATGATTGAATTGTGGAGGCATATTGGTGCAGATTGTGACGTTCCTGCCGGCGATATTGGAGTAGGTGGTCGAGAAATCGGATATTTATTCGGTATGTACAAGAAATTGCAAAACGAATTCACAGGTGTTCTGACTGGTAAAGGACTTGCGTACGGTGGTTCTCTAATTAGACCGGAAGCTACGGGCTATGGTACAGTATATTTCGCTAGAGAAATGTTGGCCACTCAAGGCAAATCCTTTGAGGGAGCCAAAGTTTCGATTAGTGGAAGTGGGAATGTTGCTCAATTTGCAGTCGAAAAGGTACTCGACCTTGGAGGAATTCCAGTCACTATGTCAGATTCCTCAGGTTGGATTCATGACCCGTCTGGAATTGATAGAGAAAAATTAGCCTGGATTATGGACTTGAAGAATAACCGTAGAGGCCGAATCAAGGAATACGCAGATAATTTTGAAGGAGTGGCGTTCAATCCTTCTGAACCTGAACCTGCTCTTAATGGCCTTTGGGGGGTTGATGTAGACATCGCTCTACCTTGCGCAACTCAAAACGAGGTTAATGGGGAGGAAGCCCAAATGCTAGTTGACAACAACGTAATTGCAGTCGCAGAGGGTGCAAACATGCCTTGTACACCAGAAGCGGTTGAAGTATTCCACAAAAATGGAATTTTGTTTGCCCCTGGTAAGGCCAGTAACGCTGGTGGTGTAGCAACTTCTGGGTTGGAGATGAGCCAAAACTCACTTCGACTTTCATGGACACGTGAAGAAGTAGATTCACGGCTTGAAGCGATAATGGTGAATATCCACAAACAAGCATCCGAGACTGCCGCAAAATACGGTATGGAAGGAAACTATGTTGCGGGTGCAAATATCGCTGGCTTCCTCAAGGTTGCAGATGCAATGACCGCACAAGGAATGATCTAGAAATCAGACATTTTCCTCATGCATCGAAGAGAGGAATCTCTGCAGTCGCTCAGTCTTTGGCTGGTTGATTATTGAAGAAGGCCCTTCTTCGGCTACCTTGCCCTGATCTAAATAGACGATTCTGTCCGCAACATCCCTAGCGAAATTAATTTCATGAGTGACAATAACCATCGTCATGCCCTCCTCAGCTAACCCTCGAATCGTCTTCAAAACAGAACCGATCAACTCTGGGTCTAATGCGCTTGTAGGTTCATCGAACAGGATGACTTCTGGCTTCATTGCTAACGCTCTAGCAATCGCAACGCGTTGCTTTTGCCCACCTGATAAATTACCAGGATAGGCATCTATTCTCTCAAGCATATCGACTCTCTCTATTACGTCTATAGCTACTTCTTCTGCCTCTGATTTACTCATTCCGCGAACGTGCCGTAAACCTAGAGTTACATTGTCTAATACTTTCAAATGAGAAAATAATTCGAATGACTGAAAAACCATTCCTATTCTACTTCTTACCTCGTTTACATTTGCACTAGGCGAGTTTATCTGTTGCCCTCGTAATTCAATTACACCTTCTGTGGGCTCAATCAATCTGTTAATACATCGAAGAACAGTAGATTTTCCCGAACCCGAAGATCCAATTATCGCTACTGACTCTCCTTCATGAACATCGAAGTCGACTCCTCTAACTGCATGAACACCTCCGGGGTAAATCTTGTGTAAATCACGAATTGAGAGAACTACATCTTCCATTCAAGAACCCCCTGAAATTCCCAACCCTGGGATTTTTGTTTTCTCTTCTAATCTTCGAAGAAGTAAGGCAAGTGTCCATGTGACTACAAAATAAGATATCATAACCAATCCCCAGGCAGAAAATATTTGGAAAGTGGTCGCAATCATCAGTTTCCCTTGTCTTGAAAGTTCAGAATAACCAATTACCATCGCAAGTGAAGAATTCAATACCAAATTCACCATCTCATTACCGATAGGCGGTATACAAATTCTAATTGCTTGTGGCATTATAACCAATCGCATTGTCCCAATATAGGTTAATCCTATACTCCTACCAGCCTCCATTTGACCTGATGGTATAGCTGATATAGCACCTCGGATTGTCTCACATTGGTATGCTCCAGAATTTAGCCCTAGAGTGAATATTGCACTTAAGAAAGCCCGTTCACCATAGAAGAAGTAGTCAATTCCATCAATGCCTGGATCGCCAAATGTACCTTCCATTAATTCTTGAATTCTCATTCCCAATCTCACTCCGAAGTGAATGAACATAAATTGTACAATTAATGGAGTATTTCGGAAAAAATCTGTGTAGACGGTTGCTATCGAATTTAGGGGTCGAATTTTGAACAATGGTCCAGATAATTTTTCATCTGCTAATACAAATTGTATTGAAATAACAAAAATTGCAACTCCAAGGCCAAACATCGCAAATCCCCTTGGATCACCAACTGGGGTGAAAATGTACTCTATTCCGTTTAATTGTAAATCAGGGAACCTTCTGAGGCCAGAATAGATTAACCATAGTGCAAACACTAAGCAAATTATTCCAAGCCCTTTGATTTGGCGTGTTGGATAACGTTCTAGTAAATTTTTGAGAGATGTAGGTGCTGTTTTCATCATTGCTAGAATTAAACCGATAATAAATCCTAATGCTATTCCGAATAAAACGATTTTAATTGTTGCAATAAATCCAGATAAAAGCATATCATCTGCATATTCGACGAACTCTCCAAAATTATTGTAATCGGGGATTTCGAAGCCAATATCTTCGTTTTCCCCTGCTCTATCAGTAAACAGGATAACTCCTGAATCACCAACTACTATTCCTGACACATAGTCGAACATTGCATGATCATTGAATGAGGTATTTACTCCTGAAGGTAGTATATTTTTTTCAACATTCAAGCCTTGGTCAAGACTCAACCCTAGATATCCATTTGGTCCAGAAAATAGAATTCTTGAGGATGAGACTACATCAATAGAAGAAATGTCAATCCCAAGTGTTGTATTGTAACCTGCAGATTCAATTTCTCTTAATTGCCATTCAAATCCACCAGGGGTTGTTGAGTATATGATCTGCCCAGAATCACTTACTGCGAACATGCGATAAGGATTGAAGTAAGATACAGAAACGATTGAAGATTCTGGATCTGGAGCCTCTCTGTAATCCCATGTTGTGCCACCATTATCTGTAGCAAGTATGGTTCCAGCATTACCAACAGCCAATCCATCATCAGCTCCGTTAAAGTCAACATCACGCAGGTTTTCAGTGAAACTTGTTGTTCGATTCCACCAAGTCTGGTCTGTATAATGCCAGATAGCCCCTTCATTTCCA